>JABGPF010000127.1 GCA_018645065.1 Phycisphaerales bacterium
AATATTCGCCCGCCCCGACTGACGCCAGCAACGCAGCACCATAGGCTGGGCCCTCTTCGGTGTTGATCGTGGCGCAAGTCGTACCGTAGATATCGGCCTGCAACTGTCGCCAGAACTCGCTGCGCGCCCCACCGCCGGAAAGTCGAACCTGGCGAATTTTCATGCCTTGTTCGTCGCGGAGCAGCGATACTACATCGTTCATGGCGAACGTGGCGCCTTCGACCACCGCGCGCACCAGCTCGTTGCGGGTGGTGCGTGAGTCGATTCCGATCCAGCACGCCTTGGCGTTCGGGTCGGCGTGCGGAGTTCGTTCTCCGGTGAGATACGGTAGCCAGAAAAGCCCCTCGCTGCCTGCAGGAGCCTCGGCGGCCTGGGCGGTCAAGAGTTCGTATGGATCGATCTTTTTGCGTTTGGCCTGGGCGACTTCCTGCTGCCCCAGAACATTGCGATACCACTGGAAACTTCCACCAGCGGCCAGAACGCAACCGAACATGCAATACTCGCCATCGACTGCGGCGCAGAATGTTCCGACTCGCCCGGCGGGGTCTGTTTTGTACTCTTTGGAATGCACGAACACAACGCCGCTGGTGCCCATTGTCGCACTGGTGAGCCCGTCGGCAACCACACCGTTTCCGATAGCGCCCATCGCCTGATCACCACCACCACCGACAACCGGCGTGCCTTCGGCCAGACCGAGCTTCTTGGCAGCAGCCGCGGTCAAACACCCGGAAATCTCGTGGCTTTCGATTACCGGAGGCAGAATCGCCGGGTCGATCTTGAACGTCGAAATGATCTTCTTGGACCATTTGCGAGTTTTCTGGTTGAGCATCAGCGTACCGGACATGTCCGAAACGTCGCCGACATATTCGCCGGTGAGTTTGAGGCGGACGTAGTCTTTCGGCAGCAGCATGTGCTTGATTTTATCGTAAATTTTCTTCTCGTTCTCCCGGACCCACAGCAGCTTGGTCAGCGTGAAAGATGTCATCGCGGCGTTGCCGACGAGTTTGATAAGCTTCTTGCGTCCACCGACGGCGGCTTCGATTTCCGCGGCCTGCTTGGCGGTTCGCTGATCGTTCCAGATGATGCTCGGTCGCAACGGTTTGCCCGCATCATCGGTAATCACCAGCCCGTGCATCTGTCCACTGAGCCCAATGCCCGCGACCTTCTTACCGTCTATTTTGGCTTTTCGGATGGCGGCTTTGGTGGCCTTGGCGGCCGAGTCCCACCAATCATCGGGATTCTGCTCGCTCCAACCGGGCTTTGGCGCCGAAATGGGGTGTTCAGCGGTCGCGGTGGCCAGCACCTTGCACTTGGCATCCATCACCAACGTTTTCGTTCCCGAAGTTCCGATGTCAATTCCCAGATAATAAACCATTGTTTGTTCCTCTGAATAACTCGATTTACGAACCGAAATTCGCCTTGGTTAACGCTACAGTCGTCCGTTATTTGATCATATTGACGCTCTGGGGGCAAGGGTACAGTTAGATATCAGGCATAAACGCTTATTACCCTCATTAACCAGCCAACGGAACCGGAAAATCTCCAACATCTGCGTCAGTCGATAGATGCAATTAAAAACAATCTGTGAAATATCCCCTGAAAACGGACTTTCACCCTTGTTTTTAGCCCTAAACAGTGCCGGTCTCTTGACTTTCCCCTTAACTTCTTTTATAATCACCCCCATGGCAATAGCATCCGCAACAAAGAATAATAAACGCTCCGGTGGAGCTACGCAGTCCAAGAGGCCCGCCCGCACGTACGGTGCGGCGCTTAAGTACCTGTTTTCACAGACCGACTACGAGCAGATGGTCCGAGTGCGATATAACAGCGATACTTTCAGCCTGGACAGGATGAGGCGCCTCCTGCGACACCTTGGGGACCCTCAGAAAAAACTCCAGACCGTCCATATAGCGGGCACCAAGGGCAAGGGCTCCACGGCGATTATGCTCGCCGAGATGCTCAAGGCGTGCGGGCACCGCGTGGGTCTGTACACCTCTCCGCATATCGTGGATGTGCGTGAACGGATCATGATCAACGGTGATAAGATCACCCAGGCTGCACTGTGCAGACTGATCTGCAAAACCGAACTCTGCATCGAGAAGATGGAAGACGACAAACCCACCTTCTTCGAGATATTCACCGCGATGGCCTTTGCGCACTTCGTGGCTGAAGATGTGGATATCGCGGTGGTCGAAACTGGTCTGGGCGGACGCCTTGACAGCACCAACGTGCTGAAGCCCAAGGTATGCGGGCTTACCAGCATCTCGCTGGACCACACGAGCCAACTGGGCGATAACGTCGCAAAAATAGCTGGCGAGAAAGCGGGGATCTTCAAGGAAGACATCCCGGCGATATCCGTTCAGCAACCGCTCGAGGCTGAACGCGTCCTGAAACGGATCGCAAAGAAAACCAAAACACCCCTACAGTTCACAGGCAAAGATATAGACTTCAGCCTGAGAGTTGAGTCGTCACGAACCGGCGGGTGCATGACGCGAATATGCCTGACAACACCGTCAAGCCAGTTCGAACATCTACCGGTGCCCCTGGCGGGCGAACACCAGGCGATGAACTGCGGACTGGCCCTTGCGCTGCTGGACCAACTTAAAGCACAAGGCGTCGAGATAGACGACGAACTGGCAAAACGCGGACTGGCGAACGTCTACATCCCCGGACGCATGGAAATGATCAACGAAGATCCGAGAATCCTCGTTGACGGAGCACACAATGCAGCCTCAATCAAAGCGCTGATGAGAGCACTGGGCCAGCACGTACCGTACGACTCACTTGTGCTTATCTTCGGATGCGCCGCCGATAAAGACCTGACCGGAATGATGAAACAACTGGCATCAGGCGCCGACAAGGTGATCTTCACCCAGGCAAAAGGCTCGCCAAGAGCGGCGAAACCGAAAGATCTGGCTGCGATATACGACGAAGTTTCAGGCAGGCAGGCGCAAATCGCCGACAACCTGACCGACGCGATGCGAATCGGAATCAACGCCGTAAGCCGAGAAGACCTCGTATGCGTAACCGGATCGTTCTATCTGGTTGGCGAAGCGAAAGAAATGCTGCGGAAAATCAAGAAGAAGTAAAACATCGCGCAACAATAACATTGAGAAACCGGTCGCCCTGTCCATCAGGTCGGCCGGTTTTTTATTGCCCCGGCGAACGGCAGGTTCTAGATTCCAGGTTCAACGTCAACTAGATGAATAAAGCGCGTGATGCGGTGGTGAAACGCCCCGATGCTGAAAGTCCCGATGCGCATCGGGGTACATCAGGGCTCGTCGTTATGCACTTTATCCATTTAGTCGTCAGCAGCGGCAGCCCCATGCGTCCGCCTGGTCCAGATGAAGTCGGGATGACGTCCGTCGTTGACGTTCGTCGTTGTCGTTCGCCGTTCCTAGCACCTGGAACCTAGAACCTGTCGTTAACCAACTTCGTGTCTTCGGATGACGTCGTACAACGCCTCGGGCGAAACCGACTCCAACAACTTGTCGTGAACAGAACCCACACCCATTAGATCAGTCACACGGCGCAGCACTCGGATATGATCGGCCTGCATGTGCTCGGGGCTTATCAGCATAACGACCAGGCGAACACCGCTCTGATCACCGCCTCCGAAGTCCACAGGATGGGCGCAAAGCCCCACGGCCATGATCAGCCGGCTCACCTGAGATGTTTTGGCGTGAGGAATTGCAACCTGGCGCCCTATGCCCGTGCTCCTGGTTCGCTCGCGGTTGACCATCGCCGAAAGCACTTCATCTCCGTCACTGAGTTCACCGGAAGACACCAGCATCTCGATCAACTCACCGATCACCTCACGGCTGGTCCGTCCGAGCAACGGAACCTTTACTCGTTCGGGCGTGAGAATCTCGCCAAGAACCACAGGCCCCTGACTGCTGGACTGAGGGTCCCACAAATCTCTCGAACAGGTAGTGTCCAGCCCAATAGAATAATGTCTTTCGGCAGGCCAGAAATTATGTTCGGCGACTCGACCGGCTATGGGTTTGTTTGACTCTGATTTCATTGCTCAAATTTTCGGCGTGGAGTTCAAAAAGCTTCTGACATCGCGGCATTAATGTTATCGGTGAATAGGGAGCATAACTCCTCTCCAACTGTAGACTTTTGTCAAGCCCCGATTATTCGGATATTCAAAATAGGCCAAAAACACCCCAAAACAAGGCCCAAACGCTAACGGGCAACAGGTACTCAACAGCCCATCCACACTGTCCGCACCGGCATCCTACAAGTTGTGCACAGTTATCAACAGGCACCCCCTATATTGTGCCTTGATTTTTCGTTTTGCCTGTGTTAGTATTATGTAAGGCTGTTTTAGCATGTTGACAAAAAAAAATAGTTCTCAGAACGTCGCGTAGAATAAAGAGTTACAGATTATCACAACATTTAGCCGTTTTTTATCTTGTTGCATACAAGATATGGTATTAAGATGCCTACTCGTTGGTAGTACCGGATCATTAGGCATCTGGGAAGATTTGAACTGATTGACAAGTTGTCAATGCAACCAGAAACCTTATATGAAGAAGAGTAACGTACTTTTTCAGTCCGGTGTCGGCGTGGTTCGGCAGGCCGACTTACTTATTCGAAATTAATATTTCATAATCATAATCGAAAACGATCCAACTGTTTTGACGGGAGTATGACGATGACGCATCAGGACTCAACAAACTCTTTGCACGAGTCGAAAGACTCGAAAGCGACCGCGCAGACTCCAGCAAAGGGCAAGGGCCTGAAAATCCCACAGGTATTCTCAACTCCCGGGACCGATCCGTTTGACAGCGTATCATGGGAGACCTCATCGGCCCATATCACCGACGATAAGGGCGGTACGATTTTCGAGCAGACTGACGTCGAGAAACCGGTCGACTGGAGCCAACTGGCCACAACCGTGGTGGTCAGCAAATATTTCTACGGTGAGCACAATTCGCCCGAGCGAGAAAATTCGATTCGCGGTATGGTCAATCGCGTCACGCGCACCATTGCCGATCTCGGAAAGGCAGACGGCGTATTCGCCGATGATGACGACGCCGAGCGATTCTACAACGAACTTTCGTACCTGTGCGTCAATCAGTACGGCGCGTTTAACTCTCCGGTCTGGTTTAACGTCGGACTGTTTCATCAGTACGGTGTTGAAGGTTCCGAGGGCAACTGCCACTGGAACAAAGAGACCGACAAGCCCGAACGCACCATGCGCAGCTACGAGTACCCCCAGGCGTCAGCATGCTTCATCCAATCGGTCGACGACACGATGGAAGACATCATGCGTCTGGCCCAGGACGAGGCGATGCTCTTCAAGTACGGTTCGGGCACTGGCACCGACCTCTCGACATTGCGTTCAAGCCGCGAGACCCTCTCGGGCGGTGGAACACCGTCGGGACCGCTGAGCTTCATGCGAATATTCGACCAGATCGCCGCCGTTGTTCGCTCAGGCGGAAAAACACGTCGCGCCGCGAAAATGCAGTCGCTACAATGCGATCATCCGGATATTAAGGAATTCATCTCCTGCAAGATGGTCGAAGAGCGTAAAGCCTGGGCCCTGATCGAACAGGGATACGATGGCTCGTTCAACGGTGAGGCGTACGCATCGGTAATGTACCAGAACGCCAACTTGTCGATCCGCGTCACCGACGACTTCATGGACGCCGCGGTCAAGGGAACGCTGTGGACAACTCACGAAGTCACCGGCGACAAGAAGCCGTCGGTCCAGTACCCCGCAAACGAGTTGCTTGAACTTATCGCCGAAGGCACTCACGTCTGCGGCGACCCGGGCGTGCAGTACCATACAACTATTAACAAGTGGCACACATGTGCCGACGACGGCCCGATCAACGCATCGAACCCTTGCAGCGAGTACATGTTCCTTAATGACTCAGCCTGCAACCTGGCCAGCCTGAACCTTATGAAGTTCCGGCGTGAAGACGGATCGATGGACACCGAGCGAATGTCCGCTGCGGCACGAATATTCGTCATCGCACAGGAAATCCTGGTCGACAACGCCAGTTATCCGGGCGACCTTATCTGCACCAACAGCCACAACTACCGCCCGCTGGGACTCGGTTACGCTAACCTCGGCGCCCTGCTGATGTCACTGGGCCTGCCCTACGACAGCGATGAAGGCAGAGCAACCGCCGGAGCACTCACCGCAATTCTAACAGGCACAGCATACGCCACCAGCGCCGAACTGGCTGAAAGCGTCGGACCGTTCGCAAAGTTTGAACAGAACCGCAAGTCGATGCTCAAAGTTATGAAGATGCACCGGGCGGCGATTGATGGTATCGATACAGAACTCTGCCCCGATGCCCTTCTGGAATCGGCGAAAGATTCATGGGCACAAGCCATTGAAGCAGGAATGGAGCACGGATACCGAAATGCACAGGTCACCGTTCTGGCGCCTACGGGCACCATCGGGTTCATGATGGACTGCGACACCACGGGAATCGAGCCTGACATCGCGCTGGTCAAGTACAAACAGCTTGCCGGCGGCGGAATGTTCAAGATTATCAACCAGACAGTTTCGCTGGCCCTACAGCGACTCGGCTACGACAGCAAAACGATCGACGGAATTCTGACGCACATCAGCCAGAACGACACGATCGAAGACGCTCCCGGCCTGAAAGACGAGCACCTGCCCGTGTTCGACTGTGCCTTCAAACCGGCAGACGGAACGCGATGCATTCATCATATGGGCCACATCCGCATGATGGGAGCGGCCCAGCCGTTTATCTCGGGCGCCATCTCCAAGACCGTCAACATACCGAACGAAGCGACTATCGAAGAAATCCAGGGCGTATACGTCGATGCGTGGAATCTCGGTCTCAAAGCCGTTGCTATCTACCGCGACGGGTCGAAACGCATCCAACCGCTTAACGTCTCGAAAGACGCATCGGCGAGCAAGAGCGCCCAACCCGTAATCTCCGGTATCAGCCAGGAAGAACTCGACGCCGCGGTTCGCAAACCGCATCGCAGGCGTCTCCCGGCCACTCGCCCTTCGATCACGCACAAGTTCTCAGTCGCACGCCACGAGGGTTACCTCAGCGTGGGACTCTACGAAGACGGTACGCCCGGTGAGCTGTTCATCAGCATGTCGAAAGAGGGCTCAACCGTGGGCGGGATGATGGACACATTCGCAACGGCCCTTAGCTTATGCCTGCAATACGGCGTACCGCTCGAGAGCCTGGTCAAGAAGTTCTCGCACCAGCGATTTGATCCGCACGGTATGACCGACAACCGCGATATACCGATGGCCAAGAGTATAGTCGATTATATTTTCCGCTGGCTTGGTCTGCAGTTCCTTGGTGAAGAGTACCGCAACAAGCACCTTCCCAAACGCCCTGCACCCAAAAAGAAGAAGACGAACAAATCTGAATCCGCACCTAACGCATTAGCGCCCGAGGCTGTCAAGGATGATGCACCCTCGGAACCTGGCCGCGTCGGCAAGGCCCCGGACACGGAAGTCTGCGGGCAGTCCGACGCACTTATTGACGTGGAGGGATACGCACCGGCCGGAGGGTCCGGCGGTGGAGGGAACGGAGGCGGAGGGATCAACACGGCTACAAGTGCATCGGTTAAGACCGCACTTCGTCTGTCGTCGCGAGCCGAGCCTCGGACTGCATCGGTAAGCAGCGAACGAATTGATCGTCAGTTCGAGCACTTCCAGGAAGATGCTCCGGCCTGTGATGTTTGCGGGTCTCTGACGGTTCGTAACGGTAACTGCTACAAATGCTTCAACTGCGGTTCTTCACTGGGCTGTAGTTGATCATCCCGCGTGGAGATCGGTATTGCATCGATTTCCGGAATAATGGTACGGCGCCCACGGATGGGCGTCGGCTGAATGGCATGGATTGGGGCGTCTGATGGGCTTCCGTCAGACGTCCCAGGCAGCCACTTTTACTGAACCGTAGAATCGCCCAACTCAACATTCTCTCTGAATCTGATCGAAAAAGGGAATAGCCAAAAAAAAATCAGAAAAATCGGTTAACGCTTGCAGAGATCACTAACCGAATTATAATGGTGTTAGAATCGTTTTCGGGATCTAGCATATAAGGGCTGCAAATGGCCCACTAATAGTAGTCGATATTAATTTGGTTGTCCGCTGCACCCCGTCACGTGCAGGTCTCCCTCCACCTGCATATTAGGGATGCGGCTTTGGGCGACGTTTAGGTCTCCCTCCACCTAGGCGTCGCCATTTTTATGCGCACATTTTGGACGGACTGGAAATTGACAATTGGCGAACGGCAACAGAACAATATCCACCAGCCAACAAGGAATGTCCAATTCCCAAGTAACGTCAACAGCGAACGGCCACGCCGAACAATCCCGACTGCGTCGGGACGAAGGCCGACGTGCCGTCGACCGCTACTGACGACTAGATGGATAAAGCGCGATGCAGTGGTGAAACGCCTGAATGCGGGGCGTTGCCCCGCCGCTAAACGCCACTAAAAAATCCACCCCGAATATATCTGAGGAAATAGCAGGCGAACCCATTTCACCGGACTTATCCGCTTTTCGGTCAAATTTCTTGACGTGTTTCTCTTAGTCCCATTTGGCGGCGGAGCAACGCTCCGCGTTCGTCGCTGTGCGATTTATCCATCTAGTCGTCAGTAAACGGTAGTACGCAGCCCTGCATGTGCATCATGATGATCTGATTGACGTCGCCTATTTAGCGACAGGACAGAACGTCCGCCAAGTCTCGACGCCGTCGGGATGCTTTTCGCCGTTAGTATGGCACGGTCCCTCGGGCATTCACTTTGTAGCCCCATTTGGCGATGTACTTTGTTCCGGGCTGAAAATTGTCGTCGGTGGCTTTCAACTTATCAGCCAGTAGGGTCTCCATCTGTTTCTGCAGATCTGACGGTGCGTCCTTGCTGACCAGGTTTTTCAATTGGTATGGATCTTCCTGGTTATCGTAGAGCAGCCATGGACCTTTCAGATCGCGAACGTAGGTGTAGCGTCGCGTTCGCACGCCGCGGTACTCTCGTCCCTGGCCCCGTACCCATTCGCCGAACGGTGATGGGCATGTGATCAGTGCCGCATCGTTCAACGGTTTGTCGCGTCCGGTAATCACTCCCGAATAGTCGACGCCCTGTACGCCTTGGGGCACCTTCAGTGAGCACAGGCCAAGCATTGTGGGCATGATGTCCGGCGTATTGATCGGCATATCGATGGTCTTGGCTTTGCTCCCCAGCTTTGCCGGATATCGCACAAGGAACGGGACCATTATCGATTCGTCCCAGGGCCTCTGTTTGCGGGTCTGGTTCTGTGAGCCCAGCATATCGCCGTGGTCTGAGGTGAACACGAATATTGTGTCCTTGGCGATATCGGCCTGTTCGATAGTTGCCAGCAAATCGCCGACGCAAGCGTCCAGCGCCGAAATGTGCGCGTAGTATCCGGCAAGTTCCTTGCGGGTCCGAGCCCTGGCTGCCTCGGGCACATTATCACGCAACTTGATCTTCTTGCTATCGTACAACTTGCGATATTGCTTCGGCGCAGTTTGATAAGGGTTATGCGGCGGTCCGAACGAAAGGACCAGCATGAACGGCTTTGCCGCTGTTGCGTGCTTGCGAATGTAGCCGCAAGCGTCGTCGGTCTGGGCCCGGGCGTCATACCCCTTCCAGAGTAGCTTTGTTTTACTATCGCCCTGGTAATACGCCGACTTGTTATAATTGTGCGTGCACTCCAGGGTCTTCCAATAGTCAAATCCGTGCCGCCGCTCTTTGGGAATGTACGATGCCCGCCCGTGCCCGTCGAGATGCCACTTACCAATATAAGCGGTATCGTAACCGCCCTTGGCGTACGCCTCAGCCAGCGTTACACCCTTGGGCTGCAGGCAGAGATCGTTAAGGAACACGCCGTGCTTTAGCGGATATTGCCCGGTGAGTAAGCTCGCACGATACGGGCAGCATACCGGACATCCTGAAACGGCGTTGCTCATATTCACGCTCTGGGCGGCCAGTTTGTCCAGGTGCGGTGTGAGTGCGTTCGGATCGCCGGCGTATCCGGTGGCCTGGCTTCGCCATTGATCAGTCAGAACAAACACCACATTGGGACCTGCGGTTTTCCTGGCCCGGGTTTGTGCTGCGTTGACCAGGCCGTGCACAGACACCGCCCCGGCGGCCGCACCGGCCAGTTTTATAAACTCTCGCCTGCTCAGATCGCTTCGATTTTTGTTCACCATATTCTCCATAGCGTTGTGGGTTCAAGCCTGACAGTAACAAATCCAAGCCGCCCAGACAAGTCCTCTGCGGCAAGGGGATTGTTCTGCGGGCGTCAAACTGGTATGATTCGCCCCAGGAGTAATAATTTTGGAACTTGACGGATTAAAAGAACGAATCAGTAACCTTAGCGCCCGGATAATAGCAATCCGGGACTCTCTTTGACGTACCTGGCCAACAGACCCGCATGGGCGAGCTGGAAAAGCAGATGGGGACGCCGGGCTTCTGGGACGATCAGGAGGCAGCCGCTCCGATCATCACCGAACTGAAAACCCTGAAAGCAGTAGTCACGCCTGTAACCGAAATCAGCAGCGGGATCGAAGATCTCGAGGTGCTGTTCGAACTGGCCGATGAAGAAGGCAGCACCGACGATCTTCAGGACGCAGCCCAACAAGAACGGAACCTCTGCGGTCAGCTCGACCGCTTGGAGCTTCGCACGCTACTTTCAGGCCCGCATGACAAGGGCAGTTGCTACTTCTCGATCCACGCCGGAGCCGGCGGGACCGAAAGCTGCGACTGGGCCGAAATGCTCATGCGAATGTACCTGCGATACTTCGAGCGGAACAAGTTCAAGTTCGAAGAAATCGATCGCACCGACGGTGAAGAAGCCGGTATCCGATCAATCACCCTGAAAGTTGAGGGGCCATACGCTTACGGATACCTCTCCTGCGAACGCGGTGTTCATCGCCTGGTGCGCATCAGCCCGTTCGATTCACAAAATCGACGCCACACGAGCTTCGCCTCGACTAACGTACTCCCGGAACTCGACGATATCGATGTCGACATCGACTACGACAAGGACGTGCGTGAAGACACATACCGAGCCAGCGGAGCCGGCGGTCAGCACGTAAATAAAACCGACAGCGCAGTTCGCCTGACCCACACGCCAACGGGCATAGTAGTCCAATGCCAAAACGAACGATCGCAGCACAAGAACCGAGCATCGGCCAGGAAGATGCTGGCTGCGAAGATCTACCAGTTCGAGCAGGCAAAACGCGATACAGAACTGGCCAAGCTGTACGGCGACAAGGGTGAAATAGCGTTCGGTAACCAGATACGCTCGTACGTTCTATACCCCTACCAACTTGTGCGGGACGAACGATCTGAACTGAAATCGCCCCATACCGACAAAGTGCTGGACGGTGACATTCAGGAATTTATCGACGCGTATCTGCGTCATCGGGCCGGTATGGCCGTGAACAACGATTCATGATCTGCTGCAGGCTTCGTCGTACCCAAGGTCTTACCATGCAGATCGTCGTTTTGGCAGGAATCTGAGCGATATCGCCCCAACCGCTCCGACCAACCAGAACCCGGCGCCCAGTAGATGAGCAATGGTTCTGATCGTCGGTGAATCGAACCAGACGCACGCGGCGAAAACAACTATACCTAAAGACGACAACCACGCCATAACCAGGGCCAAATCGCGCCGATTGGAAGTTTTCGACGCGCCAGTCATCGCGTATCTCGACATCGCGACCATCACTATCAGCACGCCCACTTGCAGCGGAAATCCGGGCAGGTAATCGCTTCGCAGGCTTAGAACATCCTGTCGCCATGCGCTGGCCACCGCCAGGGAGGCCGGTAGCAGCAGGCAGACCAGCAGCGTTCGTTTCGGTCCGGCCAGGTATAGCCCCCCCGCCAGCAGCGCCGCTGCGGGAATCACAAGATCGCCCACCGGTCGGCATGGGACCGGCGCCTGGCCGTATTCAATCAGCCCGATCACTCCGCCCGCGGCGGACAACAGGCCCGAGGCGACCAGCGAAACAAACAACCCCAGACGTTTTGGAATATGCTTCGGGGGATACTGGTCCACCGTCGCGTTGTTAATAATCACCAGCACCAGCATCGTAAATGCGTAGATAACGAACACGAATAAAATAGCCGTCGACTGAAGCGTGACTTCCGGAAACCCCATATGGTTGGCGATATTTTGGAATCCCTTTAGAAAACCGTCGAGCGCGTCATTCTCCAACACAATTGTTCCGTTCGGGGCGAACCATCTGCGGGCTGAGAATAATCCAAACGCCATCAGCCCGGAGACTATCAGAGAAGGCAGGCGAAGAATTGAAACCAATATCCCAGTAAACAATCCGCAGGCAAGCCCGACGCCCAAACCGGCGAGTATCGCAAGTACAATACTCGGAGCTGGGCCTGTGGCGTTCAGATCGGGGATGAGCATCCATGCAGTCACCAGGGCAGCTAGAGCACCAACCACCCATACACTCAGATCCACCGCACCGCAACGCAACGCCAACATGAACCCCAACGTCGGGAGCAACAAGAACGACAGCATTCTGCGCGAGAATACCTCAACCACATCGCTTAATTCATTGGCGCTCCCGCCCCAAAGATTCAACAGGAGGTTTTTGTCGACCCACCAAGCCGGCAGCATCGCAAGGATCAACCCCGCCAACATCGCCCATACCAAGGCGTCGCGCAGATTCCCCGAAGGGGCCTGGTCGCTTGGGCGGAGAATGTCTTCAAGGGACTTCATCTCACTGTCTCACAATAACTAGCGAAGAGTGTAAGAAAATCCCGAGCAAAATGAAACTCTCCCCCCCCCCTGCTCCGATCATCACTCGACAACCGGGACGGGTCCTGCGAGAATTTCGAAATCGTCGACAATCTGCGTATCACCGGATTTGATCATCTCGGCGTCCATACGAAGCTCAGGCATGCGCCACGCCAACCAGCGTCTAGCCACTGCGTGCTTGGTGTCGTTGGCCATCGCCTGATCGCAGAACAACACTCCGACGATAAGGTACAACGCCATGTCAACCAGCTTGCGAGCGTACAGATCGCGATGGATAGCGCCGGGCTGTTCTTTAACGAACGCCACGCACTCATCGAGCAGTTCCAGGCCCTGGCGGATCTGGTCGATCATCGGCTGGACTTCTTTGGTCCAGGTATTGTCGAGCAGATCTTCGATAATTGTTTTTGCCGTTCCGCTGGTTACCCCTGCGATACCGGCGAGCACCTGCAATTGGCTGGTGCCTTCGTAAATTGTGGTTATGCGGCTGTCGCGGAGGTATCGCTCGCAGGCGTAGTCCTTCATGTATCCGCTTCCGCCGAGCACCGCGATCGAATCGTTAGCCACCCGCATCGACATTTCCGAGGCGTAGTACTTACTCATAGGCGTAAGCACCTTGTTGTAACGCCCGATCTTGCGAGCCAACTGCTTGTGTCCCTTGCGGATTTCCTTATCGTTCTTGGCCTCTTCTGATTCCAGACCGCGAAGTGCGCCGTTTTCGATATCCACGCAGAAGCTGGCGTAATATGTTAGCGTTCGTGCGGCTTGGATGTCGAGCTGCATGTTGACCAGGAGTTCGCGAACTGCCGGGAATGTGTCAATCGCCGTTCCGAACTGCTTGCGAGCGTGTCCGTAGTCGCGTGCTGCACGATAGGCCGCTTCGCCAATACCGATCGACTGGGCGGCGATTCCGACGCGTGCCCCGTTCATCAGGCTCATAACGTAGGTGATCAATCCGCGCTGACGGTCGCCGATAAGCTGTGCGGGCGAATTATCGAAGAATATTTCGCACGTCGGGCTACCGTTGATACCGAGCTTGTGCTCGAGTCGGCGGATTTTGACAGTCGGTCCGCTATCGACAACCAGGAGGCTCAGTCCGCGTCCGTCTGAGATATCCGGTTCGGTTCTCGCCAGCACCAGCAGCACTTCACCGCAACCGTTGGTGATGAACCGCTTAACGCCGTGGACGAACCAGTTTCCGTCTTCGTCCTGGTATGCGCGAGTTTTCACAGCCTGCAGGTCGCTGCCAGCGTCGGGCTCTGTGAGCACCATGGCGCCAGTCCAACCGGCTGACATACCGTGGAGGTACTGCTGCTTGATTTCTTCCGAGGCGAACGCGTTAATCGTCTCTGCGATGCCTTGCAAGCCGTAGATGTTCATCAGCGCGGCGTCTGCTCGGCTGACGATCTCGTTGCTCATGGTGTAGACCAGGTTTGAGCAGTTGATTCCGCCGAATCGGTACGGGAGTGTGAATCCCATCATATCGGCTTGCGAGAGTCTCTTCAGTGCGTTGGAGATGCCCGGCGCGTAAGTCACCGAACCGTCATCGTTGAGCACATTCCCGACAATGTCGGTCTCTTCAGCGGTCGGCGCGATCTCGTCTGCGGAGATCTGCCCGATCGTTTCGAGGATTCGCTCGTAGTTGTCGACCGCGTCGTCGGAGTTTTCCGGGGCGTAGTCGAACTCCGCGCAGAAGCGGTAGTTTTCTTCCATAATGTCGGCGGTGCGAGCCACGTCCAGGTGCCGGAAGAGGAATTTAATGTCTTCATTATCGTTGTAGAAATTAGCCATGTTTTGGTCCTTAGTCCGCTGCGAGCGGTGATTATTGTGCGCCGCTTCGGATGGCCTTTATAAGTTTGGGGATAACAACGTTCATATCGCCTACGATGCCCATGTGTGCAGCCTGGAAGATCGGCGCATCGGGATCGTCGTTAATCGCTAGGATCTTGCCCGCTTCCTGCATGCCTGCACAGTGCTGCACGGCTCCGGAGATTCCGCAGGCTATGTACAACGCTGGCCTGACCGTGGTTCCGGTCTGTCCGACCTGGTGATCGTGCCCGACATATCCCAGATCGACCGCTGCTCGCGATCCGCCAACTTCACCACCGAGGCAGCGAGCCAGTTCGCCGACCAGCTTGTCGAAGTTATCCTTGCTTCCGACACCGGCGCCGCCGGCGACGATGATGCGAGCGGCTTTGAGGTTAACTTTCTTTTCGCGTCTTACAGATTCGATAATTTCCAGGGGCAGTTCGACGTCGCCCAGGTTCGCCGGGCAGACAATCGTTTCGCCGGTGCGAGATGCGTCCGCTTCGGGCATTACCATAACGCCTTCGCGTACGGTCGCCATTTGCGGCCAGCGATCGTAGTTCACGATCGTCGCGATGATGTTTCCGCCAAACGCGGGCCGAATCTGGAACAGTAGATTTTCGTGGGTTACGTCTGAACCGGCGGGTTTGTGATCACCGATTTGCAGATCGGTGCAGTCAGCGGTGAGTCCGCATTTGGCTGCACTGGCCACCGTTGGCGCCAAGTCACGTCCGATCGGCGTGGCGCCGTACATCATGATCTGGGGCTTGAATTCTTCGATCAGATCGCAGATCACCTTGGTGTAAGGTGTTGTCTGGTAGTGGTCGAGTTTCGCGTCGGTGACGACGTAGACCTTGTCGGCCCCGTGTGCGATCAGCGACGCGTCCAACGACGTTACCTGGTCACCACCGAGCAGAACGGCGCCCAGCGGGACTGAAAGTTCGTCGGCAAGTTCGCGTCCCTTGCTCAACAGTTCAAGGGGTACATCGGAGAGCTTACCGGCCTCTGCCTCCGCGAACACCCATACTTCGCCTTGTCGATTTACTTCTATCATGTTTTTCCAGCCTGTTATCTAAGCGGACACCGAATCAACCGATCGTGTGGTCCTGTATAAGTG
>JABGPF010000486.1 GCA_018645065.1 Phycisphaerales bacterium
TTGGCAAGGGATTGTGCGTTCATAATTTGTTTCAGACCAACATGGTGCTCCAGCGTGACAAACCTGCGAGCGTTTGGGGATGGGCCGCGCCGGGCGAAAAAGTGACCGTCTCATTCTCCGGCCAGACCCATACCGCAACGGCCGCCAAAGACCGCGTCTGGAAAGTTACGCTCACCGCGATGAAGGCGAACTCCACCGGCCAGAGGCTTACCGTTAAGGGCACGAGCAAAACGCTCACGCTGGAAAATGTTCTGATCGGCGATGTATGGATACTTGGCGGGCAGAGCAATATGGAAGAACCGATCCGGCATGTGGAGTTCGGCAGGCTGGAGATTATCTCGGCGAATTACCCGCAGATTCGCATACTCACCGTCCCTTCGCAGAACGGTCCGAAAGCCAAACCCGGCTTCCCTCGCCTGCATGAATGGAGCAGTTGGTCAAGCCGCCATTTCCGCAAGGGCGACTGGGACATCTGCACGCCGGAGACGGTGGGCGAGGTCTCGGCGATCGGTTATGTATTCGCCCGCCGCCTGCACCAGGCCGTAGGAATCCCCATCGGCGTGATAGACGCATCACGCGGCGGGACAACGGTGGAGACCTGGACGCCGATGTCGGTATTGAAAAAGATCGACACGCCCGAAGTTAAAGCCAAGCTCTCCGAATGGGATACGAAAATTTCCGAATGGGACTCGAAGAAGGACCTCGAAAATCGCGTCAAGAATTTCCATCGCTGGGTGGCCGACATGAAGAAACGGGGCGAGAAAGTACCCGAAAACCGCAAGGCTCCAACTGATCTGCGCCCGGGGCCGACAATGGACCAGAACCGACCTGGCAACTGCTACAACAGTATGATCGCGCCGATTAGCGGCTTGGCGGTTAAGGGTGCGATTTTTCATCAGGGATACAACAACGCCAACGGCGGTTCAGCCGGCGCCGCGATGTACTACCAGATATTCGGGAAGATGATCACCGCGTGGCGCAAGGCGTTTGGTGATGAGAAAATGGCGTTCGGTATAATTTCCCTATGCACCGGCGGGTCTCCGCAAACACGCGATAATTACCTGGAAAAAATGCTCGACGACGGGATATACATCCGCGAAGCCCAGCACAAAACGTTCCTGGACTTCTTCTACAAAGCCGGTGATAAGAACATCGGGTTCGTCAGCAGTTTCGACCAGCGTCGCGCGTGGTATCATCCGCAGAAAAAAGTGCCCGTAGGCGAGAAGACAGCCGCCTGGGCGCTGGCTACGCAGTACGGGAAAGATATCCCATGGCTGCCGCCGACGATCACGGAAATGAAAGTCGAAGACGGGCGGATCGTCCTGAAATTCGACACGTGGCTTAGGCAGCTCGACGATGCGGGCATTCAGGGCTTCGCCATCGCCGGCGCGGACCGTCGTTTCCAACCGGCCGACGCCGACTGGCTGATCACAAAAATGGACCGCCACAATCGCCCGCAATACGATCGACGTTCGGTAGTCCTCACCAGCAAACACATCGCCAAGCCGATCCACTTCCGATACGCCTGGGGCAGAAACCCGATGGGCAACCTTGTTCGCGCGGATCATACGACCATCCCGCTAGCCACCCAGCGCAGCGATAACTGGAAGCCCGAGGAGGTGCCCGAGAAGTATGAATGGGATAAGTCCGCCTCGGCTCGTGATTATCAGCGTCGCCTGAAATGGCAAGCACAGCGTGACCTTCGCCTGGACGACACGCAGCGACGCCTGAAAGAAGCCCAGGCCTTCATCGACGCCAATAAAGCAAAGTACGAAAAAGACCGCGAATTATGGGAAAAGCAAAAGGCCCAAAGCCGCGAACGATTCAAAGCCGACAAGAAATAGTCACCGCAACGACGAACGGCTTTTGCTACCACCACGGTCGAAGATCCGCCGAAGGAGGAATAACACTGATATCACGGATTGGATACGGCCAACGGCAGACGGCGAACGGCAGACGGCGAACGGCAGACGGCCAACGGCGGATATGCTACTGATAACGACTGATAACGGCGAACGGCGCACGGCTTTTTTTACCACCCCGATGCGAAATCGGGACATCCGCGTTGCTCCAGCGGCACTGATTCCCGCGGATGGTTATGTCGAGCGGTCTGATGGCTGAAAAGGCGATACGGTGTTTTGGACTGAGGCAAACTCCTTGCCGCCGACCCTTTTTTCTTTCCAAATTAAATGCGTACGCCTTGTAAATAACGCTATAAAACATGGACAAGCTTAGTTGCATGGGAGTAAAATAAGCCATGCGCAGTATTGCGAGTCCAAGTTGGGGTAACGTAGTGTCTGACGGCCTGAGCAACTGGCGGCGGGCGAGGAGATCGACGGATCGCCGAGGGGAAGGCGGTATGAATAATCACTAGAACATTCTGGGCAATAAAGGAGTCCCTTTAT
>JABGPF010000128.1 GCA_018645065.1 Phycisphaerales bacterium
GGTTACTATTTTTTTCTCGGTGTGTCCCCACCACCGATTATTACCCAGATAAATAGCATTTTCGGCCTCCCGCCCGGGCCTGCCGTCCCACTTGGTATTCTTTACTGCCCCCCAATCACCAGGCACCCAATCCTCTTTGGGGCGAGCACCATGGCTAGTTTTGCGGATCGTCTTCTTGCGGTATTACCTCAACCATCCCCTCTTTAGATACTACTATCGCCTGAGGATATTGTTTCAGCAGTTCGTTCGGCAATAACTCGCTCTCGTAAAATTCATCGGCCTTGCCCTCCTCGGTCAATCCGATAATCTTCAGAACGTACTGATCATCAGTTCCCCCGCGAGGTCCTGATCCTAAGAGCCAGACCACAGTATCACCCGGCAACCGATAGAAAAGGCTCCGATAGGCTTTCTTAGAGGGAGGAGTCGAACGGCTGTCACCACCATGGCCAAATGCCCATGTGGGCCAAAATCTTGGGAAACGGGCCGCCCCGACCGATCGTAGCCGAGATCGAACAACTGACATTTTCATGCCCCGCGATATTCGCTGCGATGAGACAGAAGGTTGAGATGCCGCTGAGCCGATGACCGGTTGCAGACCCGTATCATGACACTGGCATCCGACAAGCCCCGCAGCAAACAGCATTGACGACACCATAGAAACCAATAGTTTTTTCATAGCACTTCCATTCTCAGAGTATAACGGCACGCCGACCCCATATACACCATATCGGCGCGGCGTAAATAGCGGCTGATCCTAATTGCGCCTCGACTCCAGCCTCCCCAATTGCCCCACGATGATTCTTGCACTGCATATGTGGTTCACTACGCTTCGGGATTTCCACCGCCGGGAAGGTTTGTGGTCTGTGAATCTCAAATTTCCCAGTTTCCTGATTCCACTTCAGGTACTCCTGGTTGGCGTCGAACCAGTTGTTGAATTCCTCCCGATCCTGGAATTCCCTGCCCGTCAAGTGCTTCAGCCAAATGGCGGACAACTCTCCCGCCGTGAGAGCCTGCGGCCCGCGGTGCGGTAGCATCTCGTCCGATCCAATGTACGCAGCCATGTACCCAAAACAGGACTTGTCCAACTGGATATGTTTGGTCACGTTCGGGTAGTACTTTGCAAACGCCGTCGCCGACCCGAACATCTTGAACCATGAGGGGATGTATCTTTGGGCTTCGCTTTCGTCCCACTCATAATATCGCAGGGTTAGCCGCCACTTCTCAGCGTCTGAGGAAGCATGCTTCAGGCCCTCTATGAAGGCCTGGGCGGCATCATCACCGTCTTTATATGTTCCCGGCGGCTTCGGTTGCGTCATGGCAGCGGGCCCCTCAGGAGAATCTCTGTCACCACAACCTGGCAATACCGATAAGAACAGACTCGTCACAATTAATAGCGGCTTTGTCATCTTGTATGTCCTCTCAAGAACGGCGTCCAAGTATCGGCGTGCCTCGTGTATTTCTCCGCTTTCCATCCAGGTACAGTCAAGGGTTTACCCGGGTTCATCGGAACAGTCTCCATCCCTATACCGTCGTAATAGAACGGAGTCCCCGCCTCGCGTACCTCATCGAGATCCATGCGTGAATAATAGACGTCAAAATCCCATGTACCGAGAAGGAGATGAGTAAGTTCATGGACGATGGTCTTTGTGTAAATATCATTTTTTGACATGTTCGCGAATCCACGCCGCCCACTTGGCGCGATCTGTCCCGAAATCCTGCTTGGTGCATTCCTTCAGATACCCTTTAATCAGATTGTGAATAGAAAGTTGAAAACCAAGCCGCTGTCTAGTGGATTGATACTTGAGGTCCTTTGGCAAGGTGATGTTCAAGAGAGATGTCAAGACCAGGAGCGCTTGGCGATTCCCGACATCTCCGAGCCCATGAATCGCGCAACGTCGCAGCGACGCCGAATCGGATGTGTTCGCGATGCTTGAGAGCTTCTCGACTACTCTCTTGTCATCACGGTAATCGGACATTGCATAGAGGATGCACTCTGGATAACCCCCGTCCGTTTCGGCCTGAAACAGTTCCCATAGGTCCGCAACGGGATCCGCCGAGGTCATCTGCACCAGTACGCGCCGCGCTACAGCTTTGGGATAGTCCGGCCCATCACCTTTCAAGTATTTTTTGATGGGCTCCACTGCTCGCTTGTCCCCAATTGCCAGCAGCGCACGAAGAATGTCTACAGTGTCCCATTTATCAACTTTCTTGTCTTTATCTTTGGATTGTTCAAGGCGTTTTATCAGAATCGGGACAGCCCCTGTACTCTTCAGCCGTCCCAGAGCGGTTATCGCATAACTCTTTAAGCTGTAGTCCTTTTTTAAAATCTCCAGCAGTGCTGGAATAGCACGCTTGTCACCGATTTTACCGAGAGCAGCCACCACATTTCCCTTGAAGAATTCACCTATTTTCAATAACCGTAACAAAACAGGAGCAGCACGCTTATCCCCAAGCTCGCCCAGGGCGATTACCACCTTAGTGAGAAATGCGCTTTGGTTTGCAATTTTTCGCTCCAAAACCGCTAGAATGACTGGCGCGGCGCGCTTGAGATCCATGTGACCAAAGTTCGCGCAAATGCTGTTTATCGGCGTTAACCGGATGTCATCTTTGTCACCATTGGGATACTTACCGACAGGACGTTTGATTATGTCGTCACCGTCGATACTGCCGTCTGCAAGGAGTTTGAGCAGAGTATTAATGCCCCATGTCTTGGTGGTGTCCCGATGGACGTACAATTCTACGGTTTTGGCTGCATTGTAACGATAACGCAGGTTTCTGGATGCGAGTTGTGCGTTGACGAATTTTCGGGCTTCTTCATGTTTATCAAGGAGAAAGTAAGCGGCACAAAGCCGGGCGTACATATCCCGTTTTTCGTCAAGCATGCAGGCCTTCCAAGCCGAGGCATGGGATTCCTGATATTTGTATTCTTGTCTGCGTAGCAACCAGATCAATCTGAAATGCACCTGCAATGCATGGAAACTCATCACTGTAGTGCCCTCGTGTCGTCTTTTGCTAATACCTAGCATGATATAATCAGCAGGTTGAGATGTCGCCTTGTCAGCAGCAAAAACAACACTAGGCGCTGTAACAACGACGAGGAGTAAGAGAAGTCTTATTTTCATTCGCTTTGTTCCTTATGCATTAGAAACAACCAACTGACTATACAGCTTTTGAACCCTAATCGGAAAGCCCCAATTTTGGGTACCTTCGCCAACTTTCCAGCTTCGCTTCCTTGTTCCACTTCCATACATACTCAAGCCAGGATCCTTTGTCAGTTATATTTATTCCGAGGGGCTTGGTTACTATTTTTTTCTCGGTGTGTCCCCACCACCGATTATTACCCAGATAAATAGCATTTTCGGCCTCCCGCCCGGGCCTGCCGTCCCACTTGGTATTCTTTACTGCCCCCCAATCACCAGGCACCCAATCCTCTTTGGGGCGAGCACCATGGCTAGTTTTGCGGATCGTCTTCTTGCGGTATTACCTCAACCATCCCCTCTTTAGATACTACTATCGCCTGAGGATATTGTTTCAGCAGTTCGTTCGGCAATAACTCGCTCTCGTAAAATTCATCGGCCTTGCCCTCCTCGGTCAATCCGATAATCTTCAGAACGTACTGATCATCAGTTCCCCCGCGAGGTCCTGATCCTAAGAGCCAGACCACAGTATCACCCGGCAACCGATAGAAAAGGCTCCGATAGGCTTTCTTAGAGGGAGGAGTCGAACGGCTGTCACCACCATGGCCAAATGCCCATGTGGGCCAAAATCTTGGGAAACGGGCCGCCCCGACCGATCGTAGCCGAGATCGAACAACTGACATTTTCATGCCCCGCGATATTCGCTGCGATGAGACAGAAGGTTGAGATGCCGCTGAGCCGATGACCGGTTGCAGACCCGTATCATGACACTGGCATCCGACAAGCCCCGCAACAAACAGCATTGACGACACCATGGAAACCAATAGTATTTTCATAGCACTTCCATTCTAAGAGTATAACCACTACTTCGGTTTTGAATCTTGTTTCAAACCTACTGTCTTAGTAGGACCTGGCCATACATCGGCGCCCCAGCCCCAATAATAAGGATTTCCTTCATCATCAATCGGCGGTCCATCTAACCTATCCCTGGGCGTCTTCTTAATGCCATCAGCATGATGTTTGGGGAGGTTTACGGCGATCCTTCGAAACATGCCTTCCGGGCCTCCGCGTCCCTTGTCTCCTCCCCAACTTGAGAAGTACGCAGCCGTATAGCCTTTGTGCTCTTCCGTAGTAAAGATGAACTTCCTGGGATTTCCATTATACCATGGATCAAGAAGTAGTGTGGACTTCCCATCGGGCTTGGCCTTAGATCCCACTGTTGCTGTCACCCAGTTATGCGTCGACTCAAAACGATAATCTTTGTTCGGCCTTGCCTTAACAACACCCGCCCAATACTCATCCTTCAGGATATTAGGGTCTTTCAGGTTCTTCCAAACTCCAGCCCCAGCCCGCCCAAACTTCCAACATTTCATATCCTTCTCTTCGCCCTTCTTTCCGTGCTTCAGATCCCGAACAGCCTCCCACGTCAAACGCTGCCACTGCATACACATCCAACCAGCGTGGACCACCCCTAAGTCCATCCCGAAGAGAGATCCCATTTTGGGTTCGTCCGGATTCGTCGGTTGCATACCATAAGATTTGGAATTATATGCGTATTTTTCCCACATCGCGTTGTACGCAACAGCTATTGTCGCCGCTTCTTCCTCACATAGCGTCTTCGTGCAACAGTTCGTTTTCTGGCCCTTTTTCGCATCTGCGATGGCGGCCTTCTTGGCACAAACCGTCTTCAGCTTGTCTGTCATGGATTTGATTCTTTTGCCTGAACCCTCGGCAATCTTCTTCCGTATAGCTGCTAGTTTAGGTTCCAATTTCTTCTGTGCTGCGGCGACCGGGGTCAATTTGGGTTTAGGCTGGGCTTTCGCAATTTTCTCGCTTGCCGCCCCCCGCCAATCAGCACGGTTAATCGGGTTACTCCTCCGGTTTTCGTACAGATTATTCCCATCAACGTAACCCAGCGGGTCGCGCTGGGTGAAGCGGCCTGTGTCTGGGCTGATGTATCGTCTTCGTCCGAAGGCTTCGGTGGAAAATGCTGCTATAGTTCCGAGGCTGATGAGAACGGTTAGGATTGCGGTGCGTTTCATTATCTTACTCCCTGTCTATGGTATCGGTTCGGGGGCGATGTGTGCAATGGGTTTTGTCCGCCCGGAATGCCGGGGCGATGAATCGGTTGCGGTAAGGATGGCGCCGTAGGCGTCATGCGTTTGAAGTGCTCGGCGTTGCGGCGATTGAGTTCGGTAATCCGTTCATATTCCGCCATCGCATTTCGATGCTGCAATTCCCGTTTCGAAAGAACAGAGCCGTCGGGGGCAAACGGATCGAAAATGCTTTTCTCGCCCAGCCCACTACGACCGGCAGGCGAGTGCAAGGCCAACTGCTTTTGCCCGAGTCGCCTGAGCGTCCCTGAAAGAAACACAAGCGGCGCCCGGCTGGCCGGATGCAAAGATGCGGCTTGCGAATAGGCGATCTGGGCGCCGGCTTGATCGTTATTAACATGCCTCAGCACGTGGCCGCGCGACAACATAAACATCGCCAACTCTTTCTTCGGGGTCAAACTGTTGAGCCAGTCGTACTGTTCTACTTCCTGCTTCGAGGATTTTCTCGGCCAGGTCATATAAAATTCATCGGGATCGATACTGAAACCTTTTCCGGATCCGTCGAAATTGAATTTCGTCCGCCATTTGGGATTCAAATGCCCTAGGCCCTCCCAGCGGCAGAACACATGTTCTTTACTATTGACGAGCTTTATCGGATATCCCAACCTCCGCCCGACGGCAGCGTAGATTACTGGAAGGGATACGCAATTCCCGCCAAAGGCTTTCTTCGGATCGATGTGATCCAGCAAACCATTGATAAATGTTTCCTTGGACGTTTTGAACCGCGGAGACGCCTGGTCCTGAGGAACAAAGCCCGCGTGATAATGCACGCCAATGTCATTCTGGAGAACTGAAATAAGCCACGCGGCGCGGAAACGCGCCTCGGAATGCTTGAAGTGAGCGGCGTGGTCTGGGTAGCGGGGATCTCGCAGACGATAAAGATGACGCTCGGTTTCAAACTTCACCTTCGCGGCCCATTTATCGAGCGTGGCAAGACAGTGATCGATATCGATATTTCCAGCGCCTGGCAGGCCGGTGGCGCATAGGAGATTCATTTCGGCGATGTCGACTTCGGCGAGTTGTTCGGGCGTCATCGCCAGCAGTGCCGCCAGAGATTCAGCTTGCCGCGTGAATGTGTGATTGGTAATCGCTGGCGTTGTCGACGGCTTGCATATGGAGAAAGTAATGTAAGCAGTTAGCGCCACGCCCGCTATTACCGTCATCGATACGAGGATAAGAAACGGCCGTTTTCTGGGCGGCTTGACAGCCTTGCGTTCTGCGTGTTTCGGTTTGGATTTCTTTTTACGTCGCGACATTATGCACCTCGTATGAACCGATTAATTACCAGGATCGAATATAAGGCGCACTACCCCGAAAAAAGTAGTAACAAACTGGTAACAGCATGAATGACACGGAGTTTGCAAAATGTTACGCCCAGCCGAACATTACCGATAACACCTTACCGCACAAGGCACTATCACAAAAGATACATCGAAGTATATCTGCGCGAGTTTACTAAAAATTTACCATTTTTATTGTCTCAAACCGCCTGAGAAACGAAAAACTTCCTCGGAGCAATTCAAAAGGCGCCGTTACCGCTGGCCAATTGCCGATTGCCAATTGCCAGCCTTTGACGATACAATGCACGGCTTATGAAGATTTACAATAGATTCAATATCGTTATCGTTGCTGGCCTGCTTATCGCTGTGGCGCTATGTGGTTGCGATTGGGGTCCCGGATTCAATATCGGGCTCGGGGCTGGCGGTCCGCTTGACGCGTGGGTCGCCGGTGAAATGGTTAACGTTTCGGCCCGCACTGAAAAGACCAACGATCCTGAAGTGTTCGACCATAACACGCGGAAGGTTAAGATGTTCTCCGCGGCGAACGAAACGGTCTCGTTCCAGGTGGTCGTCGACGCCGGGCTGGCTGACATTAGCGGGTTGAACGTTAAGTGCGCCGATCTGGTGTCGGCCGCCGGCGACGTGATAAAGAGCGAAAACGTGTCGGTCTTTCGCGCTCGCGCGGTGCGGATCACCAAGTATCCGCCCTGGTATCTTCGCCTGGTCGACACCGAACCGGGGGCTACGGACTTTTACGACGCGCTGGTGAACATTGATCGCGGTGGTGAGTTTGCGAACGTCAAGGCGTCGAAACGCGGGGTGCTGTGGGTCGATCTGCGCGTGCCTCGCGACGCTAAAGCGGGCGCTTACAGCGGTGATATCCAAGTGCAATCCAAAACGCACAAGACCTGGTCGCTCGGGGTGAACCTCGACGTGTACAACTTCGTTCTCCCCGACGCACGCCCGCTTATAACCCTGGGCGGATTCGACAACAAGTCGCTCTACAACGCATTCGTAACACGCGGCGGGAAACCGTTCTCTCCGGTGCGCATGGACCGCAAAGACCCGCAGGTGCGCGAAGGCCTGGTGATAATGCGGCAACTTATGCGGTTGGCGCACCAGCATAGAATAGACCTGTTCGACAAGGGTATCGGACCGGTCATGCAACGCGACACGTTCGGTAAGATGACCCTGAACTGGGAAGATTACGACGCGATTGTCAAACCGTATCTGGACGGTACGGCGTTTGACGACCGGATCGGATGCCCGGCTTGGCCCATGCCGGTAAACGCCAACTGGCCGATAGCTCAATACTACGGTGGCGCCAATAGCGATCTGTACGCAAAAACGATTGGCGACGTGGCGCGCGAAACGCAAAAGCATCTACCGTCCAGCACTGCGATCGGGCGAAAGATGTTCTACTGGCCTTATCGGGGCGATGTTGGGCCCGGCGGGTACATGGCCCATTCTCGCCTGAGTCGGATAATACGCGCCGTCGATCGCAACACGCCGATCCTCGCGGAACTGCCGACCAATCCGCCAGCCCTGACAGGCTGGAAGGCGCCGGCGGACTTCTCATCGCTTGCCGACATCCGAGCCGTACGCGCCGAATATTTCGACCCTGACAACACCGTGCAGATCAAAGACGCCGCCCACCCGCTTGTCGGATGGTGGTTGGCGCCCGGTGCCGTGCCCTACCTGCCCTCGCTCGGCGTTATCGCGACACCGGCCGACGTGCGAGCTATTCCATGGTTCGCGATGAAGTACAACTGCTCGGGCATGTTCCTGCCTGAGGTGCTGCACTGGACCGGCAATCCGTACACTGAACCCGCCGGCGCACAAACGCGATTGTTTTACCCCGGATCGAGCATCGGGGTGAACGAAGTCATACCGTCGGTGAGGTTAAAACGCCTGCGCCGCGGGCTCCAGGACCTCGCATACATCTCGCTGATGAGGCAGCACAATCGCAGCCAGCCCGCCCAATCGATCATAAACGCAATGACTCGCTACGCAGGCCTCCAAGCCGCAGGCGACAACTACCTCGACCCGAGGCTGGACGGTTGGGTGCAAAACCCCGACACATGGAGAATGGCAAGAAAGCTGCTGGCTGAAGAAATCAACTCGGCGGTTCGAGGCGAATCGGGCGATCCGAACCAGCAACTGCTCGCCCAACGAATCGCATGGAAACTCTTCGACGAAAAAGCTCACAGCATCAGAGTCCAGCAGTCGCGTTCACGCGTTACGAAAATACCGAACAGCAACGACCTTAAGGTAACTGTCATGCTCGAACTGTTCAACGAGCACACTCGCGGAGTTGACGTTGTAGTCAGCATGGACAAGCTCCCTACAGGTTGGAAAGCGGTCAAAGCCGAAGAGCGAATCGCCCTCTTCCCGCCATCACAGAGCACCACCGTCGAACTTACCGCAAGATGCCGCTACATACCTACCGGTCAATCGGGCAAGATGTCTATCCCCGTTACGATCACCACCGATGTCAGCAGGCAGAAAACCATCCAGGCCACCGTTTCGCTGCTGATCGCCGGCCAGGCCAACAAGCCGATCAAAATTGACGGCATCCTGAAAGACTGGCCCATGCGTCAGGGCAATTCGTGCGACAAGTTCAAGCTGATCGGGCGTCGCGGTCGAAAAGGCGACGGGCTGGCTAAGCGACAGACCATGGCGTTCGTGCTCCGCGACGCCACGAACCTTTACGTCGCGTTCCGCTGCACCGAACCGAATATCGACAAAATGACGATCAAGCCGAATAACATCGTCCATTACGAGCAGTTAATGGCCTGCCAAGAAGACCTGGTCGAACTGATCCTCGACCCGGGCGCAGACGCCGCCGGACCCGAAGAGTTGCACCATATCGTCATAAAGCCTAACGGGGTGCTTCTGGCTGAACGCGGTGTGCGCAGCACGCCCAAGCTCGGCGTCTCGGCGCCCTGGCCAGTGGAGGCCCAGCTCGCGGTCAAACGGTATTCCGACCTGTGGGTCGTCGAAATGGCGATTCCGTTAGCATCGATTCCGGGCGGTACGACCGAGCGTTTCTGGGGCGTTAACTTTACTCGATTCGCCACGCAAGGCTGTGAAGCGTCAAGCTGGTCCGAAGCGCCGCGATACTTTTACGATCCAAAAAATCTGGGCACGATGTTCGTCCCGGACATGACAAGCAAATAAATTCGACACTATGAACACCCCCGCAAATACAGGAGTTTGAACACATGAACAAAATAACCGGATTCATCGTCGCAGGCGTAATAGCCGCCATCGTCATCGGAGTGGTCGTCAAAACTGTCCTTTTCCCAGCACCAGACGCTCCTACACGGGCCACCGCCGGAGCCAAGTTCATGGAAGTCTCCGAACTTACTTTCTCCATCTCAGAGATCCTGGGCTCAGAACCCTCAGGCGCGGGCAACGCGGGCGAAGACTACGCCAAAGCCGCCCAACTAATCAACGCCAACGAAGAAACCGTCAAGGACGCCACGCCGTCGCTCATGAAAGGCGAGGGACAGGCCTATAAAGCAGCTATCAAAATACTCGAAGAAATGAGAGCCCATCTCGGAGCCGGAGCACAAAAAGCCTCCATGCAATACCTGCTGGTCTGCGGACCGAAAAAACTCGCAGTCTCCACGCGCCAAGACGCTGTAACTGATATGGGCCAGGCGATCGACGTGATCGACACGCTGGCGGAATACTACCTGGCCAACAAGCGATACAAAGACGCCGAAGCTCTTTATAAGGACATGCTCGTAGCCGGATGGCATATGATGAAGTCCAGAAGCCACATACACATGGTCACCTACGGGCGAGATATCATGAGCGACGCGATGGACGGACTGTCCAACTCGATAGATCCCGCCACCGACAAAGATGAACAACACGCAAAAAGACTCAAACTGTCTAAATACTTCAAATCATTGCCTGGCTTCAACATCCCATACAAAGCCAAAGCCAAAATCCTCGGTAAAGTATTAATGGATCCGGGCGATATCTGGAAAATAGCCAACAACGACAAGGATAGAATGTGGCGAGTACAGTCGATTCTGGCGATGGGGCTTTTGAAATTCTCGCATAAATCCAAGGGCAATATTAAGTACAACAACGAGATGATTGAAAAGTTCCTGCAGTCGAGCGATCCGCTGGAAAAAGCGGCTGCTGAAGCTGCAAAAGCATACACACAACTCGAGTACAAACACGCCGGAACAACGTGGTAAGCTCTGTCAGGTCAGTAGCGGTAATCTAAATGTCGAGCATAAACGAGAATCCGGATTCGCGTCAACGGCCCCACTGGACCGGCGAAGTCCGACGCGCTGGCCTGAACACCGCCGAGGTGGACATACCATGCCCGCCGGGGGCCATGCTCGACGCGCTGTCCAGACAGGACGACCCGGTAATGCTCGACTCGTCAGCGCTGCACGAAACCTACGGGCGACACAGCATAATCGCATGCTGCCCCAGCGAGGTGCTTTCGCTGAACAACGGCGTGCTGAGCGACGCCAGCGGACGCATACTCGCCCAAAACGATAACGACGCGATCTGGTCGGTGATCGACCAGGCCCTGGGTGCGGTAATCGCCCAACCGCTCGGGCGGAGCTCCTATGCGCCCGGATGGATCGGGTATATCGGCTATGAAATGGGAAGGCGTATCGAACGCCTGCCGGCCCGGGCGAAAAGGGACACCGCACTGCCCGACATGCGGCTGGCGTTCTACGATTCGATCCTCCTGTACGACGCGATAAAGGCAAAGTGGTCGCTGATAACCATCGACTTCGACGAACAAAGCCCACTGGCAAGAAGCTCGCGCGACGCCCTGCTGGCGGTGGCGAGCGAGTCGCTGGGAGCCTCGTCGCCCAGGCCCGAAACAACCGACCGAGCAGACGCTGGCGAAAAGCCAATCGAAAAACCGCAATCAAACTTCACGCCCGAAGAATACCGCCAAGCCGTAACCGCATGCACTGACTACATCGCAGCTGGCGATATCTTTCAAGTGAACCTATCGCAACGCCTGACAGTGCAAAACGCCCCGCCGCCTGAAAAAATATACCACGCCCTGCGGGATCGCAACCCCGCGTGGTACTCGGCGTACATGACGTTTGAATCGGACGAGCAACGATGCGCCGTCCTGTCCAGCAGCCCCGAACTGTTCCTCCGAGTTAGACGCAGACACGTTACCACACGCCCGATAAAAGGCACGCGAAAACGCACCAGCGACAAGCTGGCCAACTCGCGGGCCGCTTCAAGCCTGCTCAGCAGCCCGAAAGACAACGCGGAACTCGCGATGATAATCGACCTGCTGCGAAACGATCTGGGCAGGGTCTGTCGCTTCGGCTCGGTAAGAGTGTCAGACCCAAGAGCGCTCGAAACGCACCCAACGGTTTTCCACCTGGTGGGAACCGTGGAAGGACACCTGCGCGACGATGTCGGAGCCGCAGAGCTGCTGAAGGCGACCTTCCCGGGCGGTTCGATAACCGGTGCGCCGAAGATCCGGGCGATGGAAATAATCGATGAACTTGAACCAGTCGCCCGCGGACCTTACACCGGAGCTATCGGCATGTGGGGCGTTGACGGATCGTGCGAATTGAACATCGTGATACGAACGATAATCTGCGACGGACCCGAGGCGCACGTGCAGGTCGGAGGCGGGATAGTCGCCGACTCGACACCACAGGGCGAGTACCAGGAAACGCTGGACAAAGCACGCGCAATGCTAGAAGCTATCGCACAGGCGCGTAGCGAAACATCAACACAGCGCCCAATACGCCCGGAGATAACGGCATGAAAACTTATCCCATAATGATGGACATTCGCGGCAAGCGGGCGGTGGTTATCGGCGCCGGGTCGGTTGGGCGGAGGAAGGTCGCATCACTCCATAACGCCGGGGCGATCGTCACCCTGGTGGACCCGGACATGCCCGAAAACATGGACCTTCCGCCAGTGACGCTGTTGGCGGAGCCCTACAATTCGCAACAACTCGAAGGCGCGACAATGGTGTTTGTCTGCACCGACAACCGCGAGCTGAACGCTCAAGTCGCCCGCGATGCACGCCTGGCTGGGGCGATCGTAAACGCTGCCGATCAGAACGAAGACTGCGACTTCTTCGCACCGGCTACGATCCAGGACGGTGATGTGGTGGTCGCCATCGGAACCGGCGGCGCGTCTCCGGCGCTGTCTGCTATGTTGAAGGGAATCCTGAAGACCGCCCTGCCGAAAGACATCGGACAGTTCGCCGCCCTGCTGGACGAAATCCGCACAGAGCTTAAAACCCGCCTTGACACCCACCAGCAGCGAGGAGCGGTGCTGAAGCAACTGGTCTCGCCCCAAACGCTGGAAGCATTCGCCAACGACGGCCCCCAAGCCGTAAGAGCGAAACTCGAACAGATCATCAACGACGCCTGACACGCTGCCGAGGCGGGCCTGTGGGCGCCTCGGATGCGTCGAGGTAACCGTCGGAGTTTTTGTCCATGTGGTCGAAATGATCACCCGGCCCGTCGAACTCTCGCTTGGAAACCTTCCCGTCGCCGTTCTTGTCCAGGCGCTTGACGAACCGATTCGACGCGCCGCCCTGCGGCCGCTGAGGACCTCGCCGACCGGTTGACTTCTCAACCGCGGGTCCCTTTGTTTTCGGCCTGGCCGTCCCGCCGCGAACGCAGCGAACGTAGTTGTAAATCCGCACCTCGTCGCCTTGCGGACCATGCCCCTCGGACCATTGTTTCGGATCGCCGGCCTTCGGATCGCTGCGCACGCAACCGGCGCCGTGTGCGTTCATCTGCTTGCCGCGAATCTTCCACGCCGAGAAACCCTGCCCAAAACATACGTAATATCCATACGCGTTTTCGATGTGCGTAGTACCGCTCCAGAACCATGATTCGGTCGCGGTGAGTTTGAAAACCGGGCTGATCGCCGCTCGGCGTTTCGAGCGATCGGTCGCGTCGGGAGCCCAGCGGTAATCGATTATCGTTTGCAGTTCCTTAACGTTCGGCAGACGCCAGTCGTCGTGCCCAGCCAGCTTCAGGCCTTCGGCGTAACTCAGAGCCTGCTTCCAGTTGAGCGTCTTAACGCTATCGGCTTTCTGCCAGATCAGCCCGGTGGCTGCGTCGGTGATCGTACCGTCGCCATTGTCCTTGAGTTTGTTCTCGCCATAGCCCTTCTTGCCCCGCACGCAGCGAACATATTGCTTGGCGCGTTTCGGATAGCTTTTGATTCGCCCGTCGGCAAAGTTGAACCCGAAAACGCTTTTATCGCCTCTCATGGTCGTCCCGACATACTCCGTAGACGAGCGATATTGCCCGTCCATATTACGTTGTCCCGGCCGTCCCGAAGCACCCTCCGTAGCGACAGGATACTTAAAATCGAACGTTTTGGTATCGATATACGGCGTGCGGGTGTGCATATTTCCGCGAAAGTCAGCCAGCGAAAACAACTCCTTAATCGTAGGGACACGCCAATCGCCCTGCCCGGCCAGTTGCAGGCCGTCTGCGTATTTCTGCGCATCTTCATGCGTGCGCTTAACGAAATCCGGGGTCTTCTGCCATATCAGCCCGGTAACCAGATCGCTAACCGTACCGTCACCGTTATTTTTATAGCGAGGCGTATTCCCCTCGTATTGAGCATCCTGGCCGAAGTAGGCGCCCGAAGCCTTCGGATACGCGATCTCGACTCCATTACCGTAACATCGCACCTGTCCGGTATCGACAACCGGGCTGTCAGGCGCCCCACCGCCAGCAACAGAAACCGCCAACACCACCACAACGCCGACACTCACAAATTTAGTCATCGCTATCTCCTCACTCTCACTAGCCTAGTGGACCACCCCGCCCGGAAGTAACATTTTTTTGGCACAAAGGCTATTCCCGCTTTCGAGAAAGCCATTACCCTCGAACCCAAAAGCACAAACACGGCCTCGCCCTGCGAACCGTTATAATCCACATCGGTAACCTGCCCGCCGGCGTCCAACGCGTAATCGATCACACCGTCGGGCGTGGTCATCGCGTTCATATTTCCATCTTCGCGATAGGCGAAACTGTAGTTCAGATTACCGCCAAACAGGTCGCTATGCGTAATCGTATGGGTCCGATTATCGTTGAAGTAACCGTAAGTAGTAGTAGTAGTAGTAGTACCAAACGAACCGCCCCCGCTGACGACAGAAGCAATGATGGAGGTTCACAATTGCTTCACACATTTCGGGGTGTGAAGCATTACATAGATAAGTGGTACCACTTATCCTGACCATGGGCGGCGCCGCCGTTTTGAAGATGGAACATGCTGGAAACAAATGAGTTACGCGGCCATCACTCCGCCGGGCCAAGCCGCCATACGACCCGCCTGACACCGCAGGCGGACCTTCACACCTCACCGCCTGTGAAGATGTGAACCTCGACATCCCGCCGCCGTTTTCAAACCGAAGCAACTCCCGTTTGAGCTTCGCCAGACACCCCAAAAAACAAATCGTCACAAAATAATTTCAAAATAATTGAAACAAATAAATTTCCGATGCCCCACTTCGCACCTTCAGATCGGGGGCATTCAGATCGGGGCAGATCGTGGTTGACCTCAACCTACAAGATTGCTGCTGCGATGTCCCTATTTATCTACCGCACCGTTGCACTTCAGATGTGAATCCGCCTATCTTCAAACCCCTGGGGTGTAAACATGCTGTTTATGCGGCCTGGATGCTCCTGAGAGTTCAACAAAACGCCGCTGCTGACAATACAAAACTACACAATCAAACCCAGCCGGAAGATAGAACTCCTAGTCGCCGGGCGGGATGGGCGTGACAAATGACTTCAATTCTACAACGCATCCGTCAATACATAATTCCTTGTTTTCTCTTTTGATGCCTGCGATGATTTAGCCTCGACGAAATCTGCAAGACGACCTGTCCTGCATAGCATGGAGAGCAATGCAGGAAGACGAGACCCCGCACAGCCGAACTCGCAATTCTCCGAGCAATTGTGTTTGTGATTGCGGTAGGGACCGCCGTTTCCGGCGGCCCCCCGCGCAGATCCCGGCGTGC
>JABGPF010000487.1 GCA_018645065.1 Phycisphaerales bacterium
GTCCGAACCCCTTTTGAGGGGAAAATCGACCCCCGGATAGTTAAAATCCAGGAGTGTGGTCTCTGTCTTGGGGTTGAACTGTCAGCAATTTGACACTTTGCCAAGTCAGGGCCCATAGAAAGCAGGGTAACCACATTTGGCATTAAACCATGCAGGCCCTTTAGCGTTCCTACCATCAAAAGGCGTAGTAGGGCCGCTACACCAGCCGATAATTTTCTTTCCAGGCGGCAAAAACTTGTCCCTAAGATTTCGTAATCCCGATCCACGCCATAACGTTAAGATACGTTAGTTCAAGGGCCACTTCCTGCATCTTTTTGGCTGCTTGGGAGAACGGCTCGGGATAACGATATCTAAGGTCCTTCAAACAGTTTGCCACCTTCCAAGAAAAATATCGTTCGAACCTGGCTCTGGTTCAGCGTTGAGAGGGAGTCGCGAAAGCACAGGCCCTCCCGGGTAAGGAGTAGTCAACCGCCCGGTAGCGTATTTTTTCGGTTATTTAGAGAGGGATGCGCGAGTCAAGCGAGGTAAAGGGTGTATGCCCTGAATCTGCCCCATAGCCCCGAGAATCTTATATTTTGGGAATGTGCCGATCCTCTGATATTGGGCGCAGGCAAAACGGGAGGTGCGTTTAAGACGAGTGCCGACCGACACCCCGGGGTCGCAGACAGTATCGAGTTTGGACAACGACGAGGGAGTAACCAGGCGGGCATCGGAAATCACCCCAAGGTCCTTGGTGAAACATCCCAGATCGAAGGGAAAGTAACCGAGTATGGTCGGCCAACGTAAAAGGAGGAGACCAAAAGACGCCGATGCCAGGGATGGAGACCGGTACGACCGCAATGGTTTAGCGATGAAGTGGCTAATCCCCGCTGAGCGAAGGTCTCCACGGTCAATTGCCCGTGAAGGGGGAAACATCGACACTATGCAAGGAGTGAAAATCGGTGGGCACTGATCTGACACGGATAAGAGAGAGGGCTCTCAAGCAACCGGATCTGGTATTCACATCATTGTATCACCATGTGACGGATCTGGATAACCTGCGGGCCTGCTACGACGCACTGGACGGCGACAAAGCCGTCGGTGTGGACGGCGTAACCAAGAAACAGTATGGTAAGAACCTCGAAGAGAATCTCCAAAACCTGTCTGACCGGTTAAAGCGGATGGGATATCGGCCCCAACCCAGACGCAGGAGTTATATACCCAAACCGGGCAGTGAGAAGGGGCGGCCGCTGGGAATCAGCTGTTTTGAAGACAAATTGGTTGAACTGGCGCTCAAGCGGGTTCTGGAACCGATCTACGAGGAAATTTTCGAAGACAGTAGCTATGGATACCGACCTGGTCGAAGCCAGCACTCATGTTTGGACAAGCTGGGCCGGACCATCCAACAGAAGCGGGTGAGCCATGTTGTGGAATCTGACATTCGCGGCTTTTTCGACGAAGTGTCGCACAAATGGATGCTTAAGTTTTTGAAGCAGCGGATCGGTGACCCGCGCATACTGCGACTGATCAGCCGCATGCTAAAAGGCGGCATCGTGGAATACGGGTTGGTGCGAGCCAGTGAAAAGGGCACGCCCCAGGGCTGTATTTTGTCGCCGTTGCTGTCGAACATTTACCTGCACTATGTGCTGGATCTATGGTTCAGCCGTAGGATTAAGAGGCAGTGCCGGGGAGAGGCGTACTATTTTAGGTTCGCCGACGATTTTCTGGCCTGCTTTCAGTACAAAGAAGAGGCAGAGCTATTTAGAGATCGGTTAAATGACAGGTTGGAAGGTTTTGGCCTGGAAGTAGCCGAAGAAAAGACGCGCTGCATCGACTTTGGGCGTTTTGCGCGAGCAAAGGCACGGCGACGCGGCGAGAAGCCTAAGGAGTTTACCTTTCTGGGCTTCACGCACTATTGTGGGAAAACCAAAAAGAGATACTTCAAGGTAAAGCGCCGCACAAATCGCAAGAAATTTGCAAACAGCCTATGGGAGTTCAGCCGGTGGGCACGCAAAAGCAGGACTGTTTTGAGGAAAGGGGAGATGCTACGGCAGGCCAAGATACGCTTGTCGGGGCATCTGAACTATTACGCCATAACGGATAATTCGCGAATGTGTGTTACCTATTGTTACTATGCGACGAGAATCCTGTTTAAGTGGCTAAATCGTAAAAGCCAGCGTAGGTCCTACACCTGGGCAGGCTATAACCAGGCACTTAAATGGGTGGGGTGGCCGAGCGCGAATATCCGCAAAGACCTGAATCCGCATCGTAGTTTAAAGGCGATCTGAATAATTGACCGAAGAGCCGGATGTATGGGAAATCCGCTTGTCCGGTTCCGTGGAGGGGCCGGGGAACAACCGAAGGTATGGCTGAGATATTGTGGCACCGCCGGGAAACCAGGCGGCAAAC
>JABGPF010000488.1 GCA_018645065.1 Phycisphaerales bacterium
CATGTGCTCGTGATGGCGCCCCCATTTCGGCGAGGCGACCCACTTCAGTTGCCGCGGCGGTTTTACCGCGTCATCGCGAGCCACAGGGTTCCCGCTTGCGTTGTGAAGGTAATGCGTCCACTCGTCTAGCTCCTTAGGCCGCGGCTTGACGATCTTCTTCCTGCCGATCTGAGCAACCCCCAGCGGAGTCAAAACGCGCATAACTTCATCCATCGTCATACCGCCCAGTTTGTCCGCCACCAGCAGGTTGACCATATTGTCAGCGTACGGCAGGCGCTTACCGTCAAACATCTCGACCGACACCGCACCGTAGAACCCCTTGGAACGAATATGCTCGCGTGCCTTTGCGATATTCTTCGCATCGATATCCAGACCGTGCACGAGACAGCTGTCATTGACTCTGAGAGCGATGGTCAACTTCCCATCGCCGCAACCAAGATGAACCACCAGCCCGCCCCTGACACCACAAGCGTCAAGAATCTCCGCCCCCTGGCTTGGCTCTGCAGCAAGCGTTAGTGTTGCCGAGCCCAAAATCAACAGAAGCAACGCAGTCAGTACGATCGATTTCATAATGTCGCCTTTCAATATCCAGCAGATCCATCCTACCGCACGACAGCAGTTTTTTCACGCATCAAGCCTCCGCTACGTACCTGACGCACACCAACAGATGCGAGCCCGCTCTGCTTAGAGCGAGCCCGTATCGTTTTTAGCGGTTCTCTCGAAGACACCGCTGTTTTCGTTTACGACCGTGGGCAATGGCCGTGTCGCCGTTGGTCAGCGCGATATGCAGTGTGTCCAAATCGCCTTCGCAACCGGCCCAGTTACCACCGCTGGATACCTGCATGACAAAATACTTGGCCGTCATTTCACCGTAGGCATATGAACTGTTATCACCAGTGGCGGTGGGGGAGCTGCTCCAGAGATTGTTTGCGTAGTCGGTTCCGGCGGCAATCATGTCGTCCAGTGTCGGGCCGTCGTAGAAACCTTCAACAGTGTGGTTGGAATCATGAAATATCAGCGGCGGGGGGGCGTGATTGGTCGCAAAAGTGTTCCAGGTGTTGTCGGGAAAGTCACCGTCGTAATCGGCAGAGTCAGGTGGTTAGCGGAATGTTTCCGTCTTGAGATTGTAGATGAAGTGGCCTCTGCGTCGGCTTGTCCCGTGCAGGAAATCGCCATCCACACTGAACATCGCTTCGACTTTTTTACCGTGATTTTCACCTATGGTGAGAAAGAGATCGGCTTTGTCGCCGATCAGGATCTTTGCTCCGCCAGTTGACGCCAGGCAGTTTCGCAGGTCGGTTCCTATTTCGATAATCTGCTCGTCGGAGAAGCCCGCCCGCCACATAACGCGAACGATATCATCGGAGGTTAGTGCGGCGATATCCCGGTTAGCCAGTGAAATCACCGTGGCGTCCGCGCCGCATCCGCTTACGCCCAGGAACATCAAGGGCGATAATATCCACACGCTGGTAAACAACAATGCCTGCTTGAACTGCGTCATTGGGTCTCGCTTTTCTGCCGAAGTAACCGAAGGCTTTCTCGAAGCGCTTCTTTGAATTCTTTCCCCACCGGTTTGAAACGTTTCTGCCGGGCGGGTTTGCCTCTGGGCGCGTCCTGCTCGCTGGGCATCAGGCGAGCGGTGACAAATATCGCCACCTGGCGGGATACTTGCGAATTAGAATCATTCTGAAACAGCCACCCCAACAGCGGAAGCTGGGATATACCGGGCACGGTGCGATGGTTCGACTGAGTGCGACTGTCCAGCAGGCCGGCGATCGCCGCCGTCCCGCCATTCTCCACCCGCACGGTGCTCTTTGCAGTTCGTCGCGTAACTACTGGAAGACCATCGGCTCCGCGTGCGATCACACCGCTGACTTCCGTCTCGATATCCAGGGTGATACTGCCTTTTTCACCAATGCGAGGGGTTATTTTCAGGATCGTACCGGTATCGATTTTCTCCAGTTGTGAGCGGGCGTAAACGCCTTCGCTTTCGATCTGGAAGTATTCTTCGGTGGCGACATTAATCTCGGACAGCTTACCGTCCTGGGCCATCAATTGCGGGCTGGCGACTACCGTAGCGTCATCGTTCTGCCCGAGCAGGTTCAGCGTAAGCATGAGCGAGTTGGTGAATTCTTTTCCGGGCGTATAACCAATCTGCACACCCCAAGGCCACTCCGGTGACTGGAGCCCACCGCCATGGTAATCTGAATTAGTGAAAATCCCCGCCGTCACGGTAGGCCAATCCCACTCGAGACCAATGTTTTCCAGATCGCCGCGGTCCAGAACAACAATTTTAGCGTTCAGCATAACGTGGCGAGTCGGGCGATCAATGAGCTTCAAATCGGCCAGTATTCGATCCAGCACATCCGG
>JABGPF010000129.1 GCA_018645065.1 Phycisphaerales bacterium
ATTACGTCGTACTGCTTGACGCCAGCTTTGTGGGCCGGGGAGTCCTTGATTATATTGGCGACCATTGCGCCGATAGCTTTTGATTTCAGATGAGCGGCCAGTGGCGCCGGAACTGGCGATATCCTGACGCCAAGCCATCCTCGCTTCGAACTGTCATTATCCGGCCTGGCCGATGCCGACACCGAGATCGTTACGCTTCCATCACCTGCTTGAACTACCGCCTGGCCGGAGGCTATTCCGCATGATGCGACCGTAATCGCCAATAACACTGCTAGTGTTCGGATGTTCATTTTAGTTCTCCTGACTCGAGTTTATGTATCGATCAATCTGCTCTACAGGTCTTCCCATCGGAATTCCTGCTGTTCTTGCTGATGGTCCACCAGGATGATTTTCATCTGCCCGGATTCGGCGTCGTACAATCCCACCGGAACCCGATCAGTGTTTCGCACCGGGTTGGTCATAGCGGGCTGTAGCGGTGCGGGATCAAATTGATCGACCGCCAATTTAACTTTCCGCAGGGCTGGGTGCGCGGGGGTGTTTGCCGCGTCGACGATGGTCCTGAAGTTGTTGGGGCGTTCGGTGAACACCGGCCATAATACAACTCCCAAAACAACTGCTGCCGCCACAGCCGATGCAATGCTCACCAACGTCCACGACCTGATCGGCTCGCGACGCTCAGCGGGCGGCTCGGTGGACAAGGTTGCAGCGATAGCGTCGCGACATTGATCGTCCAGGGTTTCGTAATCGCGGAGCATCGCGTTGGCTGACGGGTCTCGGATCAGCTCTCGTTCCACGCATGCGCGCTGGTCCGAGGTGAGTTCATCGTCCACCATTCGGTTGATCATTATTTCAATGTCGGGGATTGAATCGTTGTTCATTGTGTCTCTCCCTGCATCAATTTAGCTCGCAGCGTTCTTCGAGCTCGTACGAGTCGGGTTGTTACGGCTTGGGGTGTTATGTCCAGCGTTTGGGCGATCTCGTCGTAACTCATACCTCGCCACACCCGCAGGACCAGCACTGTCCGGTATTTCTCGCCCAACGACTCTATAGCCCGCATCGTGTTTCTGCTGCGTTCCGAGGCGATAAGATCGTCATCAGGGCCCGGTTGCGATCTTGGGGTCCAAAGCAATTTGAACCTCCGCCACAAACCGCGACGCCTCGTTGTCGAACGTCCCGCGTCGATCGCCGCATTACGCGTCATCCGGTAAAGCCATTTTCGCAGATCGGTCACTTCGGACAGTTGATCTCGTCGTTCCCAGAGCCGCATCCATACCTGCTGTGTCACGTCGTCAACGTCGTCCTGGCGGCCTGTGACCGCCAGCACCACACTTCGCACCCAACGCTCGTGCTGGGCAATTATCTCTTCCAACGCTCGCTTCTGGGCTGCGGTAGGCGACTCAGGTTCAGGCCGCTGGTGATCGTTATGTCTCGCGTGGCTTGTTTGCATCGTTGTGATAGTAGACGCCCCGCAGGGCAAGTTCCTGTCAGAAATTCTCAAATGTCTTGATGAAAAAGATCGCCATTAAGTATACCGCAACCATTCCGCAGAACGAAGTCCAGTATCAAATTGCAGGGGGGGGGATGCTGAGGCGGTAATTGGATCGGTGTTTTGCAGTGGCGCAAGGCGATGCGGCGAGGCCTTGGGTAAGGCCCCGCCGCGGACGATGCTTCGTATGCTGTTTTCACAGCGTGTTATGGTGCGACCTGAACAGCAACGGCCGGAAGGAGGTGCCGCCGCCGAACATATCTCACTCAATTCGTTGCCTCCAGACAACGAACTGACCATAGATACATCCTAACGGGGAACTTTGATTCTTACAAGTGGGTTTTTCCCGAATATTCATATTTTATTGCTTGTGAGGGAATAGGTAAGGTGAACACCTTACACGCGAGTATTCCGGCTGTTTTGATGCGGACATGGTGTTGGGTGGTATTACTTCTTACCGCGCTTTGACTTGTATGTATGCGGTTCGCTTTCTGATATTTTCAGTGGACTATGCAGGGCGAGCATGAGGTGCGATATGGTGAAAAGGGGAAAAAGGATGAAGAGTGAAATTTTTCCCTCACCTGCGTTGGCGCACTGCCTCAAACAGACAAACCGCAGTGGCCACCGAGACATTCAGGCATTCCACGCTTCCAGCCATGGGTATACTGACAAGGGTGTCGCACTTGTCTGTAGTGAGGCGTCGCATACCTTTTTCTTCGGAACCCATCACGATAGCCAGCGGGCCTGATAGATCTGTATTGTAAAGCAACTGCGTTGCACGATCGGAAGTGCCCAGAAACTGAACTCCAAGATCCTTGAGGCGTTCCATTGCTCGCGCAAGATTCGCCACCTGAACAAAAGGCACATGCTCGGCGCCACCGGCCGAGATGCGGCGCACCGTCTCGGTGACCGAAGCCGCGCGACGGTTTGGCGCGATTACCGCAACCACACCGGCGCCATCGGCGGAACGCAAACAGGCGCCGAGATTGTGCGGATCTTCCACACCGTCAAGGACCAGCAGCAAAGGGTTATCCTGCGATTCGACGCGCGCATACAGTTCATCTTCGGAAAGGTGGGGCAGTGGCGTAGAATGGTTAACATGCCTGTTCTGCCGTGCTTCGATAGGTCTTCGCTTCTTTCGTGACATGGCGAATATTTTCGCACAAAGACGCAAAAAATACAACGCCTAGCCGCGATTGCCGAGAATTACCTCGTCGCAGCGTTACTTCCGCCTGGATCGTTTGATAAACGCCAACGCCCCGAATCCCATAAGCCCTATCGTTGTCGGTTCGGGTATGGAAATCGTGTCGATTACCACCTGGTCTATGCTCGTGCCGGGCGGTACATCCAAATGGAACAACTCGAAGACCGGATTGGGAAAAATGTCGTATTCGAATAGAAGCTGATTCGGGGCAAAGGGTGTTGTAGCAACGTGTGTGGACGTGGAAAAGAAACCGTCCTGATGGATCGCGCTGAGTCCGGAGATCGATGGCGCCAGACCGTTATAGGTAACCTGCACGCGCAGATGTTTTACCGGTTCGTAGTCGGGCCAGTTTTCAATTTGGAACTCCATGGATATCGGATCGTTAGCCGGCGCCGACCACTGCCCGTCACCATCTCCAATCGACCAGATGGGACTCACGTGCGTAGTGTTCCCGTAGATTGAGACCGTTCCGCTGCCGGCGGGGGCGGGCACTGTTACGACGCTATTTCCGTCAGGGCCCGTGTGGCCGTTGGCGTCGGTGAGAAACTCCCATTCCATAGCGGTGGTCCGAAAGGCCCCGCGATCCCACGGTGGTGGGGCGAAATCATCACCGTGAGCGTTGGGCGCCGAAAACACCGAAATGGCCATCAGGCATGCAAGAGTTGCCATGATTTGCGTTTTCATTGTTAATCTCCTGTTAGCTTGAATGACTTATGCGTTGTTTCGTCGCCTCAGAATCGCCACGGCTCCGATACACATGAGCGAAATGGTAGCCGGTTCGGGCGTGAAGATGTCAAACCCGTGTGAGTCGACTCCGAGTGGGCCTTTGATGAACAGTTGTCCGTTTGCGTATCCGCCGAAGTAGTTGACGGGCGTTCCGATCGGCAGTTGCGAGGCTCCGATGTAAGCACCAGTAAGATCATGCACAAGTGCTCGGTCGTTGGTGTGATCGAGAGTTATCAGCACGTCGCGGGTCTGGTCGTATCCGACGAAATAGTACGTCAGCGTGGGTGAGCCCGCCGAGGCCAGATCCAGCGTGATCGGGGTCTGCCAAACGCCCCCGCCAGACTGAACCTGTACGATGTTGCCTGAGGCAAACGAATAGAACAGATCGCGGGGGGCGTCATACGCAGGAAGCAGGCCTGAGCCCACCGCCGGGTTTGTGTTGGTGTCCGCACCTGTTAGCAGGCCCGCAGCATCAAGCCCCATAGTGTACAGTCCGTAAGGGCTGTAGGCGACCATCTCGATGTTGCCTGTGCCAGGGTTGTAATTCCACGAACGTCCGTCGATATTCAGCGGATAATGCGTCTGGAGCAGCGTACCGGAGGCATCCCATACATAGGCTTTGGCGGTTGGGTAACCTGTCTGAGAAGCGTAATACTGGTCGAACCCAGGGTGGTGGGCGATGGTGGATTGGGGCGTCTGACCGCTGAGGATGATTGTTGGATAAGCATTAGGCAGGACCGTTACGGCATGAGTGGTTTGGGTGCTCATTAGCGTGCATGCTACTGCGATGACTAGCGTTGTGAATTGTCTCATGATACGGCTCCTTATTTGTAACAGATGTTTCCAAAGGCCACCGCGGACACACTTACGCGCGTTAATGCCTTTGCAGTTGAAGATGTTGCGATATTGTGGGGGCTCGACCGACGCGGCCTGGCGCAGGAAAAACATGTGAGCTGTGCAGCTCCTGCCTCATTTCAGATTCGGCCGGCTCAGGCCGAATACAACCCGTCGCTCCAGATATAACGGGCTAACCTATATAACTGTATCCCGCAATCCGGACATTACCACGAAAAATGTAAAATTAATACTTCTTTTACATGTTTGGCCGGGGGAGTAATTGAATGCCAGGCGATGGTGTGTGAGGTGGGGGCAGTAGTACGATGTCCGAGAGTTGAAATTGGCATGACTGATAGGAAATTTGATTCCGCGTGACCGTGCCTCGGAGGCTCGGGGGCAAGGGGGTATAGCAGTAATCGTTGTGGGCATGGGTTTGCTTTTCTTGATCGATCAATTTGATCTGGAATTAGCGCCCTGTCATACGCAAAACGACCGCTGGGATGCGAAGACTGAAAAACGCTAAGCCGCAAGCGGCACGGAGGCGGCAATTTGTGATTGCCTATATCAGTTAAGCAATGTAGCCTGCTGTGCATCGGTGTCGATTGGCCTTCAGTGAAATGGAAGATGAATTGTGAATAGAGCGTTTTTGATTATCCTGGTGGTATGTTGTTTCAGCGTTCCTCTACTGGGCGGTGCTGTCGAGTTTGGCGGTAAGAATTTGACTGTAACTATTGGCTCCGCTGGGCAACTGGCGGGCGTTAAATCCCCTGGCCGGACCGCTCGGGGCAGGGCGGGCGGATCACTGTTTACCGTGACAATGCTGGAGAATGTCTACGGTTTGGATGACGGTAAGCGGACGACGATCGAACTGAAATACGTTTCGCAGACCGGTGGGCTGATAACGCTTGGGCCTGCGAAAGGTAAGGCGCCGAGTTTCAGTTTCAAGACCATCGACAAGGGACGCTATTTCACCCTTGAGCTGGTCAGCATGAAAAACCCCTCAAACTCCCACGCCGTTGTGCTGACGATGCAACGGATCGATGGGGTCAACTGGATGCCTCTGGACGGGGTTACCAGCAAGTCGCGGCGGCTTGGGGACTGCCCGAGTTTTTTCGGCGTGATGCGGAGAAGCAAGTCCAACCCGCTGGGCGCCATCGCCATGTGGAAGCCGAAAAATGATGCTGACGATGACGAAACCCTGTATCAGGTATGGGCCAACGAACCCATTCCGCACCCGAAAGTAAAAGGCCCGTGGACCGTCGATCGCGCCAAGAAATGGGTTGCTGACTGGACGAAAAAATACAAACATTATTCGAAAATGTATATCGGACCTCGCGGCCCGGAAGATTTGAAACCGCTTGCAGACCGCGCCGCTGCCTGGGGACTGTCCGACGTTTATATGCACCTGAACAGTTGGGGCGATCGATACTGGGCCTCCGATCGGGATAATTTTGAGGTCAACAAAAAGATATTCCCTGGCGGCAGGGCGGACATGATCGCCTTCAGCAAGTACCTGCGAAGCAAAGGGGTCGGCCTGACCTTCAGGACCACCAGCTACGCTCTGGGCGGGAAACATCCAAAGTATCTCGGCGCCAGGCCCGATTCGCGACTCGCGGCGTGGTGGGGCGGCAGACTTACCGGAGATGTTGACGCGAAGTCTGACCGGATAATTGTTGAGTCGGACAAAAAGCAGTTCACACAATACGATGCGAATCGCAGATGGAGCGATATTTACCGAAGAAATTGCATGCAGATCGGTGATGAGTTGATCCAGTTCAGCGACTATGCCGATAACGGCGACGGGACTTGGACGCTGAACCGCTGCCGACGCGGATTGTACAACACGCTCCCAGCCCACCACCGTAAAGGCGCCAAAGCGACCGGACTTTACCGCATATACGGTATCGCCTTCGCCCCAGACCCCGACAGCACGCTGCTGGACGAACTGGCCAGCCGTTTCGCCGAATTCCACAACGACGTCCAGTCGGACAACTGCAACTTTGACGCACTGGAAGTCCATAGCATGCTCACCGCGTACGGGGGCGACAAATTCATGGGCTCTGTCTACAGTCGCCTTGATCACCCCGTATGGAGCGACACGTCCGGAGGCGATCAGAACTGGGGGTTCATCGAGAAAAAGTTCCATTCGGTGCAAAAAGCACTCGGTTTGCGGAGGCCCAGGGGGATACCATATCGCGCGAACCTTATGATCGGGTTGCACAGAAGCCACTGGTCAGCCTCCGGGCCGTACGCCTACTGTTACGGGATCGTTCCCAACGCAGTGGCTGGGCTGAACATTCTGGAAGTGCAGGACCAGACCGGTTTTCATGATGTAACGCTCGAAGTGCTGAGCAAGCACGGCCTGGCTGGGAGCTATGCACAGGCGATTGGTCAATGGACGAAATACGGGCGGCAACTTCCCGCACCGCTGAAAAAACGCATCATGTCGTCGTGGTGTCGAAATCCATTTTCCTCGCGTTATTCGCTTGTCGACGAGCTTTTCCGCTTTGAGGACCAGGGCGGTGAACTCACAGTGGTTCCGTTTCGAATGATGAAGCGCAAGAGCGGTGATCGCGGTTGGACGTATCATCAGGAGCACGGTACCGTTTATCCGTATCAATATGTTCGCCCCGGGCGGATGCTGAATCTGAACAACCCTTACCATCCTCAGGCGCCGGAGTTCATCGTGCGGGTAATGTCCGACTTCAATCGCGATTTGCGATCGATACGCATGAAGGGCTCGGTTGAGAGTAAAGGGGCTAGGGAATTCAACGATATGCTCGATAAGTTCCAGGGCGCCTCGGGGGTGAATATCGAAGAGCGACCGGCAGACAGCCTAGTTGGTGAGAAGATCAGCTATCGAATAATGCCGGATCCCCAAAAAGTCCGAAAGAAGGGCGTCACTACGTTTGCTTCCGAGAAAAACGGCGTCAGAGTAACCTGCCGCAACGATGGCGCCAAGGTGCTCCATCACGTTGAGAGCAAGAGCGATTCTCTACCGCAATATAGTGTCAAAACTGATATTACCGGTGCCGGCGGTCTGGGGATAGTGCTCATCGGCGATGGTAGCGATGCGATTTTGGTTGTGCGTATCAGCGGGCAGGGCACGCGAGACTACATCGTCCCGTTGGATTTTAAGGGCAAGCGTTACGTCGAGATTCCCACGCCGCAGGCGTCATGGGCTCATTCACGTTGGCCGTTCTTCAACGCATACAAACGCTGGCGGGGCAACACGATTACCAAAATCTCCCTGGGCCTCGATGGCGTAGCACCGCGAACCGTGGCGTCGGTTTTGATCGAAGACATTCGGTTCCTGCCGGAAACGAATTCAGCGCTGGTTAACCCGACGATTAAAATTGGCGCCGGAGATATCCGGATCAAAGGGACGATCTCCAGCGGCCAATATGTCTGGTATCGCGGCGGCAAGTCCGCCGGTGTTTACGACTTGAACTGGAATAAGCTTAGGGACCTGCCCGTAACTATTAACAGCGCTCAATCGCCAACCGGTTATTCTGACATCAAGTTCATCAATCATAACAAGCAAAGCGATCCATGGCTTGAAGTACAATTTTTCGTCAAGGACAAGGGCGTTCAGCCCTTTGACCAGCGCACCTAGGCCGGTTGAGTCTCACCTCACATGCCAACAGTGAAAGGTAGTGCGATACGGTTGTCGTGCAAAATCTGGAGAAGGGCGATAGTGTTCTGCATTTGAATAATTATTTTAGGTGCGATCCGCCTCTGAGAATCGCTTGGGTTAATGAGGGGTCCTTCCTGTTTGGATTCACTGCGGCGGTCGTCATTCTGTGTGTCCCTGGTTGTTACAACGGGCAGCTTTCTGACGCATTCTTGTAAACTGCCGCGGGCAATTCCGAAGAAGTTTTTTCGGTCGGGTTTGGTGAACCGACCATTGCCTTCGGCGATGTTGGCGGAAATGGATAAGGATGCTCGGTTGAGTTGGTCGGATAGGAAATAGAACCCGCGTGGGAATGAACCTGTGATTTCCGTAACCTGGTCGGCGAGGTCTACTGACTTCTGGTATACGATTAGTTTTTCAAATGCGAATGCCATTGTTTGTTCCCTTTGTGAGTGAAATGGTATTCTAATGGTGCGGAAATAGAAAAGTGAAACTTCCAGGCGAACGGCGAACGGCAGAGAGTAGAAAGGAGAAAGTAGACCGCAGGAGGCAGATTCGGTTTTTTAGGTGGTTTTGGTTTTTGGCGTTATCTTTTTGTTCTACTTTCTACTATCCACCCTCTCCTGCTCTATTAAAAAAGACCGCCTTTACTGGCGGTCTTTTTTAATGGGCGATACAGGACTTGAACCTGTGACTTCCTCCTTGTAAGGGAGGCGCTCTAGCCAACTGAGCTAATCGCCCGAGTAAGGAGCGGTATTATACAGGAAAATTTTCAAAATGCAATCCCTCTAGACGATCAATTTCATAAAACGGTGCGAATCAACCAAACCGCTTGCGGTTTTGCGCGTCGTTGTTTTTAAAAAACGCTGAGCGTACAAAAAACAGACCGCTCACATTGCTATGAGCGGCCTGTTGAATATAAAAGAGGAAGCGAGCCTGGGGTTCGGGGAGGCCAGGCTCGCTGTTATACCGAGCGGCCTTTACGGTTGGGTCGGGGCAGACCTCAGTGGATTACCGATCAAGCCGCAAGGTACTCCTCGTTAAGCGTTAGTCTAAGTTTTTCCAACGCCTTCTTTTGTATCTGCCGGACACGCTCGGTTGTAAGCCCGACCTGTTGCCCGACTTCTTTCAGTGTCTTTTTCTTGTCTGGTCCTTTGGGGTCCAGTGCGAACCGCTGAACGACCACAGTTTTTTCAACGTCGGTCAGGTTCGCCTTGTTGGATGACAGCACTTCTCGGAGTTCTTCAATCGCGTCATTCTGCTTCATCTCGTGCTTCATTACATCATAGTCACTCCGTTCCAGATCCGGGTCGAATTCTGTGGGAAATCGTTGATTGTATCTTCCGGTCTTGGTGGCCATGCGATTGTAACCTTTCAAAATCGCGCGGCAGGCGTAAGTTGAGAACTTGAAACCGCGGGAAGCGTCGAACTTCTCGATCGCTCTGAGCAGCGCCATATTTCCTTCCGAAACGAGTTCGGGGAAGTCTACGTGCGGTATTCTGGTCCGTCGCGCCATTGCCATTACAAGCGCCATGTTCGCATCGACGATCGTCGCGCGAGTCTGACGAACACGCTGATACCATTTAACCATCTCTTCAGATCGCTTGGTCGAGAAACGCTTGGCCTGTTTTTCCACCAACTCACCAAGCCGATATCTGGCGTAATTGAATCGCAGGAACAGGTTTTCCTCCTGGCCTCTGGTCAATGCCTTGCGAACCTTGCGGGAAACGTCCGAATCTTCAGGAACCTCGGGGAAATGGGTCCATCGCGGTATGTCCAACTCGCAAGCGTCCGGACCGAAAAATTCCGACTCGGCTTTAGAACCCTTGAACGATTCGTGTGATACGTGCGATACTGATTCAGGTATGCATCGATATAAGCTCTGCAACTCAGGTGCTAGCCCCTTTGACGATCCCGATGCGTCTTTACTTGCTACGAATGAGTAAGTCATGATTATCTCCTTAACCTTTTGCGTCCCCTGATCGCCCAGACCGAACCGCCCGAGTCATACAGAGAACTCCGAACCATGTTTTTACTAACAACTTTGCCTCAGATGACCGTCGCCTGCGCGACGCTTCTCATTGCCATCTGAAGTTAATTATAGATAAGTAGTACTAGTTATCAATGTTAAAAGGATATTTTCACGAACTTTTTTATTAAAAAGGGGATATTTTGCGGTTAAGAGTAGTATTAGCAGACGGTTATAAAATGGCGGGAATAAGCGGATTTGAGGTGGGGTTTATCGGGTTTTGTGCGAATGTTGTGTTGTGGCGCAGAAATAGTGTCGGAATTTTGAACGAGATTCCAGTTGGGTTTCTGAGATTTGGTGCGTCTGTAATATTTCGATGTCCAGCCGGTTCGGTGGTGGTCAGGGGTTGGTCGGTTCGTCGGGGTCGGTCGTTTTGCCCATGATTCTCCGCAGCAGCATTTCTTCACCGCTGCGATTACCTTCGATGGCGTGTCCGACGAACTGCAGTATGTATCCGCCTACGAACGCGCCGGCTGCCCAATACCACATGTGCATCACCAGCAGCGCTGGAGCGGCGACGAAACACGCCGGTATCCCAACTATATGTAGAGCTAAGCTCGTTCGATTTTGGTGACGGAGCATCCAGTTATCAAGCCAGTTTTTCATCAATTACATCTCGGTTTTTGTGGTGTGTTCGATCGTTTACAGGATTGGCGTCACGCCCCATACGCTAATCTGTATTGTGGTCAGCAGCATTCCCAGGAAGAAGTTCAGGCAGAGGATCGCCATCGCGCTGGCGACGAACGCCTCGGTGCATGCCTTTCCGACACCCGCGGCGCCCGGGGCGCAACGAAAGCCTTTGTAGCAGCATATCAGGCTCATCGCCACGCCGAAGAACAAGCATTTTATAGGCCCAAAGAATACGTCGAACATCATAACCGACTGCTCGGTAAATCGCCAGAAGTCTGTGCTGTTGACCCCGTAAACGTGCACGCTGACGATATAACCGCCCCATATTCCCATGAAGTCAGCGTAGAGCACCAGGATCGGGATCATCAGCATGCAGGCGATAAGTCGCGGGACAACCAGCACGCGTATCGGGTCGGAGCCCATCGCTCGCAACGCGTCGATCTGTTCGGTGACTCGCATGGTTCCAAGTTCGGCGGTCAGGCCTCCGCCAACTCGACCGGCGAGCATTATACCCGCTAATACCGGGCCAAGTTCGCGAAGCACTGACATGTTGATAATCGCGCCGACATGACCGTCAAGCCCGACGGCTTTGAATTGCATAACGACCTGGACAGCAAGCACCATACCGACGAAAGCGCCCGTTATCAGGATCACCAGAATGGACTTCGTTCCGATCTGATATAGTTGTTCCGCCGCCAGCCTGAGGTTCCGCACGCTGGACAGGCCACCGGGAATCCAGGCGAAAGCTCGTCCCGAGAATCTGCAGAAATCGCCAAACTGATCGATCCGGCGCACGGTTTGGTATCCTAGATTTGCGATAATATTCATAGCATGTCGTCATCACTGGGTCGGGTCACTGTTGAATTCTATGCGCAGGATGCGTGTTGTGTCCTGAGATATTTTAACTCGCTGATCAATTCGTAGCGGGGCGAGGTAGATTATCCCTTCGTCGTCGCATATGCATCTGACCTTGTCGCGGGCCTGGTCGTCCAGTGCGGCGTTGGTCAGGAAGTCGCTGACGCTCTGGCGTCCGTTCAGGCCGAGTGGTGCGAACTTGTCGCCATTGGCCCGGGTGCGGCAGATCAGGGGGCCCTGGATCTTGTCGGCGTCAAGCAGTTCCACGCCGCGTTTGTGTCCGCCGCAGTGGGCTGCGACGAGGTCGGCGTCGAACTCCATCGGCGTGCATGTGATCTCGGCGCCTGACGGACCAGTGATTTGCCCGCAAGTCGGCAGGGTGATCGGAGCCTGGTGGGGTTGCTCGGGCAGGGCGGCGGGGGTGATTGTAATCGCCTGGTTGCGGTATCTGGCCAGGTAGTCGTCGGGCAGGTTAACGGTTGGTTGGTCTCCGTCGACCAGGGAGGCCATTTCCTCCAGTTTCACCGACGAGACTTTCCGCATCGAGACTCCCGCCCGCTGGATCGCCTCTCGCAGCACCCATCTGCGGAGCACACGGGCGACGTCTCGCAGGGGGCGCGTGTCGATGGTGATCGCGCCGTTGTGATCGAGTGCGATGCATTTCGCGGCGATTTTCTGCGCGTCCTGGGCGATGTAATCTTCGGCTTCGCTGATCGCCTCCGCCAGTCGCACCAGCGCCATATCGCCTTCGGGGTTTATGCGGCTTTTAGCCAGCGGGAGCAGTTCGTTTCTGATGAAATTTCTGGTGTAGTCGTTTTGCGCGTTGGTGGGGTCTGTTCGCCACGTGAGGTTTTCCCGCTGGCAGAACGCTTCGATCTCGGCGCGTCTGCAGTTCAGCATGGGTCTGACCAGCAGCACTCCGGAGTCGCCCATTGTCCGGGACGCTCTAATTCCGCTTGCTCCGCGCAGGTGTGAGCCGCGAAAGATGCGGTGGCAGATTGTCTCTGCGTTATCGTCGCTATGGTGCGCCACTGCCACATATTCGGCGTCCGCCTGCTGTGCGGTTCGTTGCAGGAAATCGTATCGGGCTAGTCTGGCGGCGGTCTCTATGCTGAGCGAGCGTTCCCTCGCCAGGGCGCCTACATCGATTCGTTCGGTCACGCACCGCATCCCCCATCGCCGGGCCAATTGTCCTACAAATACCGCATCTTCGGGCGATTCGTCCCTCAGTGCGTGGTCGAGATGCGCGACGGTTAGTTCGTATCGGCGGTCGGGTTGGCAGGCCAGCGTTTGTAAAATCGCCAGCGCCGCTACGCTGTCGCACCCGCCCGAAACGCCTATAACTACCCGCCCGCCCGGAGCGATAAGTTTGCGGTCGTCAATGAAGCGGGCAACCCGTTCGACAAGCGGGTCAATATTCTTTTGTCCGTCGGTCATTCGATATCCTTGCGTTGAGTCCGCCGAAGCGTACCATATACTAGCACCTCAGGCGTGCAGCGCGCACTGAGAAAATTGAGAAAAGCTGAGAAGCGTTTAAAAGAACCGTTAGATGAATCAGCCGCATAAATCTCGACATGTTGTCGCCGTCATCATTCTAGCCATAACGGCGGGGGTGTACGGTTATCTTGCGATCTACGATACGCGGCTTGACGATTCGCAGATTCGCCTGGCCACTGTCGCTTTGAAAACTCACGATCCGTCGCTGTACACCCACGATCCGGTTTTTGGTGATGACGGTTTGTGGCGTGGTCATTCTCCGATGTTCCTGGGCGCTATGAAGATACTGCTCGAGCCGATCGGGTACGACGATCTGACCATCCCGTTTCGCATTATGTCGCCGATGCTGACGCTGGTGTTCCTTCTTGGGATGTACACGCTGGTGTTCCGCCAGTGTTATAACTGGTCGGTTTCGGTGTTCATCGCGATACTCAGCACGACTGTCACGCCGGCTCCGGCGGGGGTGTCGTGGGGGATGGGCCCGCTGGCGATGGTCACGCCGATGGGCGTTTGTCTGGCGTTCCTTCCGCTGCTGGTGATCGCATTTTTGCGCAGTTGGGAGCGTTATAAACGCTCCGGCCACGAGACAAAGAGCGGGCTCTGGCGGTTGCTGGTGATCTTTGGATGCATTGGCGCGCTGGGCAATGTCGACCTGGGAATGTCCATTAATATGTCGATCATAATGGCCTGTGTTTATCTTGCCGGGCGTCGCTTTCGACCGCTGGCCTGGTTGATCGTGGTGGTCTGTTTGCTGATCGCAACGGCGGCCGCTACGCCCCAAATCCTCAGATACACGATGCTCGCCCAAGGCTCGGCGCCAAAGGCCCCGATCGTCTTCGACGCCTTCGCCCAAGGCGGAATGCGAGCGATGTTCCTTCCCGAACTGGCCGTCGATCTGGTCGACTGGACGCTTAACTGCACGGTCCTGATCGTAGTATCCATCGCAGTTCTCTTCCGGATGGAACGCTTCAAAGCCAGGAATCTGGGCTTCTGGCTGGTCATGTTTCTCGCCTCGCTGGGCGTGGCGATTATCGGGCAGGGGATCATGCAGATATCCTCCCTGCTGACCGGGCGAGCGCCGCTGTTCATCGAATTCGCGCGGGCTGTACCGCTGGCGATGCTCCCGCTATACGCCTTTGCCGGACAGACGCTGGCGAACCTCTTCAGGCTCTCGCGACGCGGACACACCCTCAGGTGGGCATGCTTCGCACTGACGGCGATATGGATGCTGCCGTCGGAAAACCTGCGAGTGGTGCGCCATTGGGGATACGATGTCGGTACGCACTTCATGGAGGAACAGGACAAGCCCATACGCCTCAGAAAGCGACGCATGCGAGTGACAAGCCGAATCGAACTGCAGGATATCGCAATCTGGGCCAGAGACAACACTGACCCAAACGATGTGTTTATCAGCGATAACACCGAGTTCCGCATGCTCTCAAGACGCTCGATGATCGCCGATGACAATGTGCGATGGGTGTTCTATCTGGCTCCCAACCGACTGCCCGACTGGATCATACGTACAGGCGAATTGCGCAAAATGCTCCGGTCGGCAGGCGGGAAGGCCGACGCCGAGGCAATATACGCCTTCGCCACAGATCCGTGGAACGCGCGGGCCTGGGGGCGTGTCAAAAACTGGTACGCCATTATCGATTCTGATACTGACCTGGCGCCCGGGCGTTTCGAGATAATCTACGACGCCGGGCGCGGTGAGCACTGGCTGCTGGTGCGGGTTATCAGGCCCGATACCCCGCCGATTAAACTCATCCCGACAAGCAAACCGGCGATTCCCTAAAGCCCGCAAGCGGTGCGGGTCGATACCGATCAAGGAGCCATGACCCCACCAGCACGCAAAACATTGATCGACACCGACCTGCGACCCGCCTCACGCGCCGAGATGGAGGGGTTCCTGGACTACCTGCAGGTCGAGTGCGGGCTGGCGATTAACACGCGAAAAGCCTACCGCCGCGACCTCACGCGATTCCTGAACTACTTCACCTCACCGCTTGCCACGCTCTCCACCCGTCAGCTCGAAGGCTTCATGAAACATTGTCGAGACAGCGGCCTGGCGGTCTCCTCGTCAGCCAGAGCACTGGCGGCGGTTCGCACCTTCTGCAAGTATCTGGTGGTCCAGGGCGTGCTCAAGCTGGACGTCTCAGAGGGCCTGGAGACACCGAAAAAATGGAACCGCCTACCGACCATCCTCGACTCGCCAGGCGTTAACGAACTGCTCAACGCACCTCAGGAGGGGACCGATAAATTCGCCCTGCGAGACCGGGCGATCCTGACGCTCCTGTACGCCACAGGCATGCGGGCCGCCGAGATCATCGGGCTGAAGCTTTGCGATATCAACACTAACCTCGGCGTGGTGCGGGTGCTGGGCAAGGGCAACAAGGAGCGG
>JABGPF010000130.1 GCA_018645065.1 Phycisphaerales bacterium
CTCTGTGGCAAGGCCGTTTGCCGTTGCCGTTTGGTGTTAGAATGCGTTTGCCCTGACTCTGGAACAACCTGATTAAATTGGTTCCCGGTTTCGCAAAATCGGGGAGTTATGGCGTCGTTTTCGTTGCGTTTGCCGTTCGGCAGGCAGGCGGATTCTCATGTTCACACACCTGCGAAGTGTATACATCCGTCCCGGGCGGCGGGCGAGTGAATCGGTGGCGGATCCCGACAACGCACAATCGCCTAACCCGTTTATCACCAGCATCTTACATCTCAAAATCGCCCGCACTACCCATGGCCCGGATAAGTAGTACCACTTTTCCATATACAAGTTTACACGCCCAAAGGTGTGAACCTTTTGTGAACATGCGTCACACTGCGCAACGGTTAAAACTCCCACACAGGTGTAAACAACATCAGCCTCCCGCATCGCGAGAGGCTGATGTTGTTTTGTAGCTACGGATTGACGATACCGGCGGCGTTGTGTCGCCTATTTCTTCTTCGGCGCCTTCTTGGGCGTGTCGTCGCATTTCAGGTCGCCGAGGGTGTATTGGATTCCGTCGAGCAGGAACTGCAGGAGTTCGGGCTTCTCGAAGCTCTGTGCGTTGTGAGTCGGTGAGCAGTAGAAGACCCTGCCCTTTCCGTACGGTTTGATCCAGGCGGTGTAGCGGATGTCGGAAGCAACCTTTTTCTGGGCCTTTCCGCACTTCAGCAGCGAGGTGTCCATCTCCAGCAACGGGCGGAAGTTCTTCTTGGCGTAGGCCTTGTTGAACAGATACGGTTCGTCGACATGCACAAACGACTTCCCGCCGAACGCCTTCACCAGCGGGTGGTCCGGCTCGACGATCTTCAGCGTTACTTCCTGCTGGGCCGGGTGGAAGTCGAAACTACCGCCCAGAAGTTCGCTGAACTCCGGTGAGTTGTTAAGGAACACGATGGCTCCGTGGATGGCGGTCAGGCCGCCTCCGTTCTTGACGAACTCGATCAGGCTTTTCTCCAGAGCGAGCACTTCGGCTTTCTTGTCCTTGCCCAGTGCGTCAACGAAAATGTTACGTGTCGGGCCTCTGCTGCACGTGTTGTTCAGGATCACCGCGTCGAACTTCTTCAGGTTCTCCGGGGTGAACATCTGGACATCGTTGCTGGCGGTGACTTTGAAGGCTCCTGTCTTCTCAGCGAGGATTTCCACCACGGCAGCGGTGTGCGGGATCGCCCAGTGTTTGTACCCCGGCGACAGCGAGAAAAGCAGCACATTACGCTGTTTTTCGGGCTTGGCGGTGGGTTTGGCCGGCGCGATTTTTTTGATCTTCGCCTTCCATGCGTCTGTCAGTTTGATCTTCGGCGCCCCTGCGCACAATGCGGTGGTCAGGATGCAGAGTGAAATGACGATCGCGAGAGATTTCTTCATTTTGCGTCTCCGATATCGATGGTTGTTGGCGTAAATTCAGGTAACAACGACTAATAGTATACAACTGCCCGCAGCTTTAATCCAGCAAGGCGGCAGGCGTTTTTAGCGGCGGCGCATATTAAATGGCGTCCGGCGCCATGGACAGATCACCCTGCTGTCGATCTGGAGTATCAAATCGACCCGATTGCCCGATTTTATCGGTTACCATAAGCGGTATAACCGCACTAACACTAGTGAGCGTTTCGCGGTTGTGTTATGCGCAGAATTGGACATTGTCCTCGTAACCAGGACGCCTTGTCGAGCGTAGAATACATGCGGAGCGCGTAAATTCGCACTGATCGCGCAAGACCGCCCAAGAGTTGTCTAAGCAGAAAGCAGCCAGATTGCCGATGATGATTTGACAGGTAGTATCGGCTGTGTGCGTCTGTATTTAGGCATGCGCCCGATTACTCGCCCTACAGGAAAACAGAACGATGAGCATTGCTGAAATCCTTCTTGAGAAGGAACTGGTTACCCCAGCCCAATTGACCGAAGCAATGGACCTTCGCAGCGGCGAAGGCCTGCGGCTTGATCGCGCGCTGGTCCAGCTCGGATATCTGAGCGAAGATAAACTTCTGGAAGTTCTTTCAGAGCAGTTATCTATCCCTCTGATCGATCTGGCGTCAATCGAGATCAGCAAAGAAGCGCTCAGTGCGATTCCGTCAAAACTCGTCTTCCGCAAAAATGTGGTTCCGGTCTCTCGTGACAACGGTACGCTGACAGTAGCAACTTCAGACCCGTTCGATCTGTACTCGTTCGACGAACTTCGCCTGCTGACTGGCCTGGAGATCAACCCGGTGCTGGCGCCGCAAGACGAGATCGCCAAGGTGATTAAGGCCCGTTTCGGTGTGGGCGGAGACACGATCGACGCGATGATGGGCACTGACCTGGAAGTGATCTCAGAGACCAGTGAAGACGGGCAGGATCTCGTGGAAATGGCCCAGGAAGCCAGCGTTATCAAGCTGGTGAACGAAATATTCATGGAAGCCATCAGCGAGCGGGCCAGTGATATCCACATCGAACCGTACGAACACGACCTGGATGTTCGGTTCCGGATCGACGGAGTACTTCAACCCGCGTCGGTTCCCCCTCAGATACGATCATTCCAGGCGGCGATTATAAGTCGCCTTAAGATCATGGCTAACCTGAACATAGCCGAAAAACGCCTGCCACAGGACGGGCGAATTAAACTGCAAGTCGGAGGTAGGCAGATAGACATTCGTGTCAGTGTTATCCCGATGCTGTTCGGTGAGGGGATCGTGATGCGAATACTCGATAAGTCCACGGTAATGTTCACTTTACCGCAACTTGGCATGGATCCGCACACATTTGGGTTGTTCAACGATTTGATCGCACGCCCGCACGGGATCATCCTGGTTACCGGGCCGACCGGAAGTGGGAAAACCACAACGCTTTATGCAGCATTGGAAGAAATTGTAAGCGACAAGATCAAGGTCCTTACCGTCGAAGACCCCGTCGAATACCATCTCGACGGAATCAACCAGATCCAGATCAGCCCGAAAATCGGAATGACATTCTCCCGCGGTTTGCGTGCAATTTTGCGGCACGACCCTGACGCGGTGATGATAGGTGAAATTCGAGACGCCGAAACAGCCGAAGCCGCTATCCAAGCGTCACTTACAGGCCACCTGGTGCTGTCGACCCTGCACACCAACGACGCCTGTTCGGCATCGACGCGCCTGCTGGACATGGGCGTCGAACCGTTCCTGGTAGCCAGTACATTATCCGGCGCGATGGCCCAACGCCTGGTGCGAGCAATTTGCCCGCACTGTAAGGAAGCGTATCTGCCCGACCGCGAACAACTGCCCCAGGACCTGCTGATCGAACTGCCCGAAGGAACCGAATTGTACCGCGGAGCCGGATGCCGAAAGTGCCGGAACACCGGATACCACGGGAGAAGCGGTCTGTTTGAGCTAATGCTAGCCAACGACATCATCCGCGAAAAGATGATGAACCGAGCATCGACCACCGAGATAGTCGAAGCCGCCAAAGCCAACGGAATGCACATGCTGCGCGCCGACGGCTGGGACAAAGTCCGAGCCGGAATCACCACACCCGAAGAAGTTTTACGCGTCGCCTGCGGCTAGTGGCAACTGGGAACTGGCAACTGGGAACTGGCGACGGCGCACGACAACGGCGAACGGCGAACGGCGAACGGCGCACGACAACGACAACGACAACGGCGAACGGCGAACGGCGAACGACAACGACAGTGGCGCTTGGTGACGGTTTATGGGTGATAAGAAATATAATAATCCTGAGATCAATGATTACAGGGATTTGATGGCTTGGCAGAAAGCTCGAACGTTAGTTAAGCGAATTTATGGTGCGACGAGGCTGTTTCCGACGGACGAAATGTACGGACTTACGCAGCAGATTCGCCGGGCGGCGGTGTCTGTGCCTAGTAATATCGCCGAAGGCTACGGACGTGGAAGCCTCGGTGACTACATACGCTTCCTGCAAATAGCACGCGGAAGCCTTTTTGAACTGGAAACACAGGTCATTCTTGCAAACGATCTGGAGTACCTGACCGAGAAACAAACTGATTCACTAATCGAAGACATGCGAACATGCACCCGAGTTTTACAGGGTCTGATCACAAAACTGAAAGGAAAGCAGTAACTGAACAATCGAAAACGCAACGCCACGAACCCAAGCCGCAAAGCCGTTGACGCAAAGCCGTTGACGTAAAGCCGTGGCCGTAAAGCCGTGGCCGTAAAGCCGTGGCCGTTGCCGTCGCCAGTTGCCAGTTGCCAGTTGCCAATTGCCAGATTTTACCTATACAGCTCGTAACGCTGGTGGCGAGGAAGTCACCGGTACGATGCAGGCCGAAACTTCGGCTGCGGTGGTTCATGCGCTGGGAGAACAGGCGCTTTATCCTGTTAATGTGTCAGAACAGAGTAAATCAGGGGGAATAAGAGCTAAATCCGGTGGTAAAATTCGACGCCGCGACGTTGGCGTTATGTACGGACAACTCGCAGACCTGCTCGGGGCAGGGGTTCCAATGCTGCGGGCACTGGAAATTATCGCTCGATCAGGCATGCGAGGGCGAATGGCTGAAGTGATCCTCGAACTGCGACAAGATGTCTCCGCCGGTAAAACGCTAACCGAATCACTGGCTGCCCGCCCCGAAGCGTTCCCCGAACTGCATGTAGCGATGGTAAACGCAGGCGAACACGCCGGTTTCCTCGAAGATGTACTCAACGACCTGGCCACTTTCGTCGAACGACAAGACGAACTACGCAATAAAGTACGCGGCGCCATGATATACCCGCTGCTACTGGGAACCGTGGGGATAGCGGTTGTCTGCCTGATGCTCGTGGTAGTAGTGCCAAACCTCAGAGAAATATTCGTAGACGTATCCAAAATGCCCCTCCTGACACGAATAGTCTTCGCCGCCAGCGACCTGCTGGTTAAACACACGGTGCTGGCGATATGCTTTGTCGTACTGACTATAACATGCGTAGTAGCAGTGTTTAAGAGCCAAACGGGGCATAGGCTCTGGGAACATTGGAAGCTGAAAATCCCCGTCCTGGGCAAAACAATATGCGTAGTGGCGATCACAAGATTCTGCCGAATCCTCGGAACGATGCTCGCAAACGGTGTCCCGATACTCACAGCGCTGGACATCGCAAAAGACGCTACGGGGTCTGAAGTGCTGGGCGACAGCATCGACCAGGCCGCAGAATCAGTGCGGGAAGGACAACCACTGGCCGAACCGCTGCGGTCCAGCGGGCTGTTCCCGGTGGAAATAGTAGAGATGATTTCGGTGGCTGAGGAGTCTAACCAGCTTGATCGGGTACTGGTGCAGGTGGCCGACACTGTCGAGAAACGGACCAATCGGCAGGTCGACACCGCGGTGCGTTTGATCGAACCTATCATACTTGTATTAATGGCGATTATGGTTGGGGCTATAGCTTTGGCGCTGTTATTCCCGATATTCACTATGGCCGACCAATTATCATAAACAATAGAGCTAACCTGCAGCCTCAGCGGGCCGGACACCCGCCGACTGCAATCCGAAACCTGAAAGGAAATGACAATGATTAAACGTAACAAAACACGCGGATTCACGCTTGTAGAGGTGCTGCTGGTAATCGCGATTCTTGGCGTACTGGCCGGCGTGTTCGCATTCACCATGGGCGGACGCTCAGACAAAGCCCGAATCGATCTGACGAAAGTCCAGCTCGGTGATCTCGTGGGAAAACTGGAAGAATACAAGCTCGTCATCGGTGAATATCCCACTGAAGAGCAAGGCGGTCTGAAGGCGCTGATCGACGAACCCACGTTCGACGACGAGTCCCTGGAAGGTAAGTGGTCCGGACCCTACATCAAAGCCAAACAGCTCAAAGACCCCTGGGGCCAGGAGCTGGGTTATGAAGTGTCTGAAGAAGATAGCGGAGAGACGACCCGCAACGTGCCCCACATTTGGTCCTACGGTCCGAACAAAACCGACGATAGCGGTGAAGGCGACGATATCAAGAGCTGGGAAGAAGACGAAGAAGGCGTCTGATAACTCGCCAATAAAGACAATATGAATCGCAACCGATCAACCCGCCCCGGGCTCGTAAATTCGAGTCCGGGGATGCGACGTACTGTGGGCGATGGCCCGCAAGGGGGGGGTGTGCGCCGAAAACACCGCCCTACTGGCGGCTTTTCAATGTTGGAACTCATTATAGTTGTTGGACTTCTGGGAACCATCCTGGCGGTGGTGGTGGTCTCGGGAACATCGGCAGGCGATAGAAGAAAATTCCAATACGCCGTCGACAACTTCGAGACCATGCTGCGAATGGCACGCGCCGAAGCAGCAAACCAAGCCGTGAAAATACGAATCTCATTCGACGCCGAAACCGGGCTACCCAAACTCGAATGGGAACCCCAGCCGCTGACCAACCCACAGCAGTTCGAAGCGTACACCAACTGCTCGTGGCGGTCGAGAATACCGACCGACCGGATCACGGTCGTCAAGTGCAGGACCATAGGACCTGACGGACGGGCCGTTGACACCGCACCAACCAGCGTCGGCGACGATAGCGACGAACAAGAAATAGAAACAATCACGTTCAACCAGGATGGCTCAAGCGATTCGGTGCTGATAGAAATCGAGTCGACAGACCTGGAACGAAAACTGCGTGCCGCGATAAAACTGGACGGAGAGAACAGCCTGATAACCTCAAAAATTCTCTACCGACCCAGCGAAGACGATCCCGACCCTGACGATCCGTTCGTCGATGAAGACGACGAAGATGCAGAAGATGCGGAATAAAACGAAAATTCAGAGCAGGCCATCAGGGATGGTGCTGCTGGAGATCGTACTGGCTACGGCGCTGTTCGCCATGACGGCGACCGCTGCGCTTACCGGTCTGCATTCGTGCTTCCGAGCGCTAGGGAACATGCAGCTCCAGTCAAGCGCCGCCGACCTTGCGATAACCAAAGTAAGCGAAATTCAAATCGGGCTCGTCCCTCCTGAAGACGACGGGCCAAACGAATACGAAGAAGACGAGACGCTTGAAGACTGGACCTGGGAGATAGTCACTGAAGAAGTCGACTTCACCGAAGAGCTGGAAGGCCCGTTAATGCTGCAGGTGCAGGTAATTATAACGAATGTGCCGTCGGGATACACATACTCGACGCAATTCTGGATGCCCGAACCGCCCGCAGTAGAGGAAGGCGACCAGCCGGAGGAAGTCGCATGGGGGACATCACCATGAGCAGCATGATGAAAACGCCCCACCGTCGTTCAGGGTTCACTTTGCTTGAGGTGGTTCTTGCTATTGGCATGATCGTAGCCCTGATGGGTTCGGCAATTTGGTTCACGCAGCATTTGGCTTCGGCTCGTGAGTCGATAAACACCAAGGCCCAGGAGATCGTCGCGCGACGCTCGCTAATGCGCCGGATAACCAAGGAACTGCGTTGCGCGATGAATTTGCGTCGTTTCGGGATTGGGGTCGAAGGCACGGCGGACAGCATAACGTTTGTAACCACCGCGATACCGGGCAAATCGGTATGGGTTGACCGGAACATACTGGATCAACCGCTCCCTCCGGAAACTGACATTCGCCTGATCACGTACCGCCAGGCCATTCGCGAAGACGAAGAAGAAGGCGTCGAGTACGTAGTTGGCATCGAACGAACCTGCCAGAAGCTTCTGGACGCGCCGGAGGCTGAGGAAGGCGAAAACATCCGCGTCGCGCTGATAACCGAGAAACTGAAGTACCTCAGGTTCACCTATTATGACGGAACAGAGTGGGCGAAATCGTGGAGACCAGAGCAGGGCGTCCCGTTGGCTGTTGCGGTAACGCTCGGCGACGAACCGGTGTATGAAGACGAGATGACGGCGATGGAATCCGAAGACGAAGAGCCCGAGGAGTATATCGGTCTGGCTTCGCGACGATTGGTTTACCTTCCGCTTTCTGAGATGAAGACCCAGGGCACGATAATTCGCGGTGGACCGGGCGGGGGCGGTAGATAAATGATGCATAACCGCTGGAAAACTCGCACACGCCACACCCGCCGACGCGCGGGCATGGTTCTCTATGCGATTTTGGTTATCACCGCGATGGCGACGATGATCGCAGCGTCTACTATGTTCAGGATGCAGGCCGAGGTGGCGGCGTCTGCGTCGTACGTTCGCACTGATCAGTCGTGGTCGGCGGCTTATAGCGGCGTGAAACACGCGATGAACATTCTCAGCCAACCTCCCAGCGAAGGCGGAAACTACGACAACCCCGATATCTACGCCGATCAGTTGGTTTGCAGCGAGTCCGGTGACGACTGGTACTTTACGATCTACGCGTTTAACGAAGAGGACGACGAAGCGGTTCGTTACGGCGTGACCGACACCGCTTCGAAGATCAACGTAAACTCTGCTCCCCGCAAGACTCTCGAAGCCCTTCCGGAGATGACGCCGGAACTGGTCGACTGCCTCATCGATTTCCGCGACTCTGACAACGAACCGCAGGAAAACGGGGCTGAACAGGAATATTACAATCAGTTGACCCATCCCTACTCGATTCGCAACGGATCGCTTACTAGCATCGAGGAACTGCTGCTGATAAAAGGGTTTAACGGAACACTGGTATACGGTGAGGACGCCAATTTCAACACCCTTCTCGACGCCAACGAAGACGACGGTGACGAATCGCACCCCGACGACAACAGTGACGGAATGCTGAATCGCGGCCTGCGATCCCAGCTCACGGTGATGTCATACCAGTTGAACGTCGACAGCGGCAACCAGAAGCAAATCAACATTAACGGTTCGATAAGCAGCTCAAAACTTCGCAATGCGGTTGGCGCGAGCACTGCTGAATTTATCGAGTTCTGCCGCAAGGGCGGGAAGAAATTCACGCATCCCAGCGAACTGCTGAACATGAGTTACACCGCTACAACGAGCAGTTCGGGCGGTTCGCGAAGGCGGCGAGGACGAGGGTCGAGTTCGCCGAAAACCGAGACGCGAAGTTCACCGGTGAAGTCGGCGAGTTCGCTGGCCAGAGTGCTCGATAAACTGACTGTGTCGAGTGCACCGGTATCCATGGGGCAAGTCAACGTTAACACCGCATCGCCCGAGGTGCTGCTTGCTGTTCTCGGTTCGGACAACGCCGACATGGTTGATCGAATAATCGGACTCCGCGCCGATCTGGATCCCGAAGAGAGCGCGACTATCGCGTGGCTTTACGGAAATGATATTGTGGGGGCTGAAGCGTTCAAGAAAGTCGCGCCCATGCTGTGTGCTCGCGGGTTCCAATACCGCGTGCAGGTTATCGGGTTCGGTATCAAGAGTGGTCGATATTGCGTACTCGAGGCGATTATCGATCTGGCGTCGCGCACTCCGCGGGTGCTGTATTTACGGGATCTGACAGGGCTTGGCGTACCGTTTCCACTGGAAAATCTACAGGAAAGAGTCGGCGACTGATGGAATCTAAAAAGAAAAACGCGTTTGTCGATACGCTTAAGCGACGGTTAAAACCGTCCTTGCCGAAGCATTTCGTAGCCATAGATTTCGACAGCCGCTTCGTGAGAATCGTACACGCCAGACGGACTGGAACATCTACGCGCATCGACACGCTCTACTCCAATCCCATGCCCGAAGATCTGGATATAGACAACGCGCAGGCGGTCGGAAAATTCCTCGGTCTCACGCTGAAGGACTTCTCTAAAAACGCCAAAACATCGCTGGGACGATGCGGTGTTATGATGAGCGTGCCAAGACAGAAAGCCATCCTCAAACCACTGACCCTTCCGCCCGGGACAAATCGAGACGAAATGGCTTCGATGGTCCGATTCCAGGTCGAGAAGGACCTTCCCTTCGCCCCTGAAGATTCGGTAATCGACTTCACGGTGACCAGCCATTTGGACTTGGCCGAACAGAGCCTCGGGCCCGATGAAACTGCGGGAGTAAGCGTACTTGCCGGTGCGGTCTCTTCAGATGTTGTCGCGCATTACCAGGAAATCGCCCACGCTGCGGGCATCAAGCTAAGGCGTTTAGGGCTAAGGCCTTACGCAAACTTAAAATGTGTCGACGCCTGTGTGAGGCGCAGCGAAGAGGAGCTGATTCTCTCGGTGCACATCACCAGCGACGAGACTGAAATTAACGTGTTGAAGGGAAACTCGCTGGCGTTTTGTCGTTCGGCTTTGGTCGACGTTCCGGTCGGAACGCCCGACCAGCAGGCTCACTCGGTCGATTCTGTAGTTCGCGAGATTGTTCGCAGCGTTCACAGTTACAGTTCGGCGCAGCATCAAGGTGAGATATCGGCGGTTCTGATCGCCGGCGGGACCGGTATTGAAACCTCCGTCCTGCAGCGTGTCGCAGCCAAGCTTAAGATACAGTGCGAAGCCCTTTCTCCTGCAACTGCAATGGACCTTCCCACTCAGGGCGGGGCTTCGGCGTATGCGGCGACTATCGGTTTGGCGATAGCACATCAAGGCCAGGCCCTTCCGTTTGACTTCCTGAACCCCAAGCAACCTCCGGTGCAACGAGATGTGAAGAAAATACGCATCGCGATGATCGCCTCGGCGGCGATAGCTCTGTTTGTCGGCATTGCGGTGGCTCGCGGATACTACATCGGCCAGCTCGAAGACACCCTGGCGGTTCACAAAGCCGAAGAGGAAAAATACAAAAAAGCAACTAAAGGCCACACCTCTCTGAGTCGGCGTCGCAAGAACGTAGACACCTGGTTGAAAGCGAGAAAGATATGGCCCGATCATCTAGGACTGATAAGCCAACTGGCCCCAAGTTGCGAAGATCTGTACATCAGGTCCAGTTTCAAGACCGATCGCAAAGGCACCATTACCTTTAAAGCCTACGCCAAGGGCAGGCCGATCCTGGACGAGTTCAAGGACAAACTGGACGCCGCAGGTTACAACCCGCAGTCCAAGGGCTCCGGTCCCAGCGATCGGGGTGACTACACCCACAGCGAGGAGATCACGCTTACCGTGAAGCCCGGTATGGAAATCGACTTGACGGAACACAAGTACATCCCCCGCCCAGCCGACGACGACTCGGCAAAACTTTTGCGTTCACCGCACCGTAGTTCATCGTACCGTGGTTCATCGCCGGGCGGTTCATCGTCCAGTGGTTCAAGCAGGTACCGACCAGGATCAGGAGGGTCAAGACGATGAATAAACGCGAAAAAATACTGGCCTTCATTACTGGCGGGATCATTGGCGTCATGCTGATTTACATGGTGATCAACGCGCTTTTCTTAGCTCCGATCGAGACGCTTAACACCAACATAATAAACGCGAAGAACAGCGTGGCAACGTTGAAGCGGACCAGTAAGACGATGAAGCGCAATATGGACCATCTGGCGAAACTCGCGTCTAAGACATACGGGCTGGACGATAACGAAATTCAGAAAACCGCGTTCCCCTACCTTATGTCCACCCTCGACAAGAGCGGTTTGACCAGTGAAGGCAAGGGCGTAACGCAATACAAGCCCAAAAATGTCGGTGACTTGCGGGAACTCTCATGGCGCATCATAAAGAACGGGAAGATGGAGCACATCCTGAACCTCCTGTACATGCTCGAGTCAGACCCCGTACTGCATCGTATAGAGAATCTGGTGATAACTCCTCGCGAACGTGACGGACCGTTCCGAGTCGAGTTTGACTATATCGCACTGTCCCTGGCCAGCAAGAAGGGTCCGCAGTTCGCCACTACCCGCCCTTCTGAGACAAAAATCGCGATCAACATGAACTCCAAGAAGCGCAGGCTTTACGACGTTATTCCCGAGCGGGACATTTTCCGCCGTTACATCAAGCATGTCGACCCGCCAAAACCTCCGACAGTTGTGAGGACCAAGCCGCCTGTAAAACCACCCGTAAAACCTATTCCAGCAGGCCCGGGACCAAAATACAGAATCTGCGGTCTGCCCACTTTCCAGGGTCAACCTGAGATATGGGTGACCAACGAGATCGACAAGAGCGGTGCCGTCCACAAGTATAAGGAAGGCGAGAAGCTCCTGGGCTGGGAGATCGTAATGGTCGACTACCGACCCATGCCCGATCCGGACAACCCGGAACTTTTAAGCATGGCGCGAGTGATTATAAAAATTGATTCCGACTACTGGGCCATTGAAGGCAACCAGTATGTAAATGCAAAACGAATGCTCAAAAGCTCAGAATTACCGGCAGAGTTGAAACTGGCGATCGGTATGAACGAGTAGAAGTAATGCTCACCAAAACCACAATGCGTGTGTTTTGAAAAACCAGGAGCCTGAATAACCCAAGGCTCAGGAGTTGAATATGCGATATATGCAGTTAACGTGCGCTCTGATCGCCGCTGGCTTGGCGGTAGCTTCACCTGTGCTCTCAGCCCAGCCTGCGAGCTCACCGGCAAGCAAGCCGGCGACTAAGGCTCCGGCCACAGCTCCGGCTACAGCTCCGGCTCCGGACACACAACCGCTTACCAAACCTGCGGTTACGACAGCCCCGGCCACGCAACCGGCTACGCGCCCGGCGGTTAAGATCGATCGCCCCGCCACTGATACCGTCCGCTTCAACTATCACGAGGTCCCGTACGCTGACGTCGTAAAGCGGTTCGCACAGATGGCCAACAAGCCTCTGATCGGAGATGTCGCAATCGACGGGAAGCTCACGTTCATGGACGCCGAGCCCTACACGTATGAAGAGGCGCTGGACACGCTGAACATCATGCTCTCGATGCGCGGATTCCGCCTGATGGAGTTCGGTAGATTCATGCAGCTTACCCCCCTGGCGAAACTGCCCGAAATGCCCCTGAAGATCGTCCGCGGGCTGGATAAAACTGCAAAAATGCGCGGTGGTGAAATCGTAACGGTGCTGCTTCCGCTGAAATCCCTGGAGGCGGACGCAGCGGCAAAGGCCGTCGTCCGAATGGTCTCAGCCTACGGGTCGATCACGCCCATGCCCCGCGGACGAGGCGTAATTATCACCGACAACCTCGCAAACATCAGACGCGTAAACGACATGCTCTCCGCCCTGGACGGTGAAGAGCAGCAAACTATTCAGACCATCAAAACAGTCGTACTGGAAAACGCAGTCGCCGCTGACGCCAGCGCAACTATCACCAAGCTATTCGGATCGCTGGGAATATACTCAAAGACCGTTTACTCAGACAGATACAAACGCGCGGTGCCCACGCCGGCAGACGCAAAAGACGTTGTCACCGCAAGCGCCGACAAGAGAACAAACGCAGTTCTCCTCGTCGGACAGCCCGACAAGATCGCCATGGCTGAAGCCATGCTCAAGCAGCTCGACACAAAGGAAGGCGCAGGCGACACCGAAGTGCGAGTATTCGAACTGAAAAACGCCAAAGCCGCAACCGTCGCAAAAATGCTCGCCGAACTATCCGGACCGGGAGTGCGATACGTGACAGGAAAGGACGGCAGGCGCTATCCAATACCGGTCAAAGGTTCGGAACAAAGCAATGCAAAAGTGGTCGCCGATGAAGTGGGAAATCGCATTATCGTTTCAGGAACGCCTGCGGATATCGAAAAAATCGCCATGCTAATCGAGAAGCTCGACAAGGGCGTGGATCTCGCCAGCGGAATGAAAATCTTCCGCCTCAAAAACGCCACGGCAGAACAGATCAGCCAGATCGTAACCAAGGCGACAGGCAAGCCCGACTCGCGCGGAATTTATAGAAGTGCGTTGCAGATCAGCGCCGACGGACGAACCAATTCGCTTATCGTAGTCGGTACGCCCACTGACGTTAAAGTCGCCGCCGGAGTTATCGAAGAACTCGACCGGGCGCCGGAAACAGACCCGTACGAAATTCACGTTATCCAACTCAAGAGCGGAAACGCAGAAGTGCTCGACAAGGCATTGGAAAATCTCTTCGCCTCAAAAAGCGGGCACCAGGCCGGTATTCCCGGTTTCCGTGTCGAAGCCGATAACTCGTCGAACTCGCTGATGATCTCCGTCCCGCCGGCCCACTGGAAGAAGGTTCAGGAAGCCATCGAGAAACTAACCAAGATATCCGACGCCGCAGCCGCCCCGCCCACGCGAGTAATCCAACTAAAATTCGCCGACGCAAGAGAACTCGCTACAACGCTCCGCATGCTCTACCCCTCGACCAAGTCGGCGCGTTACAACACCCCTGGAATCGTACCGGTCAGCATCGGATACAACTCGTCGTCGAACTCTCTGGTGATCTCAGCCAACACGGTTGACCTCGACACGATCTCGCTGCTGGTTAAGTCAATCGACGTTGAAAAAGCCGCCGAAACCGACCCGATCAGGATCGTACATCTCAAGAGCGCCAACGCTGACAAAGTTTCGGAAATGCTCAACAAAATGCTTCCGCCTGTGAAATACGGTGAAGCTCCGAAGATCTTCATCCAGGGCGACAACCGCACCAAAACGCTCATGATCAGGGCGTCGGAGAGCAATTGGAAAATGCTCGACGATATGATTCAGAAGCTCGACAAGCTCACCGCAGGGCAAGTTGAAACGCGCGTGGTTCAGCTCAAATTCGCCAGGGCCAAGGATCTTGCTGAAACGTTGAAGGGCATCTACAGCCCGTCCAGCAGCAGGTCGTCGTCGAGATCGAGCTATTATTCGTCGTCCTATTCCAGGTACAGATCTCCGTCCACCAGCAGCACCACCACAGGCAACTCGGGCGTTCCGGTTACTATCGCCCACAACGAAGACAGCAACACGCTGGTGATTTCGGCCAGTCCTCAGGATCACGAAGCGATCGCGGCGTTGATCCAGTCGATAGATGTTGAGAAATCCGCCCAGATCAACCCGATCCGCATAGTGAGCCTCAAGTCGGGCAACGCCAACAAAGTGGCCACCATGCTGCAGGAAATGCTCCCGCCCAAGAAACGCGGTGAAGATCCCGACGTGTTCATTCGAGGTGACGAGCACACCGGCGCTCTGATGATCCGCGCACCTGAGAGCAAGTGGGAGATGCTCAACAAGCTGATCGCCACAATGGACGAGAGCATCAAGGAGCAGGTTCGCGAAACGCGTCTCCTGCCTGTGCAAAACATCTCGGCCGCTGAGATCGTCACGATGCTCCAGCAGCTTTACCCGATCGAAAAACAAGAGAACAACCGTCGCCGCTCGTACTACGACTACTACTCACCCCCGGCGCAACCCAAAACCAAAGACCCCAACCGCGTTGTGGTTAGCGCCGCGCCTAACGACCAGGCCCTGCTCGTCGACGCGCCAAAGAACAAAATCGAAGAGATCGCACAGCTCATCGAAACGCTTGATAAAGAAGCGGGCTCAGAAATTGTAGAGACCAGAATCTACACCCTCAAGGCGTCAAACGCCGTAGAAATCGCCGCCTCGCTTACAAAGCTGTTCGCAAAACAGACCAAGTCGAAGAAGGGCTCGGT
>JABGPF010000131.1:0-5013 GCA_018645065.1 Phycisphaerales bacterium
CCCCGACCGACCGCGTGATAGACGGTAAGGACATCGCCCCGCTGATAACCGCCCAACCCAACGCCAAGAGCCCATACGAAGCGTTCTACTACCACACCGCACGCGGAGAACTCGCCGCCGTGCGATGCGGAAAGTGGAAACTTCACATCAAGCCCAGCCGACAACGCCGCCGAAAGAACCAACCAAAACCAAAACCCATAACCGGCGTCCAACTATACGACCTGTCAGCAGACATAAACGAAGCGAAAAACCTCGCGGCCGACAATCCGGAAGTAGTGAAGAGACTAACGGCCCTGCTAAAAGCATTTGACGCGGAAATCAAAGCCAACCTCCGCCCGCCAGGCAAGGCCTGATCGGACACGGAGCGTTTTTCTGTTAAGCCCCGATCTCGTCGGCTCCGAGGTCGGGGTTGTTGTTGCGCTTTTTGCGGTCGATATCTTCGGTTACTTCCGGGCGTTTTTTGGCCTGGTCGACTACTCCAACCGTTCGCGTTTTCAGATGCAGATTACCCGCGGCGGGGTCTTTGAAGGCGGTGGTTAAATCTTTGACCAGATTGTTCTCGATGGTGATTTTACCGGACGATTCATTTCGCGGAGCCGGTCCGCTGAAGATGTTGTCCGCGACGAACAAGCCGTCGCCGGCGCCCACAACCCGCAGCAATCGTCGCATGCGGTTCTTGGGATCGTGGATCGTATTGTTCAGGATTTTGCAGTCGGCGGTGTTGGCTGACACCACGCACCCCTCCGGCGCGCGGGTGATGAAATTATTGCGAACGGTGCATCGCCTGGCGTGCAGTTTCACGCCTCGCCCCTTGGGCATGTACGAATTGCCAAGGCTCACGCCCTTGTCGCAATCGATAATAATATTCCGCTCGACTATGCAGCCTTCGGTCTCGTGCCAGAGGAATATGGCGCCGCGGCCTTCGCGGGTGCGGCCTTGAATGTTCAGGAATACGTTGTCGCTGATCGTCCAGTTTTTAGCATACATTACGTCGAGCCCGCCGACGTAGTTGCCATTGAAGTTTTTCGACGTATCGGCCTCGTCGTCGCTGAACTTTTTGGGCCTATCGTTATAGAACAGGCAATACTCGACGCGACAATCGCGGGGCTGGATTTTCTCGCGGTCGGTCTCGGGCACGATCACGCCCTTAACCCCCCGCTGCCATATATTATGTATCACGCAGTTATAAATCCGCAGGCGCTGCACACCAGTCTCCGAGTCGATCTTAAATCCGTTCCACTTGGCGTTCTGTATCGTCAGGTCAGCCACCGTCACGTCGCTGCAGGCGGTGAAAGCGACCAGTTCGCCGATCCCGTCGCCGTCGATAACCACCTGATCGCGATTGCCCGTAGCACCGCGGAGCGTCACCTTGTCAGTCTTAATCCCCAGGCGCCGTGAGATATTGTATCGCCCGGCGGCGAGGCTAATCGTATCGCCCGAGCGAGCGTTATTCACCGCGTCGAACAGCCCGCCAACCGACTTCACCTTGACCACCCGCCCTGTCGGCGCGGCCAGCTTGGGCGCCTCAGGCCACCATGATTTATCGATCACCGGCATCGTAGCCTCGACCACCTTCTTAACTGGCACGAACTTTTTAACCGCCGGTTTCTTTCCCGCATCCAGGACGGCGCCCATCACCTCGACGTACGCATTAAGCGTAATATAGCTGCGGAGGTTGAAGCCATTATACTTCAGTCCGACCTCGGTAAAATCCCTTCGCCATTTCTTCGGGTTGCTCGGATGCACTCCGTCGCCTGCGATCAGCGTGGGGACCTCATATGTTTTGTGTCCTTTGAATTTGGCGGCAGAACCGTCCCAATCGTCGGGGCGCCGTTTGAGAACTTCTGCGTGGAAGTCACTGAGCGGAACGTTCATATCCTTTGCGATCTTGCGTGCGACGTCGGCGTACTGAGCAGCCTTTTCCGCACGTCCGCTGCGAGGCGGGATCGTGCTCAAAATCACCACCGACCCATTGGCCAGACATTTTTTAACGAGCTTACGCAGCCCGGCATCATATTTCTCAACCGACACCCCGCCCAGATCGTTAGTCCCGAACATAACAAGCACCACTTCGGGATTCAGCTTCTTCAGCCAACCGTCAACGTTGGCGTTAGCCCAGGCAACGGTCTTCCCACTCAAGTTCCCATACTTGGGCCCCTTCCAACCGCGCCAGCAATCCTTGAGCATATACTTCAGCACCCACTGCCGCGAGGCCTCAAACTCAGAAGAGGCGTTATCGGGCTTCCACTGCAACGAACTCCAAAACGCCAGCGAGTAAGTAATCGAATCGCCGAAGTGAGCGAACGTACCAGGCTTGCCTGTGAACTTTGCGTGCACTTTTTTCATCGCAGGCGCCCAGGACGGCTCGGCGGCTGAGACGACATTCACCGACACCAAAATCCCCGCCAACACAACAATTGCAACACCGCGTAAACGCATAATAACGCTCCTATTGTCCGCCTGTCAGTTAGTTACCATTTTTGCACTCGTTTGAGCACCTCGTCCTGGTCTTTGGGTTCTGCGGGGATCCATAGCATTATGCCTGTCGGATCCGTCTTGCTTATAAATTCGTCCAATTCGTCAAGCTGCAAATCGACGATCACGGACTTGCCCGCGGCCTGGATTTTGTGGATAAGGGGCAGCCATTGCATGATCGGCGCGTCGTCGCCGTAGCCCTGGACCCATTGAACGGCTTTCAGATTCGGCAGCTCCAGCACCGCGTCGATATTCTTGCCGACGCCCGGTCCGTCTAAGTGGAACACGTTATGGGTGAAACACTCAGCCTCTTTCCGAATGCTCGGCAGGCAGAACTCTTCAAAGTGGTCCGGCGAGATCAACGTCGCAAAGTCGCACGCCAGCACGTTAAACGTCTCGGGCGACGGGAGGTTCATCCACGTCACCGACAACTGACCGCCCCGCTTGAGTTTGCTATCGAAGTGATTGTAAATTTCGACGTACTCGGTCCAGACCTTCTCGATAAGCGCCTTGAGCGGATCGGGCGTCATGATAATATCCAGGCACATCTGGCCGGAATCTCGCAAACCCGCCACGCAGTCGATACCCGCATACATATCGGTATAGCCGACCAGGAACTTCCCGCCTGCGATCTCCAGTGCCCGATCGGTCATCTCGTCGACGGCGCGGAAGAACCGGTTGTCACGCTGGATTTTCAGATCGGGCAGTTTTTCAAGGTCATCAATGCAGGCTCGCGTCCATGCGGTAACGTCGTCGAACACCGCCGACTGGCCCATGAACAAGTTATACGCCACGGCGCTGATGTTCGGCCAATATACCGGGAACGTTTCGCCTTTGAACTCGGTATTATCGAGCGATTCGACAAACGTTTTGATCTGGAATTCAGCATCGAGCCATCGCTGTTCGGGCGTTTCCCAAGGCCCTTCAACGGTGCGATGGCGTTCGTATTCAATATTATGATGATGGAACCGAACCGGCGGCCGATCGATAATCTTCTGTTCGTACCAAGCGTAAATACGCGCAAGGCATTCATTGATATCGGGCTTGCTCGTCAGGTTAAATTCTGGGCTTGTCATACGCAGTGACCGTCCTTTGGGATATATCGCAACAGGAGCGTTGTCCTGTTATTTTGATCGCAAGAAGAATGTACTATACCGAACACTGCAGGTCAATATGTGCCGTCGCAATACCACGGGATTCCAACTAAAAAGGGCTGATCCCGGATTAGTGGGATCAGCCCTGAGGTTAAGCGTTTATTAACTGTTCGTTACAGTTTTTCGATCTTCGCTGCACACACTTTGTACTCGGGGATTTTGGCCACCGGGTCAAGTGCGTTGTTGGTCAGGCGGTTGGCGGCGGCTTCGGCGAAGTGGAACGCCATGTAGAGCGTACCTTCCGCCACATCCGGCGTGACGTTGGCGGCGGTCTCGATCGAACCGCGCCGGCTGCTGACTTTGATCAGTTCACCGTTCTCGATGCCGAGTGCGTCTGCGTCGACGGGGTTAACTTCGATCGAGCCCTTGGGTACGATCCCGTCGAGCACTACCGAGCGGCGACTCATCGTGCCGGTGTGGAAGTGCTGCAGCATGCGGCCGGTGGCCAGACGCAACGGATACAGTTCGCACGGTTCTTCCATCGGGGCGCGATACTCAAGCGCCGACAGCAGGCCCTTACCGCGTACTGGCTTACCCACGTGCAGGATCGGCGTGCCGGGGTGATCTTCGCTCGGGCAAGGCCAACGCAGCCCTTCCTCGGCGACCAGACGCTCTTTGGTCATACCGTGGTACGAAGGCGTCAGCTCTTTGATTTCCGCGAAGATCGATTCGGGCGTGTTCGGGAAGTTTTCGCAACCCAGACGCTTGGCGAGCTCGGCGATAATCCAGTAGTCAGGCTTGGCCTGGCCAGGAGCTTCGACAGCGGCGCCTGCGTACTGAACGCGACGTTCGGTGTTTGTGTATGCTCCTGCAGTTTCGGCGAACGCGCTGCCGGGGAAAACGATATCAGCTTTTTCGGCGGTTTCGGTCAGGAAGATGTCCTGGACGATCAGGAGGTCGAGCTTTTCGATCTGCTCTTCAACGTGGTTCAGGTCAGGATCGGCGACCATGGGGTTCTCGCCCATGACATACAAGCCTTTGATCTTCTCACCGCATTTGTCGACCATAGTGGTCACGGTCTCGCCGATCTCGGCGTCCATGCCTTCGACTGGTATTCCCCAACCCTCGGCGAACTTGGCTCGGGCCTCTTCGCTGATAACCGGCTGGTATCCGCTGAACACGTTGGGCAAGGCCCCCATATCGCAGGCGCCCTGAACGTTCGACTGTCCACGAAGCGGATTCACGCCGCCGCCGGGCTTACCGAGGTTTGCTGTGATAAGCGCCAGGTTGGCGATAGCTTTTACGTTGTCAACGCCGTGGCTGTGCTGGGTGATGCCCATGCTGTAGTAGATCGCGCCCACGCCGCTGGTGGCGTACAAGCGGGCGATTTCGCGAATCTGCTCGGGAGCGATACCGCTGAGTTCTTCGACCTTCTCGGGCGGGT
>JABGPF010000131.1:5023-15239 GCA_018645065.1 Phycisphaerales bacterium
ACTCCAGGGCCTTCTTGTACTCGTCCCAACCTTCGCAATTGGCTGCGACGTATTCTTCGTCGTGCCAGCCTTCAGATACGATCACGTTCTGAACGCCCATCAGCCACGCAACGTCGGATCCGCCCCGCTGACGAACGTGCAGATCGGCGACTTTCGCCAGATCAGTCTCGCGCGGGTCGACCACAACGAGCTTCACACCGCTTTGCTTGACGGCCTTTTTAATCATCCCGCCGAACACCGGGTGGCACCAGGTGGTGTTGCTGCCGGTGATGAGAATCACGTCGGACTTCTCGGCTTCCTGCATGCTGTTGGTCATCGCCCCGCTGCCAAGCGTGGTGGCCAGTCCGGCGACCGTCGAGCTATGGCACAGGCGTGCACAGTGGTCAACATTGTTCGTGCCCAGCACACCGCGTGCGAAACGCATCATAGCGTAATTTTCTTCGTTGGTGGTTTTCGCGGAACTGAAGCAACCCAGCGCCGAGGCGCCGTGTGTATCTTTAAGCTCTTTGAGTTTGCTTGCCGCGAGGTCCAGAGCTTCGTCCCAACTGGCGGGCTCGAGCTTTCCGTCCTTGCGGATCAGCGGGGTTGTCAGGCGATCTTCGCGGTTGATGTAGTCCATCCCGAAACGCCCTTTAACACACAGCATTCCCTTGTTGGGCATGCGTTCGGCGCCTTCTTCAACGCCTTCGGCCCAGACGTATTTCCCGTCTTTAATGGCCATATTGATAATGCATCCCACGCCGCAGTACGGGCATACGACGCGTTTCTTTTCAACTTCCCACTGGCGGGCTTTGTTCTTGGACGTCTTGTAGACCAGTGCTCCAACCGGGCAGACCTGCGAGCATTCGCCGCACTGTACGCAACCCGAATCCTTCATAGTTTTATCGTTATCGCAGATCACGTAGGCCTCGGCCCCGCGAGCGCCCATGTTCATCACTTCGTGCATCACGTTGTTGTTGCACGTATCGATGCACCTGCCGCAATGGATACACTTGCTCGGATCGCGAATGATGCCTTCCGAGCTGTCGTCAACATCCGGAGCTGTGCATTCCATCTCGAACGAAGGCGTTTCGATACCGAGGCTGTAGGCCACTTCCTGCAGTTCGCAGGCTCCGTTCTTTTCGCATACGAGACAGTCGTGCTTACCGCTGGCCAGCATGAGTTCTACGACCATGCGCCGGGTTCGCTCGACCAGATCGCTCTGCTCGCTCTTAACGACCATACCGTCCTGTGCTTCCAGAACGCATGAGGCCTTCAACCCGCCGCCTCGCATGCCTTCAACTTCGACGACGCATACTCGGCATCGTCCGGAGTTGGCGATACGTGCATGTTCGCAGAGTGTGGGGATCGAGACGCCATTTTCTCTGGCTACTTCCAGGATGGTTTGTCCAGCCTGAGCTTCATACTCTTGCCCGTCGATTGTAATAATCACTTTAGCACCTTTTTCGCTTCGTACAAACTAGTTCGTCGACAACACAAATAGATCGAGACCAAGACTAACAAACGGTTCTAGTCGGACTTCTTCACGTACAACCACCAGTAAACGGCGCCTGTGAACACAGCTCCACCGACGAGATTGCCCAGCGTCACCACGCCGAGGTTCTGGGTCCACATCGAGGCCCAGTTAAGGTTCTCAATAGCCTTTTCGCTCACGCCGAGTTTCACCGCTCCGTCAACGGCTCCGGAGAAATTCTTGGCGAAGATACCGGCGGGGATGAAGTACATGTTGGCGATGCAGTGCTCAAAACCAGCGGCGACAAACGCCATGATCGGGAAGAAGATCGCAAGGACCTTTCCAGCGATATCCTGCGCGGAGATCGCCATCATCACAGCCAAACACACCAGCCAGTTACAACCGACCGCACGGAAGAAAAATGCGTAGTTGTGCGACATATCGCCGATCGTACTGACGCTAACCTTGCCCGCTGCGATCTTGATCGCCGTCGCGCCGATATTCCCCGCCAGCAACCCGCTGCTCTGGGCGATAATAAACGCCAGCAGAAGCGAACCGATAAGGTTGCCCAGGTAAACCAGGCCCCAGTTCTTCATCAGACCGCCAAAACCGATCTTCTTGTCCAGCAGCCCGATAACCATCAGGTTATTACCGGTCCAAAGCTCCGAACCAGGTATGATAACCAGCATCAGTCCGCAACTGAAAACCGCACCGATAAGGAACTTCTTAACTCCGAACCAGTCTTCCGGGCCGGTGGCGATGGTCGTAGCCACATGTGCGGCGAAACCAATATAGACACCGGCAAGGATACCCAGCACGAGCATCTTGGCCGCCGGGATCGAAGCCTTCTTTTCGCTAATTCCTACAAACGCTTTGGATAGATCGGCCGGAGCCAGAAAATTCGCCATTGTTTTACCTTTTCTTCAAACTTGTTGAGTAGATGGTTTAAAATCAGTTTCGCCGCAGCGATTAAACTGTGCGTTTAATTACCGCGTCAAATTTACATGTCTTTTCGCAGGCTCCGCACTGGATGCATTCGCCCTGACGGATGACGTGTGCTTCCTTGACCTTTCCGTCGATGCAGTCGACAGGGCACGCCTTGGCGCAAGCCCTGCATCCGACGCAAGCCTCGGCGTCAATTTCGTAGCAGACCGCCGCACCGGCGTCCTGAATAAGTGCTTCATATTCTTCGCGGAACCATCGCAACGTCGAGAGAATCGGGTTAGGAGCGGTCTGCCCGAGTCCGCAGAGCGAACTTGCTTTAATGGTTTCGCCTGTCTCTTCGAGAGTGGTGATATCTTCAGCAGTGCCTTTACCGGCGAGCAGTTTATTGAGGATATCGAGCAGGCGTTTTGTGCCAAGGCGGCACGGCGTGCATTTACCGCACGACTCTTCAACGGTGAACTCGAGGTAGAATTTGGCGAGTTCCACCATGTTGGTGTCCTCGTCCATAACGATCATACCGCCCGAGCCCATCATCGAACCGAGCTTGACGAAGTTTTCGTAGCTGATCTCGGTGTCGAATTCAGAAGCGGGAATGCAACCGCCCGACGGCCCGCCAGTCTGGATCGCCTTGATCGACTTACCGCTGCTCGACCCACCGCCCAGCCCATAAAGCACGTCGCGGATCGTCGCGCCCATGGGCACTTCGACGAGTCCTACATTTTTCACATCACCGGCCAGTGCGAACACTTTCGTACCGGAATTGCCCTCGGTTCCGATCGACTTGAACCAGTCGGCGCCGTTTTCCAGGATCGGGATGATGCTGGCCAGCGTCTCGACGTTATTAACATTCGTAGGCCGGCCCCAAAGGCCCGACTCTGCGGGGAACGGGGGCTTGTTGGTCGGTTCACCGCGACGGCCTTCGATACTGTGAATCAGGGCGGTTTCTTCACCGCAGACAAAGGCGCCCGCGCCGTAGCGAATATGAATATCGAACGAGAAATCGCTATCGAGAATATTTTTGCCCAGCAGCCCGACTTTGCGAGCCTGGGTTATCGCCTTGCGGAGATGCTCAACAGCCAGCGGGTATTCAGCCCGTGCGTAAATGTACCCGATTGACGAGCCGATCGCGTAACCTGCAATCGTCATCGTTTCGATAACCGAGTGCGGATCGCCTTCGAGGATCGAACGATCCATGAACGCGCCCGGATCGCCTTCGTCGGCGTTGCAGACCATATATTTGGGAGCGCCTTCGGCTTTGCGGGCGAATCCCCACTTCAGGCCCGTTGAGAATCCGCCACCGCCCCGCCCTCTCAGGCCCGAATCGGTAATGACCTGAATGATCTCTTCCGGAGTGCGTTCGAACAGGCATTTTGCCAGTTGCTGGTATCCGCCAACGGCGATATAACTGCGAAGCAACTTGGGATCGATCACACCGCAATGGCGCAACGCGACACGAGTCTGATCGGTGTAGATGCCCATACCCATTCCCTGGGAGTAGACTTCCTTACCGTCTATATTCTTGACGACCTCCTCGACAATCCGCCGTCCGCGTGCGGTTCCGACCTTGTCGAAGGTGATCCGCCTGCGCCCGGGATACTGCACTTCAACGATGGGCTCCGCATGACAAAGCCCTACGCAACCGGTCTGCACGAGTTCGACTGTCGTCTTGTCGATCCCTCGTTTCTCCAGTTCGTATTTGATGATGGCGTATGTCTCTTCGGCGCCCGAGGCTCGCCCGCAAGTTGACATTCCCACGAGTATCTGGATCGCGGTCTTGTCGACGTCGGCGGTCTGAAGGCTTTCGGCCAGTCGCAACAGATCGTCTTGTGAAGTCAGCCTGTCCAGAGGTATCTCTTCAATCTTAACCATTATTTGCTCCGCTCAATCTCAAGCAGGAATCACCCTGATCGGGCTCCTGCGTTTTTTAACTTTTTGTCACTTTTCCACGTAGAATCGGCGCGATATGCGTTTATTGGCAGTCGGCGAGGATCTCGGGAACCATCTCGGGGGTGACATTACCGTAGGTCTTATCGTTGACCATAACCACCGGCGCCAGGCTGCATGCTCCCACGCACCTGAGATGGCCCAGCGAAATTCGCCCGTCATCGGTAACTTCACCCAGTTCGATCCCAACAAGTTCCTCAAACCGCTCGATAACCTTGCCCACGCCCCGCACAAAACAGGCTGTACCGGTGCAGAAGTTGATTTCAAACTCGCCTTTGGGCTCGGTGGTGAAGTAAGCGTAGAAACTGATAACGCCATAAACATGGCCGAGGGAAAGCTGTAGCTCTGAGGCGACCAATTCCTGGACCTCACTGGGCAGAAATCCGAATATACCCTGTGCCTTGTGCAGCACCTCAATCAAGGCGCCTTCGCGAGCCTCGGCAGAATCGTCCAGGCCAAGATTTTCGACGAACTTCTTGAGTTCGCCAACACCCTTGCTGTCCAGCGATGTAGTTTTAACAGTCATCGTTTTTCCTTTAAATTCGTCGCATTTACCGCCAAACCGCTCTGGTTTGTCGGAACAGTCTTTCGGTAAGACCTTATTTTATCTATACAAACACACCCCCCGCATCATATCCAGTATGGGGAAAAGCGAGGGAAGGAGACCTCCAGGTTTTTCAAACGTTCTGCAAGCGACAGAACGTTAGTCCTGCAACCTGAAAATCTTATATCGTCCGCAAAAGCCGCGATAAGTAATACTTTCACAGCTTTTTTTACAAACCACGCCTCGGGACAAAGTGTCCTATTGTACTATGCGTTAAACAATTCCGGCACGACACCTGCAATTCATCAAAGTCAAGGCATAGCTCAAAGCGTGATCAACATAATAGAACAATCGACCAGGGGCTCGTCATCCGGTGATAACCACCGATTAGGGGACGAATTCTAGTAGTCGTAACCAGTTTTGTCAACGATAGAAAGTGAGTCTGTTATTTTTTTCACGAGTTAATTCCCCGCAAATCCATCGGAATCGATTATCACTGGAAAAGGAGTGGTAAGCTACTTGATTGTCTCAGCTTGGTTTACACTAATATTTTCCCCAGACTGCTGAGTACGTTTGACCCACCAGCGAACGCTTGGAGAATACCACCAGGTAAAGGTTACCTCGCGTTTTCTGGTGGCGCCCATCATGACCATCTCTACTTTCTCTTCAACGCGTATCACGAACGTGTCGAAAACTCCCGCCGGGACGACAACCTTCTCGGTTTTGACCACTTCCCCGCTCCACTTAACCGTTCCGAACGGAATTTTATCGCCCGGTTTTTTGGCCCCGAGAAACTTCGCCTGAGGCGTTACCGGATCAGTGGCGACAAATACGTACTTCCCTTGTCCAACCGATTTATTGCCCACTTTCAACGGCCAGAGGTCTTTGAGAGGTGGTTTATCAAACTCGATTGTCAGCACCTGCCCGGTCCGGCCCATCGGTAAAACGCTTGGAAACAACGTCCGAAAATATCCAATCGACGCCACGGGCGGTTTTTTCCGGTCCGTTCCGGGGTACTTCATGCTCGGTTTGATGTTCGTCATATCGCCTGCGCCTTCAATAACCTCGCGGACCACGAACGTCTTGGATTTTGGTTCGGGCACGCGTTTTTTCTTAAAAAAGGCCGCCAGATCGCCAATGGCCTCCTCCATTTCATCCATCTTTGGCGGCGCGGCGCCGGTGGTCATCAGGTACGAAATGGACAATCCCTTTTTCGGTTGCTGAAACTCTGCTGGTTTTGTGGTGCTTCCGGAAACCTTCACCTCGGGGATCAGGTTCTTCAGGTTCAGCTTGGGATCGTTCATATTAGGAGCCAACGTTCGCGCAACAGCCATATCGTGAAGGGCTTCGGCGTTTTTATCCAACAGCGCATAGGCGTTACCTCTCACGATATAAGGGCTTACATAGTACGGATCTATCGCAATCGCCCCGTCGCAGTCCTTGACGGCCTTGTCATAATTTTTAAGTCGCAAATGCAACCACGCCCGAGCCGAATAGGCTGATGAATATCGCGGTTTGATCTCCAGGGCCTTGCCATGATCCTTCAACGCCTCCTGATATTTTCTCAATCGCCCTCTAACCCGCCCGCGGGTGTACCAAGTCCATGAATTTCGCGGTTCGAGTTCCAGGGCCTTGCTAAGATCTGCCTCAGATTGCTTGTATTTCTTCGTTTCAAAATAGAGGTTGCCCCGATAGCGAAAAACTCGCGGATTGTCCGGTTCGAGTTTCTCGGCCGCCGCAAAATCCGCCAGCGCCGCATCGTACTTCTTGCCCCGGCGATTGAGGCTTCCCCGCATGCACAGCGCCCAGGCCCTGTCAGTCTTGGAAAGCCCATCTGTAGCGAGCAGCTTCTCACACGCAGCCATTCGCTCCTTAACAGACAACCGCGAATTGCCCGCCGTACGCTTATCAGCGTCTTTATCGCCATAGGCAATCCCGGCGAAACCCATAACCACTGCAACTAGAATAAAGGACAATGTTTTCGATAAGACGCGATGTGCCATAGCAATATTTCCTATGTATGCGTTTGATATGAACGGAAGAGCCTCACGCAAGCCTCAACCATATACACATTCTAGGGATGCGCGAACCTCGCTGTCAACCGCTATTGCCCCGCAGCGCGTCGACAAACACATTCTCCACGATTTACGGGGAACAATTCCGCCATTTGTGCGTCGAAATACGGTAGAATGCACCATATCATTTTCACCCTGTCGACAGGAGCATCATAATGAACCGCCTGACCATATCACACTGCGTACTCATACTGGCAAGCCTTTCCCTGCTAACCCCCACCGCCCAAGCGGCGCCGGCAAATCCGCACCTGGCTGCGTTTAACAAAAGCCTGGCGACCTGGAAGGTGCTGAAAGCAAAATGCGGAGGCAACTACTCCTACAAAATCCGCTGGTCGAGTTTTGCGGGGTTCGGGCATGAGACCGAGATCACCTGCACGAACAACAAAGTAACCCAGCGGAAATATCGCCAGTGGAAAGGCGGGCCTGCTATTCCCCAGCCCGTAATACCCGGAAGACCCGCCAAACCGCAGGAAAACGCCTGGACCGAAACCGGCGACAAGATCGGAAGCCACAAAAAAGGCGCCGCGCCAAAAACGCTCGACGAACTATATCTCGAAGCGCGAAAAGTGCTGGACGCGAAACTATCGCCCAACCAGAAGCTGTATGTGCGCTACGACAAGCAGGGGCTGCTGATGTCCTGCTTCTACGTCGATACGCGAATCGCCGATGATGCTCCACGCAAGGGTGTGATAATCTCCAGCATAACGCTGGGCAAACCCGATGGCGACAAGGCCAAAGCCGGTAAAACAATCGCACTGACAAGCGCCGACACCGGTAAAACAATCAAAGCGGCTGCAGGCGATATCGTAACGATAACCCTCAAAGCCAACCCGACAACAGGATTCATCTGGCCGCCAGTCAAACAGCCCAAAGACTCACCGCTTGAGTTCAAGTCACGCAAGTACGCAACGGCTGCGACCGCTCGCCCTATGGTGGGCCAGGGCGGTAAGACAACGTTCACATACCGCGTCGCCAAGGCAGGCAAGGCGACTATCGCGTTGGCGTACAGACGCCCGTGGGAGAAGAACAAAAAGCCCGCCAGAACATTCACCGTGACCATCGAAGCCGCTGGCGCAACCAAAGCTAAACCCAAGCCCCTTACCGGAACGCCCGAAGAAAAAGCAGCACAATGGCTGAAGGCTCTCGGCGATAAGGGGCTGGTGCTCGCAGAAAAATCCGCCGCGCCCGGATTCGCAGGCCGCCCCATCACCGGGCGAAAGAGCACAATGTTCGTATTCAGCAAACCCGGGTGGTACCTCTCGCTGGGATTCAGCGGACCGATCACCCCAGACACGCCGCTTGCGACACTGAAGCAGAAGTTCAAATACATCGCACTTAACCAACTGCCCACGCCCGGGCTGGCGATCGCTGGCTGGCGAATCACTCCCCAAACACCGCGATCATCGTTCAGCGAAGGGGTCGAGTTCCTTTCCTACGCCAACGGGAAGATCAAGTTGCGTGTGAAAACAAAATTCTTCGCCCTGTACGGCAGGGACACTCGCGTACACCTCCCCGCCGACGCCCCGAGCCCCAAAGGCACATACTTCCAAATCCGCAAACCGTTCCCCCTGGACCTCACAATCGAGGCTCCAATGGCTATGAAAAAATAAGCCTCGCCATTGTCTGAATTTGGAAGATTCTGAAAAAAGCTATTCCCAACCGGCGTCGCGCATGTACCATATGTGCTGAGAAATCGGTGTCTTGCCGCCGGTTGTGTTATCCGGCCCGGCGGACGCCACTCACCGTCAGGAGCAGCGCCATGAACAACGCCCCCAAGTCCGACGCCAAAAACCAAACGACCCGCCGCACACTCCTGAAGACCACAGCCGCCGCCGGCATCCTTGCCGGTCCGCTGGCGGAGATCGCCAAATCGGCGGAACCGAACGCAAAAGTCAGGCACGCGTCGATCGGGGTCGGAGGCATGGGCCGGGCCGACCTGAACGCAATAAGCTCGCACCGGCAAGTCGAAATCGTAGCGATCTGCGACGTAGACACCCGACGGATGGCCGCGGCGGCGAAAAAGCACCCAAAAGCCCGGAAATACCAGTACTGGCGCGAACTGTTCGAAAAAGAAGGCGACAATATCGACTCGGTGAACGTCACCACGCCCGACCACATGCACGCGCCGATAACCATGACCGCCCTGCAAATGGGGAAACACGTCTACTGCCAAAAACCCCTGACCCACGACGTATTCCAAGCCAGAAAAATCGCCCAAGCCGCCAAGCTCGCCGGCGTCGTAACGCAAATGGGCATACAGCTCAGTTCCTCTGTCGGAGCGAGAATGTCAGTCGAAATGCTGCAAAAAGGCGCTATCGGAAAGGTCAAGGAGGTATTCCTCTGGTCGAACAAAGACCCGTCAAAATACCGCCCGATCGGGCCTCGCCCCAAAAAGACCGACCCCATCCCCCCCGAGCTCGACTGGGACGCCTGGTGCGGCACGGCGCCGATGCGCCCATACGTCCATGGCGTCTATCATCCCACGTGGTGGCGAGGGTGGCTGGACTTCGGATGCGGCTGGCTGGGCGATATGGGATGCCACATAATGGATATGCCCTACCGTGCGCTGGGCCTGAGCATGCCCATCGCGGTTAAGGCGCAGGTCGAACCGAAATGGCGCAACGACCCTGCCCGACGCGTCGAGACCTTCCCAACATGGCAGATCGTGAAATACACTTACGCCGGAACCGACCTGACCACCGATAAGACCATCGACATCACCTGGTCCGACGGATTCAAATACCCCCCCGCCGAGTTCCAGAAAACGCTCCTCGAAGGGCGCAAATACCCCAGCCAGGGCGCCCTCCTGATCGGCGAGAAAGGCGTCATGCTCATGCCCCACGGTTCCGGCCCGCAGTTGCTCCCCACCGAGAAGCTCAAGGGCGTCGCCCGGCCGAGGCCCAAACCAATGAACCACTACCACCAATTCATCGACGCGATACTCGGCAAGAACGGGGGCAAGACCCAAGCCTCATTCGACTACGCCGGACCACTAAGCGAAATGGTCCTCCTGGGCACAGTCGCCCTGCACTTCCCCGACAAAACGCTCAAGTGGGACGCGCCGAACATGAAAGTAACCAACCTGCCCGACGCCAACAAATACATCAGACAATCCTGCCGCAAAAAATGGCAAGTAAAGGGACTTTGAACGCAGCAAGCACCCGTCTAAATGCTCCCGACCGAGCAGCGGACGATCTTCACAATTGCTTCACACTTTCAGCGTGTGCACCTGTTACCCATAAAAGTGGTACCACT
>JABGPF010000132.1 GCA_018645065.1 Phycisphaerales bacterium
GCCGCAGAATGGAACTTTATTCCTCATCTTTTCTAGGGCGCCCCCTTCGACGCACCTGATCCCCTTTTTCACGAACACGATCGAGATCCGCCTTCTTAAACACGTTCCGCCGCCCTATCTTCGTAGGCCGCAACGCCCCCTTCTTGATGAGCCTCTGAAGCAACATGTCAGTCCCTTGAGGGGGCCCTCTACATTCATTAGGCCATAGCCTGTACCCCTATCCCAATTCCCTGAGTAGGTGCTCGTAGATTGCCTATCCTGTCCTAAGCGTGCCTAGGCGAACAGACCGGGCAGGCAGCATAGGCACGAGTGAATTGCATGCCTCATTGCGTATTTTCCCTGTTAAACTCTTCCGCTGCGGGGGCCGCGACGTTTGTCATCTGGTTTGTTTTTTCAATTCTTCGAGCAGCAGCTTGCCGTCGCCATTTGAATCGATCTTCTTGAACCGCTTGGTCAGCGAGGGGACATTGCGCCCCTTTGGGTTGCCGATGAATTCTTCCAGCGTGATCGCTCCGTCGCCATTCCGGTCCCGATTCTTGAAGAACTGGTCCTGCCAGCGGCGTTTCGGCGCAGGCGCCTTGGCGGCCGACTGTGACGGCGATGGCATGGTGAACTCATACTCATGTGTGATTTTGGAGCCGCGAGCGCTAAGTTCCAGCTCACAGGGGGGAATCGTGGCTGAATTGATTTCCTGCGGAATCGTCCCGCCCTTCCAGCCAAAGAGGATCTTGGCGGACCCGTTTTTTGGCGCCGCGTCCCAGCGCAGTTCCACGCTGCCATCATCGTTGTTTCTGACCCGAACCCATTCCGATCCTTCTAAAACGAGGGCATGGGTCTGGCGGGCCTGGTCGTCCTGATCGGTAAGTTGAATACGACGATTGCCTTCTTTGGCGGTCTTGATGGCCGAGCCGGGTAAACGAAGACTCCGCGGACGTTTGGGGGCCTTGTTCAGAGATTGTGCCGTACGCGTCGCCTGTGGATCTCCTTTGTACTTTGAATTGCCTAAGGGAACCAAGGCTTCGGTGTCCTCCAGGAAGGATTCGATCAGCTGGTCGAGTTCCCTGACCTTTTCCGGGAAATAGGCGGCGAGATTGATTGCCTCGGAGGGATCACGTTTCAGGTCGAAGAGTTCGTAGGCGTGTGAGGCGGCATTTTTACCGGCGTGATAGAACCGGATGAGTTTCCAGTCCCCGGCCCGCACGCTGGTGGAGGGCGCGCACAACGCTCCCATGTCGTGTGGAAAGTGAGTAAAGATAGGTCCGCGCTCCATCGCCTCGCCATTCAACAGCGGGACAATGCTTCGTCCGTCCAGCGGAATGCTGGCGCGGCGCTTCAGACCGGCGGCTTCCAACACTGTCGGATAGATGTCCGTAGACTGCACCGGTGTACGGCAGACCGTCCCCGGCTTCACGATCCACGGCTCGCGGATACCGCCTTCATACGTATTGCCTTTCCCGCCCCGGAGGGGACGATTCGACGTAACCTGGTTGCCTTTTACTTCCTTGTGGATCATTCCGCCGTTATCGGAGGTGAAGATCAAGAGCGTGTTCGATTTCAGCTCCCGGTTCTCCGGCCTGTCCATGAAATCAAGAAGAATACCCAGGGACGTATCCATGCTTTCGAGCATTGTCGCCATTTCCGGGCAGCGCTGGACATTTTTCGGATCCCGGCGCTTCGTGTATTTCGGCATAAGATCTCTTTTCGGGATGATCGGGGAATGCACGGCATAGTGCCAGAAGTTCAGATAAAAGGGCTTTCCCGAGTCCTTGACCGAGTCGATCCATTTGATGGATTCCCCAGCCAGCCGCTCGTTCAGGTATTCACCTTTCGGACCGGGTTTCAAGTTTCGGATGCCCCTGCCCTTGCGGGCATAGGGCGAATAGTAGTCGGGCGGACCGGGCAGATGCGCTCCGCCGATGACGAAGTCGAACCCTTGATTGTCTGCATAGAATTTCTGGCCATCGCGATTTGGCGCTAAATGCCATTTTCCTATATGCGCAGTGGTGTAGCCCCCGTCTTTCAGGGCCTCGGCCAACGTGTAGATTTCCAATGGCATACGGTCACGCCCCTGAACACGTCCGCAGTAACTATTGCCATTCGCTGGAAGGGCCTTGGGATTGGCCACGCACTTCGGAGTGATTGCTACTGTCAACCCCATGCGTGCCGGATATTGCCCGGACATAATGCTGGCCCGTGTGGGCGAGCAGAGCGGGCTGGCGGCGTAGGCGTCGGTAAAGAGCACGCCCCGCTTCGCCAGCCGGGTCATATTGGGCGTTTGGTAGTATTTTGACCCGTAGGTCGCGCTGTCTATCCATCCCATGTCATCTACTAAAAATACGATAACGTTGGGTTTGCCGCCGCTGCGGCCGGCCCCGTGCAGTAAACTATGTCTGCCTGCCAGGGCCAGTGCAGCCCCTCCGACTGCGGCCAATGCCGAGAGCGAGAGGAAATCTCGCCTGGTCGTTTTATTCATGAAGATTACTCCTTTTCAATGTAGGGCGGCACATATGGTTTCACGAGACGTCGGGGTCCGCTGGAGCGTCTGTTTGGCGCTTCTTCCTTGCTTTGAGCACAACTATGACGACAGTCACCAGCAGTACTGCGCCAATCGCGTAATACATGACGGAAATGGACGGGGATTGCTCGCCATCGACACTCCCATTCGGGTGCGATTCAACCTGCTCTGCCGGCTGCGTTGCCGGGAACGTCGTCGGGTGGCTCTTTGCCAGGCTCGCCGCCAGGTCGGCCGGAGATATTACCGTGCACGACTTATAGGCATCGATCACCACATCGGTCGGCAGCGGCATTCGCGTGATCTTTCCAGTGACGGGGTCGTACACCTTCACCAACCCGCCATTGACATCATCAAGATGGGCGGTTATGGACGATCCGGTCGGGTTCGCCAGGAAGTAGATACTGCGGCCCTGGCGCCGGAAACGTGTGGTGAGCAGCGAATCCTGCGACGTGACATTCAGCGTGAACCGCGCGTCATACGGATTGGGGATCAGGCCGGGCGCCTGCGCGGCTGACACGGTCGAAACCCCGGCAACCGCTCTGACCACTTGGGCGTCTTCTGACGGGTAAGCTCCCGCCATGGGCTTGCCGCCCACCCACAACACCGTCCCGCCAGCGGCTTGGAATTGCTTGATTTTGGCCAGCACCTTAGAAGAAATCACTTCCACATTCGGCATGACCAGATAACGATAGGAACCCGAACCGATCTTCAACTCGCCACCTTTGATGGCCGCATCCCGCACCCATTCGGGATGCACGATGTTATAATCCACCTCGGCGTCCAGCATGGTCGTTTGCAATTTGTCCCAGGCGGCCTGCCGCGGCGTGCTCCAGTTGCGCCGATGCGTTTCCTTGGTCGGCTTGTATTCCATCTGGAACATTTCAATAGGATAGTAGAGCGCCACGGGAGTTGCGATCCGCGCGCCGGTCAACATGACCGAGATGCGACCGGTATACTCATTCAACTGCTTGAAGATCCCTGCGACCTTCGGACCATACCTATCCGTGTTAATATAGGTTGCGAACAGATTCACCCCGCAGCGGGAAGCCCCATTCACGGCAATGTACAGAGCCTGCTCTGACGGGACCTTCCGATTCCTGCCGTACCCGCCGATGACCGGATCGAGCAGGGCGATGACCCGGCTGTCATGTTCATTCCAGACCCCCGCCGAACTAAATAGCTTGGGGAAATGAAAATTATGACGCGCCATTTGTCCCGGCTCCGGCATGGGGAGATCCATCGCGGGAACTTGCAATTCGGAAACGACTTTGAGCATATCGCCGTAATTCGCCACATGCATGCGGAGGTATTCTTCAAGCAGCGGATGACCACTGGCTACCATGCCGCGCTTTTCGCACCACTCGGCGAGCTGACCGCTGAAACTGATCCGCAACATCTCCCCCACGGTTTGATGGAAATGCATCCGAACCCGTTTGGCATAGAGATCATCGCCTTCATACAGGGCGCCCATGGCTGGCTGCAGGGCGTAGCCGTGCATCGCTTGGAATTTATTGAACAATTCGGCATTCCAAGGAAGGGTGGCATACGCGGTTTTATGCCAGTTCAACTGCTGAAGACTCGGTTCATTGAAATAGAATCCTTCGAGCTGAGACGCCGGATCAGTGATTTGCGCAAGGATCGGTTCATGCATCAGGCTGATCCAACTTGCCACGGCGTTGGGGTTGAGCAGATCGGGATACCGTCCGGTGGTACGAAATTGGGACGCCCTGTCCGCGCACTGCGTGTTGGAATCCCTGATTTGCAGAACGAACGCGCACAACTGCCAATCGCCCGTCAGGCCGGTCGTGTTCACGCCGGTGTCTTGAACGGACTGAACCTTTCCCTGGCTGAAATCCGGAACTCCGTTCGCCACCGGATACAGCACTGCGGAGACCATCTTTTCGCAATCAGGTGGAGTGGCGATGGAAACACGTGTCTGTCCGCTTCCTGTCTTGGTCAGCATGGCCACGCCCCTCACCTCATATTCCGGGTTGTTCGCCACCACTTTGCCACCGGCGCTGCCGCTCGGGTAGCCGACGTCATCGGCGCTCCAAACCGTGCGTCCCTGCGCCTTGGCGGCATCGACCAAAGGGCCGATCGTACTTGGCCCGGTCGGACCAGCTCTATAGAGATTGCCATAGAAAAAGGGCTGGTATCCTCCGAATCCATATTGCGGATACTGCACAAGTGTCTTGTTGTTGAGTTGATACTTAACGATCCGGTATTCATTGGGAGGATCGCTGAAAAGCAGATCTAAGTTCTCTTGCGAAGATGTTGTCCCCGCTGAAACGGGCCTTTTTTTCGCGGTAGCAGTTTGATCATCGGTGGCGCTCTGTACGACACTCTGGCGTTTTGATTGGCCTAAAGGTTGCGGGGCTGCGGTGCGGGGTTCTCGCATCTTGGCGATTGCGGCCTTGTATTTCTTCATCTGCTCTTCATCCAGAATCTTGGCGAGACCTGCCCAATATTTCTTATGGGCAGCCTGTATTTTCTTGCGATCGCGAGATTCTCTGGCTTTCTTCATCTCGGCCTGCATCGATCTTTGGAATTCCTGGACCTGCATCTGCTGTTTCTGGCTGAGTCCTATATCAGCGAACGGGTTTTGGCGCTGGGTTTGTTTTTTCAATTCTTCGAGCAGCAGCTTGCCGTCGCCGTTTGAATCGAACTGTCGATAGCGTTTTGTCAGGTCCGGCACGTTGGGGTTCTTCGGGTCGCCGATGAATTCCTCCAGAGTGACAAATCCATCCCCGTTCCGATCCCGGCTCTTGAAGAACTGGTCCTGCCAGCGGCGCTTCGGTGCAGGCGCCTTGGCGGCCGACTGCTGTTTTGGAAGCTTGCTGCGATCGGCGATCTCCATGGCGTGGCTACGAAGATCGAGTTCGACGGGAGAATCAATTCTCGTCTTGTTGAGGTCCGCTTCGTAAAGCGTGCGTACCCATACCAGCGCCGCGAGGTGAAGGAGCGGCGGATTGGCATGCCCCAGTTCGTCGCGGTAAAGGCACTCTTTCGTTCGGCCCTTGAGTTTGGTCACACCAGGCAGTTTGTTCGTTTCGACAAGCGACTTGAGCGTGACAGAAGCCTTGCCATAGTTGGCGTAAATAAATTGGTTCTGGGGATAGGCCTTCTGGAGACGTGAAACCCTGGCACGTAACAGCTTGTCGCCCGCGTGGTTGCTCTTGGTGTAATCTTCGAGCGACCGACTCGCGGGCTGGCTCGACCAGGGCAGGCCAATGAAAAACTTCGTCTTGGGGTTGTACTTCAACGCCAGGTCCACGAATCGCTTGTACTGCTCGTAGGAGCTGTTGTCCTCCTGGTGGTAGGTCATCCCAAGCAGATCGACCTTGCCAGTCTTCAGAACGTTTTCGACGTCTGCGCGGCGCGCCTGCCAGAGTCTCCCAACCGATCCGTTTGGACCGCCCGCCATGACCAGTTGCTGGCGATGATTGGTGAATCCGTACTTCGCAGGGATAGGTGCGAAGGTTCGTGCGACAGGTATGAAAAAACTATGCCCGATGAACAGGCAGTTGTAGCCCGGGCCTTCGGTAGTCTGCCCCGCGGGTGGCGTCTCCGTAGCGCCTTTGGGCGTTTGGGGTTTCTTTGGCGCCGAAGCTCGATTCTTCTTGAGGAAAGCCCGCGCTTCGGTGAGTGTCAGCACGCCGTCCTTGTTAGCGTCCGCATCGGGATATTTCTTGAGGCCACGCTTCAGGCGCTCATTATTTTCCGATGTCGGCTCAGCCCATGCAGCATCGGCTATGCAACCGGTCACCAAAACGAACATGAACAGGTAGCGAGCAATCTTCATGGCTTCTCCAGTGTGGAAATAAAACGGATGAACTTCATTGTGTTTTCACCTTTCCGGGTGAGGGGTTAACAATTAATTATCGTCAATAAATTATATTCCGTTATCCTCGTTGTAGGTCATCTTCTGTTCGAACGCAGTCGCAAGACCCAGTCCGCGGCCGATGGGCGAGCCGGCAGAGGCATTCGCCCGCCTTGCACACGCAGTTTGCCGGCCGGCTTACGCTTGCCGGTACGGGGGTCGAACCACTCGCCTGCGTAGGTGGCCGCCTCGTTCCCCAGGCGGCTGAGCGTGGCGGCGGCCTTGTCCGAACCGGCGGGGAAGTAGATCAGGTAATCCGGGCGCGCCTGGCCTGGCTTGTCGGCGGGAAGGCCCTGGGCGAGGATTCGCCGCTGCTCGCCGAGCCCGGGCTTGGCCTGCACCGCGTCCGGCAGCGGCGCCAGCCGCCACCACTCCAGCGACTCATAGCACGCGCGGAGGTGCTTCATCTGGGCCCCGCCGGGGCGCTTGTACGCCCGGTACCAGGGCATGGGCGTACCCCATTCCTCATACTTGCGGTCGGTCTCGTTCTGCGTGGGATACCACAGACCGTGCGAGCCGTAGGTGTACCCGCAGCAGCCGGCCTGGAGAGCGCGGTAGGCAACGTGACGCACGTCGTCCGCGGTGTACTTGCGGATACCTTCGTATCTGCACTCGCTCTCGATAACCGGGCGGGCGGGCTTGTGATCCAATGCGCGGCGGTAGGCGGCGACGGCCGGCGGTGTGCGGCCGTGCGCGCCTTGGACCATCATTACGTCGTACCAGGGCTGGGACCAAACCTGGCGTTTCTCGACGTGCATGGCCCATGGGTGCAGCGTCAGGGCCCGCTTGTACGGATCGTTCGATTGGATGTACTGGCCCAGCTGGAGGATCTTCTTGACGCGTGCGGCATCGGCGGTGGGGTTTTTGCCACGCTGGTTGTACTCCCCGCAGATGAGAAAGGCCACCGCGCGGGAGCCGTAGCGGGCCAGGGCATAGCGCCATAGTCCCTGCAACTGCTTGAGCGTCGGCTTGTTGAGCATCTGGTGGAAGCCGAAACCGATTACCGGGACGATCCCCCGGCTGTTGGCGTACGCGATGTACCGGTCCACTTTTTGCCAATAGGCCGCGTTGAACCGCCGCTTGAACAGGTCCTTAAAGTCGGCCTTGCCGCTGGGCGTCCGGATCCCGCCCAGGAAGGCCATCTGAACAACGGAGTACCCCTGGGCGGCCCGTGTGTCGATGAGCGTCTTGTACATCGACGCGATGCCCCGACGATTGGACGAATCGATGGGCATCAGGTCGCTGGGGCAGGCCCACCATGTGTCGCCCAGCCAGAAGAAGGGCGTGCCGTCGCTGTGCGTCAGGTAACGGCGATTCTTGCTGACTTTCAGGATGCCCCCGTGGCGATCGATGGCGGTTTTCCCCGCTGCCGGCGCCACCACCAGCCGCCCCCGCCGGTTGTGCAGGCCGGCATCGGCCTGGCATTCGGTGCGGTAGAGCCATGTGCCGGAAACTGGCGGCATGAACCGCACGCGCCACGTCTGCCCGCCGTCGTAGAAGCCCTCGATCGTCAACCGCTGGCCGGCGGGACCCACGAAGTTCGTCTTCAACACCACGTCCAGTGGCCGGCCTTGCCGCCGGGCGCTGAACGCCAGTTCCGTCACACGCCACTGGCGCGGCGTTTCCGGCGTGTCGTTGGATGATCGAACACCTACCAAGGCGGCACTTCCAGAACCGCTCTTCTCTTGGGTTGGCTTCTTTCCTTCCTGTCTTGCATTCGGATCGGATTCAGTCTTCCAATTCGGGTGTTTCTTCTTATATTTGCGGCGTTTGCGTTCTTTGGCTTCCTCGGCCTGCAGCGCTCCGGCCAGTACGACCAGTGTCAGACAGGCAACCAGTGCGGTGATCCAATGTCGCTTCATCTTAAGCCCTCTTAAGTAGTTATGGCGTTATTGCTGCGTTTGTGGGCTACGTAACTCGTTCCCACCCTGCTAGTGTCGGAAATCCCGGTAAGGTAACGCATAAGATAGTATTGCATCGGAATCGCCCCGCTGTAAACCCTTGGCACATAGACCGAATACTGGTAGACATCCTTGGGAACATCGCCCGCTTCCTGCGTGTAATTGAGAAATTTACCGAGCGTGTAATCGGCGGCGTCAGCAACCCCGGCGAGCACCAGAAAGCTGATGAGAAAGAGGAAAAGAATCAATTGGTTTGCCGCAGCTTTCATCGGTTCTTTCCAAAAGCACGGACCGAACCGTCTGTCATTGTAATGTATATTTTCCCGTCCGCGGCAATCATACCGTCAAAGACAGGAAGGGCGTCCAGCGTATGTTCACTTACCTTCCCGCCGTCTGCAGCAGATACAGCCCAGAGAATCGCTCCCTTGTCACCGCTGTAAGCCGCCGCCTCCGCTTTCGATCTGACAAGCAGCGCGGCGTCGGCGGTGTTGTACAGCGTTGAGTCGTTAAGCACCCTTGGGGGACCGGCAATGTAGATCGTTTTATCGGCCACAACCATCGCCCTGGCGTGAAGCGGCACGTCTACTGTCCATTTGTGAACTATTTTCTTGCTCGGTGGCGGCCACGCGTGCGACTCCTTCTTCCCGTGATCGACAACAGGCGCATCCTTATCGGCGGCGAAAAGCTGATAGTCCGCGGCCTGCCCTCGTATCTGCAGCGGTTTCCTGCCATATCCGAAAACGGTTGTATCGTTGAAACACAGTATACGGCCCGACGGGGTATAGCGCGCCGCGCCGTAGTAATGAGTATAGCCGCCCGAGAAGTTCCTTCCGTATGTCCAGTACGCCCTGTGCCACCAGGAATCATCGAGGAAGCCTATCGGGGAAAACAGGTGTTGTCCGGGGCCTTTCTGGTGCTTGTAGGCTATGAGCGGGCGGTTTGGTTTCCTGAGCTCTTTGTCCGGCCTGGCTATGCCGCCCCACTTGAGATCGAAACGCTCCCTGCGCATATAGACCGACTCACCGTCACAGGAAAGTACGTCAGGGAGAGCTACGCGCATCTCCGGCCAGACCTCTGTCTTCTGGAGCGACTTTCCGGTAATCGGGTCAGTGTGGTCCAGGATCTTCTCAGTCAGGATCTTCCCGGTAGCCGCATCCATGCGCAGCATGTGAAGACCGCCGTCAAGGAATTTGGACCGGCCGGCCACACAGTAGACTACACCGTCATTTACAAGAACACTCCCATGAACGGGCCAGGTGGATTCAAGCTGGTCGTATGAACCTATGTACTGCTCACGGGGCGCCGCGCGGGTGCGCCATACAAGCTGGCCACTCTGGGAAGCAAGACAATAGACCCACCCGTCACGGCAACCGAACAACACCATGCCTTTCCATACGGTGGGCGGCGAATCTATGCGGCCACCGGCGACAAAATCCCAGGCGACATCGCCTTTCTCTGAATCCAGGGCGTAGAGCGTATGCGCGTTAACTGATGCTACGTAGAGATGCTTGCCGCACATCACCGGACTGGTAAGCTTGCCCCCAATCGCTTTCCGCCAAAGTTGTCCGCCGATAACGGGGGCTTTCATGGCGGTATAACCGCTTCGCTCATTATCCCCCCTGTAGGTCGGCCAGTCGCTTTGAGTGCGAGGCCCGCCCACTGCGGCCTTGCGGCGGAATTCGGTCCTCGGTCCCGCAGTCCGGCCCTTTCCCGCTGCGCGGGCTCCGGCCAGCGCGTTCATTCCGTTGAGCTTTCCCTGGATATAGCAGGCGCACGAGTGCGGGAACGCATAGAGCAGGCCGTTGCAGGGCATGGTCCCGTATAGACATGCTCCTCGAACCCAGTGGCTCGAGTCCCAGTGCTTCTCTTTCAGGTCAACAAACTCAATACCCGTGCGGGAAGCCAGCATGTACTTCTCAGTAGCCTTTGCGCGATGGCACCTGTGGTGCGGCATATGCCTTCCCCCGTCATCGGGCTTGAAACTAGCTGCCCGCTTGCCTGTGCGCAGGTCCACAGCCACGGTCAGGCCCGAACTTTTTCCCTGAATGATCTCACTGAACCACGCCTTACCATCGATAACAAAAAGATCTTTTGGGGAGTCATAACCCGACTGCAGGTGGGGCGCGTCCCAGAGGACCTTACCGGTTTTCCCATCGAGCGCAAAAAAGCGGTCCGGACCGGAACCCTTTTTCAGCCTGTTGTGCCGCAGGGTGCGATTACCGCCAACCCAGAGCACCAGACCGTCATGCATTACGAGCGTCGGCGCGAACCATGTGCCCATTTTGGGCATCAGCGGAAGAGGTTTCGAAACCCAGAGTTCTTTTCCCCCGGCAGCATCCAGGCACCGGATGGAGGCGCCGTCATGAAAGCAGATTTTCCCATCTGAAAGCGTCAGCGATAGCGGTACAACACGCCCCTTGTGTGTCCAGGAAACCCGTTTATTAACCGCGTGGATCGCCTTTATTTCAACGGGATCGCCCTTCCACGGATGGTTGAAAGTCAAACGTCGGTACGATGAAAGACTCGTCCCGGGTTTCCGCTCCACATCTTTCGCCAGGCCGGGGTCGACAATGACGTAGATTGTGTCGCCGGTTACTATTAACTCGCGGACGCCCTCGGCCCGGTCATATGTTCGAACAGTTTTTCCCGTGGCCGCGTCGAGCATGGAAAGGGGCGCACCCAGCCCGAGCGGAAGGTAAACCCGCCCACCCACGGCCACAAGTCTGCGAGGCAGTTCCGCAGAACCGCTTTTCAGGCTCCAGTGATGCGGATGCCATGACGGAAGAGCCCTTTTCCACAGCAGCTTACCGTTAAACGCGTCACGGGCCGAAACGGTCCACCGTGCGGGAAGCAGCACCGAATGTTTGGGACCGTCATCATTCACGTAAAAAAGCCGGCCTTGCGAAGAAACCGCCGCGTTGAACCCGGACATAAAATCGTGGTGCCTTGTCCATGCAGGCGAAGCTGTCCAGCGAAGTTGCTTCGGCGGCGCCACACGGCTGTCGGCGGCAACGGCATTGTTGTCCGGGGCGTGAAGGTAATGCGTCCATTCGTCAATTTCCGCGGGCCAGGGTTTGACCGTGTTCTTCCCGTTAACATAAGCAACGCCCAGCGGCGCCAACACCCTCTCTATTTCGGATTGCGGGACGCGGAATGCGGAACTCACAACTATCAGATTCACCAGGTTGTCGGCGTAAGGAAGATGCTCTCCATCAAAGGCCGCTACAGAAACCTCACCGTATCGCCCTTTAGCTCGAATATATTTGCGCGCCGCTTCAACATTCTTGTGATCCGTATCCAGCCCATGCACCAGATAACTGTCACTAACGCGCAAAGACTCAGTCAACTCGCCGTTTCCGCAGCCGACATGAACAACCAGCCCACCCTTAACCCCCGCGGCCTTGATGATCTCGGCGGCGTTTTGGGCGTGAAGACCGGATCCCGACAAGAGCAGGACACTTACCGCGCACGCAATTACTCTTTTCATTTCATGTCACCTTTCAGGCCCTCATCTGGAGCAAGTTGAGCTCTCAGCCAAGCCCAAACCACACACATTCACCGCTGAAATCGATAGGATTCCAGTATCCATTCGATCGTGGTGTTATTTCTCTTTCTTCGTTTGGTCTTCGAACTTGCGGCCCAGGGATTTGTAGAAGAGTTTGCGATCTTCCAGGACCCAGGGGTCGGCGCCGCCCATATCCAGCGACGGGTTCCATCCGCGCGTGTTCTCGTTCGGAAGGCGGACAATCGCCGCGTCAACGAGCGAAACCATCTTCTTGAACTTCGCGTCGTCCTTGCCTGCGTAACCGGTAAGCTGGCCCCACCCGCCCTTGTCCAGCGGTAAGGGCGCAAGCAGGATGCGACTCTGATCGGGCTGTACGGGATTGACCAGCGAGTAGTCGGGTCCCTTGGCGAACTTGGCGCCGAAAAGCTCTTTTGCGTAAGCCTTAACCGCGAGCATCTTTGCAGCATCCAGCGTTCGCTCTTCAATCTTGTTGGGGAACAAATCACCGCAGGCCTGGCAGTTCAGGTCCAGCCATTCAACAAACTGCATATAACTCTCACGATCGACTTTCAGGCCCTTGTGGGCCGCGAAATATTTCTTGCCGGCGAGCTCTTCGTTACCGGCCATCATCTGGGCGATAATGTTCGTGTATGCAAAGTAGCGGCGCGGTACTGAGACGTTCCTATCGCGTTTGTCTGCGTCGCGACCGGCCATGAAAGGCTTGTAACCAACCAGATGCTTTCCGCGTTTTGCGATCGCGATGATCCCCTCGGTCTGAACCGCACGCTGATGCGAGCGGTACCAGCGGGGAAGGCCCTTGGGCTCAGCCGGTCCATCGTTAATGAAATTGATGTCCTTTTCCTTCTTCTCCAGCCCGTGACATTTAATGCAGTATCTATCGAGCACGGGCTGCGTCCAGAGTCGGGTGCATGTGCCCGAAGTCCAGGTTCTCTTCGGGGCTCAGTATCCGCAGCCAGTGTTCTTCGAGCGTTGATTTGTAGCCGCCGGCGGCTGCGAAACCAATCAGCCCGCCCAGTACAATCGTCACGATAAGTGTGTGCAATACCGCGTTCTTCATTCTCATAATCTCCCGACTCTCTCGGTTTGATCTGTTTGCGTGCTAGGATTTCATCGTGGCCGTGCGTTTGATGATGCGATTCTCGATCCAGTTTTCTTTGTACCAGGACGATGCCGGGAACGTGTCGCCCAGCGACTTCATTTTCGCAGCGAGCTTCTTTCGGAAATCGCCCAGTAGCTTCTGGCCGGCGGGCGTCTCGGCGAGATTCTTCATCTGGTACGGGTCGGCCTGGTTATCAAAGAGAAGCTCTTTGCGGGGCAGGTTCTTCTTTTCCCAGCCGCGGAACACCGCATACGTATACTGTTTGTTCCTCAGCGCACGCCATTCGTGCCCGTCGTCCCATGCCGCGCAGGCTCCGGTGTTCATCAGGAATGCGTATTCCGGGGCGGGGCCTTTCTTACCGAACGCACAATGGCTCAGATCAACGCCTTCGACTTCTTTGGGCGCAGGCAGGCCCGCAAACGCCAGTAGCGTCGGCATGATATCCGCGGTGTTCATGCACGCATCTGAGACATGGCCCTTGGGTATCTTGCCCGGCCAGCGGACCAGGAACGGGATACGGGCGGCTTCTTCGTAGAAGATGTTCTTCTTCATTCTGCCCTGGGCTCCGAGCATATCGCCGTGGTCCGAGGTGAACACGATTACGGTGTTGTCTGCGATCCCGGCCTGGTCAACCGCAGCGAGAACCCTGCCGACGTTCCAGTCCAGATTGGCCGTCATCGCGTAATAAACCTGCTTCCACTGGTTAATCTTGGCCGGATCGTGGTGGTAGTTTGACCATCCGTCACCGTATGGATCCTTCTTTTGCGAGTAGTTCGGCGCGGTGGGAAACTCCACATCCTTGAACATGTCGAGCCATTTGGCCGGGACGTTATTCGTCCGCCACGGGCCATGCGGAGTGCCGATGCTAAGCGTCAGGTAAAACGGTTTGCGTTTGCCCTTGGCCTTCTTGATGAAATCGATCGCCAGATCCGTCTGCCCGTCGGGCTCATAGACATCCTTACCGAAGAATATTTTCTTGGGCGATTCGGTGTGATAGTAGGCATTGTAGTAAATGTGGTGGAAACCGTAGGCCGCCCAGTATCCGTCAAAGCCCAGCCTGTGCGGACCGCGCGGGGTAAACGAATTTCTGGGCTCGTCATGATGCCCCAACTGGTTGGCGTAAAGATGCCACTTGCCGACATAGCCGGTCTCGTATCCGCCTCGCGTAAGGCAATGCCCCAGACAGGTGTGATTGGGGCTCAGGCGAAGTTCGTTGATCACCATGCCGGTGCTGCTGGTGTACTTGCCCGTGAACAGCGACGCGCGATAGGCGCTGCACACGGGCATTGACGAGACGGCCTGGCGGAAGTTAACGCCCGACGCGGCGAGCTTGTCCAGATTCGGTGTACGAGCGATCTTGTCGCCCGCGTAGCCGCATGCCTGATACCGAAGCTCGTCGGCAAGAATGTAAATTATGTTGGGCCCGGTCGCGCCATCTTCAGCCGAAGCGCGCCGAGCGGCCACCACAGCAGCCATACCCATTCCCATTCGCTTGATAAAATCACGCCTTGATATACTCATTATTGTTCTCACACTTCATCGATATCGCGTTGCCGCCCCCTGCATCCGAGACGCTGTTAGAGAAAGGCAAAAGGAATCCCGAGCAGACTCTCGCATATCCTCTCCGTACCATGCAAAATAAAAGGCTGTCTTTGAAAACGCAAGCTGGAATCGACTCTTTTTCGGATGCTCGGACAAACACCAACCAAGGTTAGCTCTCGCCCGGCGGCGGGACTCGTCGCTACTCCAGCGTAACCAGAACGCGATCCCAGCGGTTCTTGCCCCAGTGGATCTCAGGCAGAACTGAATCGTAGAAGTATTTGTAATAGACCCAGAACGACTTGCCAGTCACTTCATTGTCGGCGCCGAGGGACACTATCGACGGATAGTCATGCAGGTGATTATCGCCATGGATCGGTTTCCAATCGCTCCAGACAATCCCGTCGCGGGAGAACGAGATAACGATCGACGAGAACCGGCCTCGCCCGCCTTCTGGGCGAACCTTGCCCGTTCGGGTGACCATCACAAACTTCCTGGCGTGACTATTGTACGCAGCATCGCCATGCAGGTAGCCCAGCGGCTTGATGTTCAGTGCGGTGAACTCACCGCCCATGCCTGGTGAACTCCAGGCGCCGTTGTGGTGCTTCTTCCAGGGCGTCGTTTGCAGTTTTCCCGCCGCCGACATCACGTCGGCGATTTTGGCCCGCGCGACTGCGGCGCCGTTGATGAACTCCTCAGAACTCTCTTTGGTGTCGGTGTAGTAGAGATAAAAATACCCGTCGGCGATCACGTAAT
>JABGPF010000133.1 GCA_018645065.1 Phycisphaerales bacterium
GCCTGACTCGTATCTGTACACTCCCGAGCCGGTTTTCTGCCCTAACTGGCCCGCTTCGACCAGAGCAGCGACTATCGGACACGACCCGCCATGATACGGGAACGCTCGCTGCAAAACCGCGTCGGTGAAGGCGAGAATATCTATCCCAGCCATGTCGATCAGCGTAAGCGGACCCATCGCGAAACCGAACCGCTCCATCGCGGTGTCTATCGCCTCGGGCTCCGCCCCGTCCTGCAGCAGCATGAACGCCTCGCTGAGATACGGTACGAACAGGCGATTTACCAAGAAACCCTCGCGATTGCGGACCAAAACGGGCGTTTTCCCGATCGACCGAGCCAGCTTCATCGCAGTGGCGGTCACGCTGAGGTCAGTCTTATCGCTGTAAATCACCTCGACTAGGGGCATGCGCTGGGCGGGGTTGAAAAAGTGCAGTCCGACCAGCCGCTCAGGACGCTTCAGCCCATCGGCCAGTTCGTCCAGCGATAGCGTTGAGGTGTTGGTGGCAAGTATGGTTTCCGACCCACAGGCGGTTTCGAGCCGGGCGAGGACCGCACGTTTGACGTCGAGATCTTCGTAAACCGCCTCTACCACCAGATCAACGCCAGCAAGCTCGCCAAGGTCTGTTGTGGTCGCCAGCAGCCCAAGGGTGCGCTGGTGTTTATCGGCTGATATTCGCCCGGAGGCAAGCTGCTTGTCCAGCGATTTGGTTATTCGTTTGCACCCGCGCTGTAGCGACGCGGCGTCGGTGTCGCAGGCGATAACGCTGCGGCCGGCTGCTATCATCGCATGTGCGATCCCCGAGCCCATCGAGCCCATTCCCACCACGCCGATAGACGATACCCGTCCGGGCGATGTTCCTTCGAGGCTGGGGGCGTGCGCGGTTTTGCGGCTGGCGAAGAACATGTATATCTGGTTTCGGGTCGCGAGTGTCCTCATGCATTCGGCAAACGAGTTTTGCTCTGCGATCAGGCCGGCGCCGAAAGATTCGTCCAGCCCGATTTGCACGGTTTGCAGTATCTTTCGCGGTGCGATTATCTCGTCGCGTTGTTTGGCTAGAAGCTTCTCGGCGTTGGTGTAGTCCGGGTCGGTGATCTTGTCGGTCCGTTGCGATGTGCGTTTAATCTCGCCGGTCGCGAATAGTTCACCAGCGGTTTCGATGAACTGCTGGTGCGGGCAAATCGCGTCGATAAGGCCCAAATCGCTGGCCTTGCCTGCATCTATAGATCGCCCGGTGAGCAGCATATCGAGTGCGGCGGTCGGGCCTATCAGGCGCGGGAGGCGTTGTGTCCCGCCCGCGCCGGGGTTTATCGCCAGGCGTACTTCGGGCATGGCGAACCGGGCCGCTTGGTCGCAGATTCGGAAATGGCACGACATCGCCAGCTCCATCGCCCCGCCGATAACCATCCCGTTAACGCACGCAGCCACCGGTTTGCCTGACGCCTCAATCACGCCAAACGCCTCTTGGAAAACGCGTGATGTTTTTATCGCTTCGTCATCGCCGACGATGGCCTGGAAGATGTTCACGTCGGCCCCGGCGCTAAAACCTTTCTCGTTGCCGATGATTACAATCCCGCGCACACTGTCGTCGGCGTTCGCCCGCTCGATCGCGGCGCACAGTTCGTCCAGCATTGCAAAGGTCATAGCGTTCAGCGGCGGATTCTCAAGCCGCAGAACGCTCAAACCGGCCGATACGCTGTAGTTTATCATTTATAGCTCGAGTGTGAGTTTCAGGGAGTCTTTGGCGCATTCGGCGTACATTTCGAACGCTTCGGGCGCCTGGTCCCAGGGCATTACGGGGGTCACCATCGCGGTGAGATCATTGGCCCGCCCGTCGACCACCATATCGGCTGCGGTCTGGAAATACGGGGCGCATTCGGGGCCCACGCAGTTGATAATTCGCGTCTCGTTGCGGAACGTCGCGTGCCACGGGAACTCCTGGTCGTCGTAATCGGGCATTCCGAAGACGAACAACCGCCCTGCCCGGCGGACCAGTGTCGATGCGGTTACCAGGGCGTCTGCCTCGCTGGCTGCACTCACGCAGAAGTCGACCATCTCACCATCGGTGAGTTCCTTTACGTGTTCAAGCACATCATGCTTCGATGAGTCAATAGTCTCCGCAGCCCCATATCGTTTCGCCCATTCCAACCGCCAGTCCAACAGATCCGTCGCGATTACCTGCTTAGCGCCCATGTGCCACAACACGTGCGTCCAGATCAACCCCATAGGCCCCTGGCCGATAACGGCGCAACGCTTATTAACCACATTTTCAGTCTGGTCCATCGCGCGGAGGACGGTCGCAAGCGGCTGGGCGACGATCAAGCCGGCGAGGTTATCGGCGTCTTGCGGGAGGAGAGCTATCCCGGGCGGTTCGGCGATAATGTACTCGGCGAACCCGAAGTATCCGATCGGCTGGGCCAAAACGAGCGTGCCTTCCGCCCACTCGTCGCAGCGTGACTTAACGATATGCCCGACATTTTCATGCCCGGCCCACCCGGTGGGATTCGGGAACGCCAAATTCCCCCAAACCCCCACGCCGGTATATTGGCCCATATTGCTGCCGCACAGAGCCACATGCGTACATTTGACCAGCACTTGCCCGTCTTTGGGCTCCGGTATCGGAGCGTCGAGCATAGTAATTTTACGCGGTTCAGCTATTTCGATTGCTCTCATCGTTCTATCACCTCTCGGATAAGTCACAAAATTGCGTATTCCAGAATCCCCAAAAATACAACCAAACCCCGCGTCGGTCAAGCGCACTGAAGCATTCGACAACACAAACAAACTAGAGATTGAAGCCACCGGTCTGGATAATATAACATTCCGCATCTCCGAGAACCTCGGTCATAACGAGGCCTTCGGCGTGACAGAGGCAAACAAACAACTTTTCTCACATCTTGACGCCATCCTGACTGAGACATATTATCTGCACGTCAACAATGAGCAACAGTATAGGAAGCGTTTCCCTATGCTGTCATCAACTGGCAATACGCTTTGAGATAGGAAAAACTCGGATGGCTAGAAGTGACAGCGAAGAATATCTTGCCAGCCTCCTTCACGAGTTGCGCCAACTCCCCAAAGAAACCGAATGGGTGGAATTCAAATGCAACAACAGCAACCCAGACGAAATCGGTGAGTACATCTCCGCATTGGCCAACTCAGCCGCTTTATTGGGCAAAGCCAACGCATACTTGATATGGGGAGTGGATAACGAAACGCATGACGTGGTAGGAACGACATTCCATCCTACGCAGGCCAAGAAGGGTAACGAAGAACTTGAAAACTGGCTGATACAGCCGATGAATCCGCGGATTGACTTTCGATTCATAGATTTCGAACTCGATGACAAGCACATCGCGCTGATCGAAATCCCACGCGCCGCACATCAACCGGTGCAATTCAAGGGGATTAAATATATACGGATTGGCTCATACAAGAAGAAACTCAAAGATTATCCTGAGAAAGAACGTGAACTCTGGCGCATTTTCGACGTGACACCTTTTGAACAGCAGATTGCAGCCGAACGCATTGACGCATCGGAAGTACTGACTCTGCTTGATTATCCGGCCTATTTCAAATTGCTTGGGATACCCTTGCCCGAAACCAGATCCGGAATTCTCACACGACTGGTAGATGATCGAATGATCCAGCCAAACCAAGGCGAAAAATGGGACATCTTGAATCTTGGTGCGATCTTGTTCGCATCCAACCTGCCTAAGTTCCGGCATCTTGCCCGCAAAGCAGTACGCGTCATCGAATATGACGGACCAGGACGCGTGAAAACCAAACGGGAACATGAGGGGCACATGGGTTATGCGGCTGGCTTTGAGGACTTAATCAGCTTTCTCAATACCGTCCTGCCTGAAAACGAAGTTATCGAGAGTGCATTGCGGAAAACCGTACCAATGTACCCTGAGCTGGCCATTAGAGAATTAGTGGCCAACCTGATCATCCATCAGGACTTCAGTGTCACCGGAGCAGGGCCAATGGTCGAAATATTCGACGGACGTCTGGAAATCACCAATCCGGGCGAGCCCTTGGTGGACACACAGCGATTCCTTGGGACGCCCCCACGATCCCGCAACGAGGATTTGGCGTCCTTCCTGCGACGTGTGAACATATGCGAAGAACGAGGAAGCGGTATTGAGAAGGTGGTCTTTCAGACCGAATTTTACCAGTTGCCAGCACCACTGTTTGAAGTCGTTGGCGGATGCACCCGTGCAACTCTGTTTACACACAAGAGCTTTGTTGATATGGACAAAGCCGATCGCGTCCGAGCCTGCTATCTGCACGCTTGCTTACAACGTGTCCAGCATACATTCATGACTAACGCCAGCTTACGTAAAAGGTTCGGTATTCTTGACAAGAATCGAGCACAGGCATCACGCATAATCAAGGCAACAATTGATGCTGGTTTGATCCGCCAAAATGATCCCAAAGGTGAGTCCAAAAAGGACACAAAATACGTTCCATACTGGGCGTAGTTCAGAACACAAGCACCAAACGCTTATGTAGCGCCCATGCGACTGAAGACAGTGTGCAAACGCCTATAGGCCCAATATGAAGGCATAAACAAGCCTAAACCACAAGATATTGAGAGTTGAATGACGAAATCTTATGTAGCGCCCATGCGACACCTCAACCGCCAAACGGAGCTTTATAAAGAATGAGACGTAGCTCCGGCAGGCGTGGAACCTTATATAAGGATAGACGTGAAAGATATGGAATCCACAATGAAACGAAGAGCTTTTCTCAGCGGAGCCGCACTGGCGGTTACCGGTCATGCTATCGGCGCCGAACAGTCGGTAGTGACGCCCGCTTCGGGCACTATCAATGAAAAACCGCGTAACACGCCCGTTGTGCAAACCGTCGACGTATGCGTGCTGGGCGGGAGCTGTACGGGCGTTTTCGCCGCGGTCCGGGCCGCACAGACCGGCGCGAAAGTCGCGATCATCGAAAAGCAGAACGCTTTTGGCGGTGTGGCGACGTCCGGGCTGGTGGCGATTTGGCATCGCCTTGAGGATAGAAAGAAAAAAGAAACGATTATTGGCGGATTGACCAAAACCATGATCGACCGCCTTACCAAGCTGAACGCATGCAATACCAAAGGCTTCGGCCGCAGCTACAACCTGAATACCGAAGAGCTGAAAATCGAGCTGGACAAGCTTGCGGGCGACCACAACATCACCCCCTACCTGCACACCTACTACGCAAGCCCCCTCATTGAAAACGGTAAAATCCAGGCCGTGTTCATCGAGAATAAAAACGGCCGACAAGCCATCCGAGCCAAGGTCTTCATCGACGCCACCGGCGACGGCGACCTGTCAAAGGACATGGGCATCCCGTTCGCCATTCGCAAAGGGCTCCAGCCGCCCACAACCTGCTCCAACATTCAAGGCCTGCCTGGAAACATCCAGCAACTGATGAGAAAACACGGTAAGGAATTCGGGCTGGTCAAGGATAACGGTTGGGGCACGCGTATTCCCGGCACGAAGGACGTTAGCATGTGCGCTCTTACTCACGTTTTCAACACCGACGCGTCAGACGCCAAACAACTGACAGCCGCCGAAATCGAAGGACGCCGCCAGGTTCGCGCCTACATGGATATCGCGAGAAAATACGGGGGCAAGAACAATACCCCCGCACTGCTGGACCTGGGCTCTTACATCGGCATTCGCGAGACAAGATCGTTCACTGCAAACTACACCCTGACCGAGCAAGACATTTTATCCTGCAAACGCTTCCCGGACGCCATCGCCAACGGATCGTACCATATTGACGTGCACGATCCCAAGACCGGCAAGTTCAAATTCAAGGAACCGCGCGGAGCGTTCTATCAGATACCGCTGTCAACCATGGTCAGCAACAAAGCCGACAATGTAGTCATGGCCGGACGCATGATATCAACCGACCGTTCAGCCTTCGGCGCTATCCGAGTAATGGTGAACCTGAATCAAGTAGGCGAAGCAGCAGGCGTAACAGCGGCGCTGGCGGTGTCAGGAAAGAAAGCCGTCTCCAAAGTCGACTCCGCTGCAGTACGCAAGCAGCTTTCAAAACTCGGAGCTGTAATTATCTGACCCTATTGGATTACTATGCGGAATCCTACGTTGTACACTCGCTGCCACTGCGGATATCGCCATCGCCATGACGACGTGGCGCGGCGGGGCCTGTCGTGCCAACTGCCCCCGCGAACGGTTCTGTATCGTCCGGTTGCATCGGTTTTGTTACGCCCGTCATTGTCAGCGTACGGATATGGGCGGTATTCCGAGCGGGTCCATTCTGCAACGTTTCCGATGATATTCTTGAGCCCGAATGGATTGGGCTTGTAGCTGTTGACGTCTGCAAGATGCAGGACACCGTCGTCAACATGAGTCACTTTGAGCTCGTAATTCTTGTAATGGATTGGATTCTTGATCGGTTTGGGGTCCACGCCCATTACTGCAAGTTCGATCATCGTCTTGTCGGCCAGGTTTGCGAATGCTGCAAAATCGGCTTTGGTGTCGCCAAAGAACAGGTCCTTATCGCTGCCTGCGCGAGCGGCCCATTCCCACTGTGCTTCGGTCGGCAGGCTCACCTTGCGTCCGGTCTTTTTCGAGAGCCACTTACAAAACGCCATCGCCTTTTCCCACGAAACGCGGATCGCCGGGTAGTTTTTGTTCTTGTCCATATTGTAACCGGGGTTTACCTGGTCCTTGAAATGCATGTCGTAATAACCGTTCTTGTGGGCTTTTTCGAACAGGCGGTACTGCTCCAAACTTACTTCGGTGACGCCCATCCAGAATGGTTTGTCGACCTTGACGCTGGCCATCGGCTGTTCGGCGGGCGTTTCATTGACTGAACCCATCGCGAAGGCTCCGCCCGGTATTTTGACCAGGTCCATTGTCACGCCGTCTGCGAGTTTAATGGTTTGCTTTTCAATCTCGCCGATCAGCTTTAGCGGGAATCCGTTAACCTTGACGGGTTCTGCTTTCTTCACGGGCTTGGGCTTAATGAACTTTTCAGTTCTCTTGTACTCAAAGCCCTTGAGCGGAGTTTCATAGTCGCCCTTGTAACCGGCGTACATCTTGCGTAGATCGTAACGGCGTTTCATGTGGACTGCGCCTATCTCGCTTCTCTTGAGCGATGGATGCGACCAACTGTTTTTGAACGGTGCGTTCAGGTCGATCCAGGTGACCAGGCGATCCATTGCGTCGGCGTCGAGCTTGACACCGTGGTGACCTTTCTTGAGCAGGTGAATCAGCTCTGATGTATCGGCGTGGAACTCCAGCGGAGCCAAACCTGTATAGTCGCCTTCAGGGCCGTTGCGGCGTACGTATGGGTGCAAGCTGTAATACGAGTTCGACCCGCCGCCATTTCTGCGGTTAGCCGGTGACATATCTATTTTTGTATCCGAGAAATCCGGGCGGCCTTTTTTAGTTCCGTCGTGGCAGCCGAGGCAGTATTTGTCCAGCACGGGCTGAACTTCCTGCAGGAAACCAAACCCGCGCGGTTTGCCTTTCCATGGTGTGATCTTTACCGCCGGTTTCATGGCCGCTTTGGCCCGGTGTGAGGGCGGGGCGTCGTTCTGACTTTCGTGACAACCGATGCAGCTAATAACTTCGCCCGGCATTGCGGTGAGCCAGCTTCGCATTAGCTGGAGGGCCTGCCCGTTTTCGTCAAGCGGTTGGAGTGAGATCGGGCTGTTTGCCGGGATCTTGAACATCGCCGAACCGTCCTTTTCCACCGGCACGGTTCCAAGTATGACCTTAACGTCCCAGCCGGATTCCATGCCCATAGCGTAATGACTGCCCATGTTGCGCGGGCAGTATTCGTAGCGGAAGACACGAATCGACTTAACGCTGCCGCGCGGGACGCCTTGCATGCTGCGCCCTTTGTATATGTCGGAGATGAATGCGGTGGCTTCTTTTTCGCCTTCGATCGCGCGGTCCGGAATCGCTCGCGGCCGCGTTGTTTTGGCAAGGACGATCGGCTCGCAATAGGAATACGCATCCGAAAGCTTGATCGGAACGATATTGTCGAAGATGTCCACAAGGTAGATCCCGCCGTTCTCGCGAGTCACCAAAACGTAATCTTCGCTTAAGGGCCTGGTCTCCGCGAAACGAATTGGATCGCCGCGGTTGGGCCTGTCTGCGAGTTGGTCTATGATCGGGGTGTCTACAGGTTTCTTATAACCGGGCAGTTCCTGGATAACGCCCGCTGCTTCTTTTCTGCCTTTGTTTACGTCGAACTTGAAAATCTCGCCAGCACGCCTCACACCGTGATGGCCGGTGACGATCCCGAAGAACCTGCTCGAACTTCCCGGCACGGGCTTGGCGTAGAACAGGCTGTTGGGCCAGTAAGAGTTCGAACCGTAGTATTCCTTCTGGTCCGTGCCGTCAGGATTCATGTGCATGAGGATGCGGCTGAAATAGTGCGCCGAATCGGTGTATTCCCACCGCAGGAACAGTATCCTACCGTTAGCCAGCAGCGTGGGGTGCCAGTTATTGTCCTGGTCAAAACAAAGGCGGCGAACCTTTCCGGACTTCCTGTCGAGAAGGTGAAGGTTGCCCACGTAGTCATATCCGCCCACACAGGGAACTCCCTGATAACCGGAGCTGTTGACGAATACAATGCGGTCGTCGGCGGTGTAGCAGGCGTCGTAGCTGTCGGTGTCGGCCGGCATCATGGAAGTGACGCTCTTGACGGTTTTGTCCTTGAGGGCGAGTTCGTAGATGTTCCAGTTGCCGTCTTTTTCACCTTTGGCCTTCAGGGAGGTGAACAGAACTTTTTCCGCATCGAAATGCAGATCCATCCGGCCTATCCAGTTATCATGTGTGTACAGGATCTTTTCTTTTTCCGTACCGGACGACCCTATCGGAAGCGTTACGACCTGTGCGATTTTGCTTCGTTTCTTGAGGGAGCTGAGCCCCTGCCAGTTGGCTGGGTAATCATTGTTCCAACTCGATTTCCACGCCAGCCCGTGGTCGCGCCGGCGGATCGCGAGGAGTTTTTTACCCTTGAGCAGCGGGTTGGCGTCAACGAGGGCTCTGCGGCGAAGCGAGATGCGTTGCCTTAAAGTCTCATCATTCTGAGGCTGCTTCTTGAGGACAGATATCTGCGTCAGGAACTGCTTTCCATTTGGATATGAGTCAGGGTGCTTCTTCATCAGGTTCTTGATCGACAGTTCAAGGGCCTGGTCGTTTAAGTGCTGGCGGGCAATTTCCAACCGCCCTTTCGCCTGAAGCTTACTTATAACTTTACCGTACCCCGCCAGGCCTTTTTTGCTTACGGGGCATCTCAGGGTTTTGGCGATATATGCGGATGGATCTTTTGCGAGAAGAAGATTTTTAATCTTTGTCTCGGTCAGGATGTAACGCATCTCTTCCTGGCTGACGTGCTCGGTGTATTTCTCGATTATTGCGTTCGCTATGGTCGAAGCCGCGTCGGCCAGGCGTTTTTCACGGTCCAATGGCTTAGCACCGGACACTTGAGCAGTCGCGACAACTCCCTGGAGATCTTTGATCTTCGCCCGCTCAGCCTCAATGCGTGACGCAAAATCAACAAACCAACCCGAACCGGTATCCGCAGCAACAGAAACCGAACACAATGCAAAACTCAGAAAACAAACAATCGTCAATATATAAAAGGGCTTCATTTGATTCATATAGGGCCTCTGCTGCAAATCTATCTTATTAACGCTATGGTTATCACTGGCGACCCGCCGGTCGCCCTTTCCCGCTCTTGGTCGTAACAAACACCAATAAGGGTCTTTATTCAAATGTAACGGTCCATTGTATATTCGCGGTTTTCTTTGTTTTCAGTGTGAGGACCGCGATGCCTTTTTGCTTGTCTTTCCACCCGAGCGAGGCGTTGCCTGATGAGGCTTTGGCGGCCTTCGGGGTTCTGCCGTTGCAGGCGAATACTAATTCATAAGAGTCCTGCTCCATTACCCTTGATACACCGCTCAGGTGCTTGTCTTTCTGCGTCCACTTTGGTTTTTTCACCAGGTCCACATAACCCTGCATAACGTGCCGATTGGTCGAGATGAACTGGGGGACATCCTGCACCCTATGAACTGAAAGCATACGCGCCTCACCGCCGCGCAACTCCTGCTTAAGCGTGCCTGAGCCCTTAAATTTACCGGCAAACACATCATTCCAGAAATCATAGACGTAATACTCTGAATCCTTATCGAGCCCCAGCGCACCGGTAGTGACCGTATCGCCCGAGAGCGGCGCCGAGACAACCGCATTGCGGTCGAGCTTCGGATTAAACAATGTAACCTGCTGCCAATTCGGCGTAACCGCGTAACGATATACTCGCGGACATTCGCCCGCTGAGGGAAGAAACATGTCAACAGGACACGCCGTGCGACGGGCCTCATGCATCGGGTATATCCGCGAAAGCTCACCCAGCACCTCTTTCGTACAATCCGCGAACGAATCTGCAAGCAAGACCCGCCCGGATGTAACGTACATCATGGTGAGAATCGCGCGGCGACGCGTTGCCGGATCAGCGGTCTTTTCAACTTTACCCCCCTGCTTTCTCAGCAGCAGGCTCTTTGAATCCATGTCGTACATGTAGAACACCCGCGTCTTGTACCAACGCAACGCGGCACGCGACACCTGGGCTGCGGTGAACGTGCAGGAATCGGCCTCTACACGCTGGGAGTCCACCAGGCCAAGGGTCGCATCGGTATAAGGCAGGCGCTCATGCGGCAGGGAAGTCGCGGTCGAGACCTCTCCGAGGTTGCGTTCATGAATATGCGCCTTGGGTCCGAGGCCCTGGCGCGTCAGCTCGAATATTTTTCGGTAGGCAGCCGTTGCGGTCATCGTCGGGTCATCCAACCCGCCTTCACCTGCAAACCCGGTGGCTGCGTAATCAAACATCACGCCGGCCAGCCCGGCGTCTCCGAGGTCCTTCCAGACCTTCTTCATATGCGCCTGGAACTTCGGATCGCTATAGTCGAAGCGCACATATGGTTTCTCATGGTCACGGGCGACATTAAGGTGTTTGATACTGTTATTGAGCATCCAATCGGGATGCGCTTTGGCGAAATCATCCGAGGGCATTCCCGTCTGCACATAGGTGAAGGGCAAGCCGCCCAGATCGCGGATAGCCCCGCAGAACTTCTCACTCGTATCGTAAGGCTTTTGATACCAGTTGTACTTGCGCCAGTGCTCATCGTCCCACCAGCCCTGGGCGGTGTCACCAAGGTAGGTGTCCGGAACCAGGCGTATAGCCACAGGCGCGTACTGCAGGAAGTTCGTTTTGGAAACAAGCTCCATCTGCCGGACAGAAGTAACGGTATTACAGCGGCCGCCTCCGCCGGAATACATCACGTACCACATGCATAGAGTTGGGAAATTGTAAAAGTTCGGCTTGGCTTTCTGGGCCTTGGCCGCGGCGCCTGCATAAGTTTCCAGTGACGAAAACGGGTCGGATGTCATCAAATCAACGTAGATTCGGTCACGGCTGAGGTAGGAACCTCCCATCTTCACGACGCGCCCCACAGGATCATACGCTTCAGCACTGGCGAGAACCTTGCCCTTGTCACCAGCCTTTACACTCGCCCGCTTGAGAAAGTCGAAGTAAGTCAGACCGCCAGCGACAAACGTGCGACGAACCTTACCCGCCCGGTAGGTCAGCAGGATGTTGTTCTCACTTGCCCGGTTCAACCCCTTAACAACCGCATTGCCGCCGTGTCCGTGCTTAACATGCCCGGAGACACCTGTGTCATTTATGCGTTTCTGCTCAAACCCGTAGGCGCCATGTCCATCGAGAGTCATCGCCTCATCACGCTGCTTGTCCGCCGGCCAGAGTTCAGCATTGGCAAATGGAGTGAAGCCTTTGACAATAATACCGCGAACCTGCCCGTTCCTTGTCGCGCCCAGCCCGTTCTTGATCCCTGCCCCGAGTATAATCGCCGTCCGGTTCTCATAGAGAGTAATTGTCAGCTCAAGTTCAACCCGGCCGGAGAAGGGGCGTCTCCTTACATGCAACTGGCCTGTCACCCGCAGTGTCTCGCCCTTGCCCAACTCGTCATTTACTCGCTGGCGCACCACCGTGCGCTTCTTGACAACTCTAGCGTCACTCAGGTCCCATCGCCCCAGCCGCAGTGTCGCATTCCGAAAAAGCACCATCCCCGTCGCCTGGTCTTCGGCCTGGTATAAACCCGTATCGAGATCGACGGTCACACGCACCTTTCCGTTCTCAACGCTCACTTTCCCGCTTGCACGCGCCGACTCGGCGCCCGCTGTAAATATCGACAAGAGCAAAACAACCGCCAATAGCTTCTTCATAATATATCCGTCTTTTTTATATCTACTGATAGGAAATTTGGTTCGCACGGGTGTGCGGGTGTTAGTTGCCCAAGGACCGTCCCAAGCCAACTTCAGGCAGTATGATACCTGATCCCGGCTGGGTCAAGGGCGATTGTGTTGCCCCCAAGGCAAACGCATTCTCGCAATTATTAACGACAAACGAAATTTGCCACAGAGCCCGCAGAGAAAGGCAACGGAAAAGGCAACGGCGATTTTTTGTTACGGCCACAACTACGACCACGGCGAGATCACAGAGAACGGCAGGCGGTCAGCTTTAATGTTTGTTCGGAGCCCTATGCGTTTGCTGCCGCTTGCGGCTTAGCGCTGTTTTTGCCGTCTCTGTGTCCTTACCGTAGTCGTTGCCGTAACAAAAAATCGCCGTTGCCGTCCTCTGTACTACTAATGTTCAAGATGTCGAATTTGTTTTGCACTTATAAACGGCAGATGGGGATTACATGGATTTTTGGGATTCGGGGATTAAAGACTTTGATTTTATAACGGCTGTGCGCTCAGACGTGCCGTTAGAAAAATCTCGCCGTTAATCCATGCAATCCTAAAATCCATGTAATCCCCATCTGGTTTTTAGATTTGGTTGCGGCCAACGGTCGCGATAGGATCTCTGTGGCAACTGCCGTTGCCGTTTGATGTTAGAATGCGTTTACCATGAAGTTTAAAGTTTTTGAAAAACTGTCGACGACCGGAGCTTGCCGTTACTGCTTTCATGGAAACAGTTTACCCCTCCTCGCTACAGCACACGATTTTACGGGTCTGTTGTCGATATTTTTTCTCTTGTCAAAATCGATAAGTGTGGTATTATATGGTTATAGAGCTTGCAAATCGTCGTTCCGCAGAGGGCGGACTGGCATGAGGCGCAGGGATGAGCCCTGGGTGTCAACAGATTATCGAAATGAGGCAGGGACGCACCGTCACGCGGAGTCAAATTGCCTATCAATCAAGAAAGAGTGAACACTATGCAGATCAAAAACACCGTCAAACTCTTCGTCACAGCAGCTATACTAACCGGCCTGGCTCTCGCAGGCTCAGCCAGCGCCGCACCGATACAGATCGGCCCGGGCGCCGACCTGGCGGGTACCTTAGTCGCGGACACCGCAGACGAGGAGCGTCAGAACGTTGCCTTAACAAGTTCTGGGAACGATTTCGTCAATCTGGCAGCCGGCGTCTATAACGTCGTTGACTTCCAGCTAAATGTGGGCGATTTCGATGCCGGCACTAATAACGCGGGCACAGTAGCTCCCATGCTGCTGACCGGTTCGTCGGGCTCGTGGACTACGCTCTGGGTTGGCGGCGACTTTGACCCGACATCGCCCGGTATCCAGACCGCCGCGACGTATGCCGCTGGAACCGAAACCTTTACGCTCGCCGCTGCAACCGATGTCTATGCAGGCATCTTTACCAAGAATCTGGGCAGCGCCATCCCACTGACCAATACGGGCATTGGGAAGACAGACCACGATGGCAACGGCTTTACCGCGCCGACCGGGCCCGGAGATACCGTTGACGGATTCTCACATGCCAACCTTACGCGAACTTATGCATTCGAAGTAAACGTCGAGGCCGTCCCCGAACCAGCGACACTGACACTGCTGGGCATGGGCGGCTTGATGATGATCAAACGTCGTCGCCGCAGCTAAGCGAAGTCGCCCCCGCGATGGGCGGGGCATACGTTTCGTCGGGGGCGGTCATCGTATCGCCGATCGACGGGTCGGCGACCGAGGATTTCTTCTTGGCAAGGAACGCCTGGCCAGCAAGGAACATTCCGATCAGACCGAAGACGAGTCCGACGCCAAGCGGGATGTATGTACTCGCACTCGTTCCTGTTTCCAAAACCGCTTCATCCGGATTTTCAGGGTCATAGTAAACATCCACGTCAGCACCCTTGGGGTAGCGACTCGCCACTGCCTTAGCTGCACTCATACTCGTGCTCGATCCGCCAAATGACACCTGGTTGCCTGTGTGCTTTGTCTCAGCCACAGTGTATTCGTATTTGATAATCGCCCGATACTTAGTCGACTTGCGACGCCCCTTGCTTCTCTTGCGCGAAGAGGTGCTCTTTTTCACATCGCTGGCGACAATCTTACCCTTGACCGAAGGCCATGCTGAACTGGCGTTGGCTTTGGCAAGCATATTCACGCCTACAATGGCGATACCGATCCCGACAGCAGCGAAGACCAGCCCAAAGACGATCCTCCCCGTAGGGCCAATCCGTTTTCGCGATCGCAATCTCAACGCCATTGTACAGCCTCCATTCCATGCTGGTCTATGTATAGATTTCCCATCAGTTGCGTGCCGACACACCTATCGTACTGGATATTGTCTCAGCGTGCTATCCCCAGGGAGTAGCTCACATTCACTATCGAACCGTTCTTGTCGGTCTTGAAGATGAATCCCTTAAACTTCTTGAAGAATTCGCCTCTGACAAAGATCACGCTGCTGTCTTTTTGAATGATCGCCTTGGCCTTCTTGTCTCTACCGCCGAACGAATCCGATATGGGATAGAGTGTGTCCAGCGCGGCTTCCAGGGCCTTGAAATCCTGTTGCGTTTTGAGTTTGAAGTCCTTCCTGATCATTTTTTGCAGTACAGGGCACTGCTTATTCGTGTTCAGCGAGGCGAACTGGGTAATGGCGTCACCCTTTTTGAGGACCTTTATCTTGTGATTCTGGATGCCTCGCCCATCAGGTCCGATGACCTTTATCTTCACATCGTAGATCGCGGCGCCTTTCTCTACGATTTTCTCAACTGCCGGAGAACTCAGCTTGGTCGCCGTCGATGTTATCTTGAACATCTTAGCGACCTTCTCAGCCACCGCCGCCTCATCCCCACCGCCAGGAGCCGCCGCCGAACAAACATAAGGCAGGCAGATGGCAAATGTCAC
>JABGPF010000489.1 GCA_018645065.1 Phycisphaerales bacterium
CTTATTGTAAAAAAAACTATACTATGTTTTTGGAAACGGCACTAGCACCTGCCGTCAACCCATCCGAGGATCAACACAAGGCTTCAAACAAACCCCGGCGTCCATAAGGTCGAACGCTTCGGTCATCCGTCGCAGCGGAAGCATGTGCGTCACCAGCTTATCTGCCGGGAATCGACCGCTCTGGATCAACGCCACCGCCGCCTGGAAATCGCTCATCTTCTCGGAGAACGATCCGGTAACCGTGATCTCTTTATAATGCAGCATGTTCGTGTTCAGCGGCGCCGTCGGGTCGGACTTAGGCAGGCCGCCGAAGTATTCGATCCGCCCGGAACGAGCTGCGATCTCCACCGCGTCGACCTGGGCCTCGCGACTATTGCACGCGCTGATAACCACGCTGCAACCAGCCCCGCCGGTCAGACGCATTATCTCGTCTTTGTGCGCCCCGTCAGGCGTAACAGCCACACACGCATCAACATCAAACGCCCCAGCCCCCTCCAACCGCTGCCCCGGATGGGCCAACATGAACACCTTCTGGGCGCCCTGCAGGCGTGCCAACACCGCGTGAATAATACCGATAGGCCCCGCGCCGAACACCGCTACGGTATCCTTCAGGCCGATCTTCAGACGGCTATGAGCGTGGATCGCGCAGCCGAGCGGTTCGCTCAGCGCCATGTGCGGCGAGGGCGTGTCAGATTCAACTTTTATCAGGCTGCCAGCGGCCACCGCGACAGCCGGGATTTTCACATACTCGGCATAGGCGCCGTCGAAGTGGTACGCCATTGTTTTTCGGGTCAGGCAAATATTAACTTTGCCTTCTTTGCACGGTGCGCAGGTGCCGCAGGGCATCACGATGTACATCACAACGCGATCGCCGACGGTGATATCGATATGCTCAGGAGCCCGCGAATCGACAACCGTACCGCAGAATTCATGCCCCAGCACGCGCGGCGGAGGGATACTGGCGTGCCCGTGCCGATAAGTCCGCCGATCAGACCCGCAAACACAACAAGCCTCAACCTTCAGCAGCACCTCACCATCGTCCAGCACCGGATCGGGCACATCACGAACAACAATAGTTTCCTGACCTTCATAAACAGCAGCTTTCATAATCCAAGTCCTGTATGCGTTTTTAAATATGTAATGAATGGTAGTTACAAGCGCCCCTACTAATAATCCCCCCCCACCAAACAGTCAAGCAATTCCGGTCGGACGGTAACGGCGTTTTAAGCACGGTCGAAGATCCAAGTTCGTTCAAGCACCAAGCATAATTAAGTATGGTGCCCCCGATCCAATTCCGACTTTGTCGGAACTTAGGCGGACGCAGGCGTCCGCCGCTAAACAGGCGGAAAACTATAACCAAAGCAAACGCACCATCGTTTATTTATCCTGTTTAGCAATCGACGCCTGCGTCGATCTCGTCCCGACATAGTCGGGAAGCTGTTTTTAACGAGTAAATATTGGTAGACTTACGATCTGTGAAATCATGATTATTGCTTACCACACAATCTTTACCACGTACGGTACATGGCTCCCGAATGATCCGCGTGGTTCGTATTCCAAGGCGATCTATGACGATGAAATTCGATCATTGGGACAGGTGCGCTACGGGCGTCAGTACCCCCAACCCGAGAGGAGTACGCTTCGTCGATTTTGGACCGAATCACGCGGGAAAACGGATCGTCGGGCGTTTTTTATCGATGATTCAATTCGCGGGACTATTGCAGATGGATTTGATCGAGCGATTCGGCGGCTTGGGCTTACTGTTCGCGCGTGTGCGATTATGAACGATCATGTACATATCCTCACCGAGCGGAATAAGTTCCGAATAGAGTACGTCTACGGCCAATTGAAAGCCGACGCCACACGACTCCTGGGCCTACCCCAAACGCCGTGGGCTAAGGGTGCATGGAAAGTGTTCCTGGAGGATAAAGAAGCCATCGCCTCTGCCGCCCACTATATCGAAATGAACCCAATCAAAGCAGGATGGCAACCGCAACACTGGGATTTCGTAACGCCATTGTCATACGACGAGATCGAATGACACTCCACTTAATTATCAGGTTATTGAGTTTTGGACTTGTTACTCGAACCTAAAGCCACTGGACTCGAACCGTCACAGGCCCACGCGATGTTCGAGCAGCTTCGACAGAGCGTAGTCGACAATCCCCTCCAACTGCCCGGTTGCACCGTCCAGCTCGCCGTCAGCACCGGACTGGTAACCCAGATATCAGACAACCTTGAAGATTTAATCCGCCTCTCCGACGACCGCCTCTACACAGCCAAAGAAACCGGACGCAACCGCGTAATCTCCCAAAACATGGT
>JABGPF010000134.1 GCA_018645065.1 Phycisphaerales bacterium
TTAACGGCGGTTTCTTCCAGATGCGTCAGGCGTCGATGCAGTTGTTCTTCAGCAACATGCCCGAGCTGTTTATCTTGTTGGTCCCCGCGATCGCAATGAGGCTCTGGGCTGAAGAACGGCGTAGTAAATCGATCGAACTGCTGTTTTCTCTTCCGATCACCACCACTCAGGCGGTGCTCGGTAAATTCTTCGCCGCATGGGGCGTGCTGGTGCTGGCGCTGGTGCTGACATTCCCGATGGTTCTTACGGTCTCTTATCTCGGTGATCCTGATTGGGGCCAGATTATCTCCGGATACGTCGCAAGCCTGTTGCTGGCTGGAGCATATCTGGCGATCGGAAGCTTCTTTTCGATCCTCACGCGAAGCCAGGCCATCGCCTTCGTTCTGGGCGTTGTGTTCTGCGGATTATTCTTCCTGCTGGCCAACCCCAGCGCTATGTCGGTGATGTCGTATTTCGCCCCGCTGGGTTTTGTCGAAGCGATGGAATCCCTGTCGTTCCAGGCGCGATTTGACTCCCTGAATCGCGGAGTGTTTGAGCTTCGGGACATCCTGTTCTTTGTATTGCTGACCGCTGGATGGCTTTGGGCGAATGTGATACTCCTTGAAGAAAGGAGAGCTGCATAATGAAAACTACTATACGACTTATATTAGCGTTGATGTTTGTGATTGTGATTACGATCACCTCGGCGCTGCTCGTGCGAAAGTCTGTAAGCGGTGTGCAGGTCGATTTGACCAGCGAGAACATCTATACGCTTTCCGACGGTACGCGAAATATCCTTACGAATCTCAGCGAGCCGATAACGTTTAAGCTGTATTACTCGCGGGCGGCGGCAATGAAGGCCCCCGACCAGATTCGATACTGGAATAACTATTACCTGTACGTTCGCGAACTGCTCGAAGAGTACGCGAGAATTTCCGATGGGAAGATCAAGCTTAAGCTTATCGATCCTCGCGCCTACAGCATCGAAGAGGAGGACGCGATTCGCAGCGGCATCAGGCGTTTCCCGATGTCCGACGATGAAAACTTCTACTTCGGTCTGCTGGCGACCACCGAGCTTGGTAAGGACGAGTCCATCGCGTTCTTCGAGCCTAATCGCCAGGAGCTTGTGGAATACGATATCTCCAAGATTATCGTTTCGCTCGGGCAGCGTAAAAAGAGCAAGGTTGGCGTGTTGTCGTCTCTTCCGGTTATGGGACCGGCCAACATGTCGCCTTACATGATGCAGATGATGCGCATGCAGGGTAAGAAGATCGATCCCCCGTGGATGATCGCGCGTCAGTTGCAAATGAGCTACGACGTTCAGAACCTGCAGCTTGGTGTGCCTGAAATCCCCGCCGATATCGACTTCCTGATGGTCATACACCCCAAGAATTTCGATCAGAAGACGATCTTCTCCATAGATCAGTTTGTCATGCGAGGCGGAAAGTTGCTGGTCTTTGTCGATCCGCACTGCCTGGCCGATCCGCCTCCGCCGAACCCGAGAAACCCCAGAATGCCCGATATGAACCACAAAGCCGGTTCTGCGTTGAACAATCTGTTGGTTAATTGGGGTGCGGTGGTCTACAGCAAAAAACTTACCGTCGATCGCGCGATTGCGACAAAAGTCGGTAGCCCGCCCAAGGCGTTCCCGCTGTACCTTAATCTTGACGACAAGTGCGTCAATAAGAGCCATCCGATGGTCGCAGGCCTTAACGGCGTGAGAATGCTGTTCGCCGGGTCCATAGGCAGGCACGGCGGAACCGCGACGTTCACGCCCTTGATCTCAACGACGAACACCGGGGCTACCTGGGAACCTGCAAATCCAATGGTCCTGCAAAGCCGAGATCTCCTGGAAACGCTGCAGAAGGAAGCCAAAGACGGAAGCGAAGCTGTGACGCTGGCCGGTATCCTCGAAGGACCGATGCGAAGCATCTACCCCAACGGTATCGATATTCTCGACGAAAGCCCGCCGCCGACAGCGACCACCCAACCGGCTACCCAGCCCAGAACCAAGCATCTTGACGCGATCAAGACCGTTGAAAAGGGCACTGTGTTAGTTGTCGCCGACGTTGATATTCTCAGCGATCAGCTCAGTTATCAGTCTTACGGTTTCGGGATGGCTCAGTCAGGCGCAAATGTTCCGTTCGTCCTGAACGCATTGGAGTTCCTGTCGGGTTCGAACGATCTGATCTCGATCAGGTCCAGAGGGCGATTCCTCAGACCGTTTAAGGTTGTCGACGAGATCGAACGCGAAACTGATCGGCAGACGCAGACTCAGATCGATGAAGCAAACGCCGAACTCAAGGGCTATCAGCAGGAACTCGAAGCTCTAAGCCGCAAAGGCGATGACGTCACGTTCCTGGAAAAGAAACGCGAACTCGAAGCGTCGGTGACGGCGGTGCAGCGAAAAATTCGCAACATCAGGGCCGTTCGACGCAAGAAAGTCGAGGCGCTCGAGTTTGAGTTGAAAGCCTACAATACAGCGGTCGCTCCGGCGATATTGCTGTTGATCGCGATTTTATTGGCGTTGTTCCGCTATTTCCGAGCAAAACATTATGCAGCACAAAGGGCATAAGTGATGGTACTGACAGATAAGAAATTATCCATACTGGGCGTATTGGCTGGCGTTTTGCTGGTCACTGCGCTGATAGTCTACTCCGGAATTTTGTCCGGCGGGTCGGATGACTTTACGTCGGGTTCGCTGCTGATTCAGGGACTGGACCCGAAAATTGTATCCGAAATTTCCATTACCCAGGGCGAAGATTCGCTGCTGTTGCACAGAACCGATGCAGGGTTCGTCGTCAAGAGCAGCCAGAGTTATCCCGCCGCCAGCGACAAGGTCAACGCATTGTTCATCACGCTGGATATACGTTGCGGAGCCAAGATCACCGACAACAAGGACAAGCATAAGGACCTTGGCGTTGCAGACGCCGATAAGTCGGCTACTGTGGTGAAATTGCTCGATAAGGACGGTAAGACGCTCACGGGCGTTGTTGTCGGCGGGCAGGTCTCACGTGGTGCTGGCGCATACATTCGCGTTGTCGATCAGGACGCGGTGTACGCCAGCGAAAAAACGGTCCGCTTCTCAACAAGCATGTCCGACTACGTCAAGACCGAACTGCTGGAGATCGAAAAAGACGACGTCATGGAAGTCGCAATCACTCAGAAAGACGTTACATGCACCGTCGCTCGAGACGCAGCCGGCGCGATCTTCCTAAAGGACATCCCAGCGGGCAAGCAGGCCAAACAGAGTGAAGTCGAAGCTCTGTTCGACGCATTGTCGAGCCTCACGTTTGACGATATCGCCACCGATGCAAAAGTCGCCGTCGAGGCCGACACTATGTTCGTATGCAAGACCAAGGCCCATGCGACGTACATTGTAAAGGTCTCGAAAAAGGACGATAAACACTATGTGACGCTGGCTTGCGGCGGACCGAGCGAAGAGGTTCTCAAGAGCCTGAACGTGCAGCCCGGTGATCCGGATTCCAAGCTCAAACTTAACAATGCGATTCTGATGGCGCGCGATAACGCTCCGATATTCAATAAGAATCACAGCAACTGGGTTTACGAGATTCCTTCGTGGACGGCCGATAAAATGCGGAAGTCGCTAGTCGACCTGACCGAAGACATCCCCGAACCCATCTCAGCGGCCGATGCCAATCTGGAGAAGGTAACCGCCAGCCATATCCTTATCGGATACAAAGGCTCGATGAGATCCGAGGCCACCCGCACCAAGGCTGAAGCTGAAAAACTGGCGACGGACATTCTTGCTCAAGCCAAGGCTCCCGGCGCCGATTTTGCCGCATTGGCGATGAAGCATTCCGAAGGCCCCAGCGGTAAAACCGGCGGTAGTCTCGGTGAGTTCGACAAGAACACGATGCACCCAAACTTCACCGCAGGAACCTGGAAGCTAAAAGTCGGTGGGGTCAGCGACCTCGTTGAAACCCCGTTTGGTTTCCACATAATCAAGCGAACCAAGTAGTTTTTCAATATATGTCGGGCGATCCGACGCGGAAGAATAAAAACCGGCCCCGGACAAGCGTTGACTTGTTCCGGGCCGGTTTATTTATGTACGAAAATATAAGAACCCGCGCAATGGCGGATGTAAATGTTATTGTCCTGACATGAATACGCGTTGGGTGATCAGGCGGTCTGTGAATGGGCTGGTGAATACGGCTTGGAGTACGAATTTTTCGCCGACGGGTATTGGTTTGTCCCATTGCAGTTTGAATTCGTACATTTGTTGGCTGCGGTTCCAGTATCGCAGGTTTTCTTTTGCGTCGAGCATTGACGGTTCGATCTCCCAAATTTCGCGTTTCTCGCCTTTGGGGTCTTCTGCGTTTCGTTTGTGGGTGAACAGTTCGAATCGGAAGCTGCCAAACGCTTTTGTCGCTTCCTGGAAAGCGTTGAAAACTTCGACTCGCACGTCCACGCCGCGTATTCCACCGTCTTTATCGAACGTGCGGGTGGTGGTGAAGGGGTGGATGTTAATCTTTTTCGGCAGCAGCAGGCTAATTGGTTGGGGGACATCGATCTGGGTGTATTCGCGCGGCGCCGGCTGGGTGCTTGGCGGGGGGGTGTCGGTCCCGCCCAGCCATTGCGTCATGTCTACGCATCCGCCTGTTAGCATCGTCGCAGCCAGCATTGCGATCAGGATGTTTATAGTTTTGGATTTTCCCAAAATGCTCATTATGCAACTCCAGTAATATCAAGCCCGCTGTGAACAACCGAAATGATTATAGCCCTCAGTAACTACAGTGGCAAGACGCCGTTGTGGTTGTTGTTTGCTACAGGTACAATAGCCCTACGTAACTTTTATCTTATTGCTGAAAGAATGCTCCATGCATATTAGAACATTACTGTTCCTGTTACTGACGTTTTTGTTGGCTTGTTCTGTCGCTTCGGGCGGCGTTGTTTGGTTGGAGGCTGAAGGGTTCGATAATACCGGTAAGTGGTCTAATGACTCACAGCATGTCGACCTGATGGGCTCACCGTATCTTCTAGCCACCGGTGTCGGCAGACCAGTTGCAGACGCAATCACCATCGCGAAGATTCCCTCAGCCGCCAAATACACCCTCTGGGTGCGATGCAGAGACTGGTTGCCGAGCCATTCGCCTGGCCGGTTCAATGTGCTCGTAGGCGCCAAGGCGTCAGGCGTTACGTTCGGAAAGGCCAAAACCGACGGTTGGCGATGGGTCAGCGGCGGGCAGTTTGACCTGCCGGCAGGGGTGGTTAAGGTGACGATTCGCGACCTTACCGGATGGTGGGGCCGTTGCGACGCGGTTGTTTTGGCGACCGCTGATTTCACGCCAGCCGACGATGCGAAACAACTGGCTGTACAGCGTATGAAATTCTGCGGAGTTACTCCTGAGGTCAAATCGATGGGGAGTTACGACGTTGTGGTCGTCGGCGGCGGACCGGCAGGTATGGGCGCCGCAGCCGCAGCGGCCCGTCACGGCGCCAAAGTCGCTTTCATTCAGGATCGACCGGTGCTTGGCGGTAACGCATCTTCGGAGATCCAGATCCCGCCGATGGGCTACATTGGCAAGCCGCCGGACAAGGTGAACATAACCGGGCTGGCTGAGGAGTTCTTCCCCGCCCAGGGGTGGTCCAGCTTCGCCGACTCGAAGAAAATGGAGGCGATAATTCGGGCTGAGAAGAACATCGCGCTGCACCTGAATACCCGGGCGATCGGCGTGGAAATGTCGGGAAAGGACCGCATCAAATCGGTTGTCGCACTGGACGTTCGAACCGGCCAGCGAATGAGTTTCGCCGCGCCGCTGTTCATCGACTGCACCGGCCACGGGTGGGTCGGTTACTACGCAGGAGCCGAATACCGCATGGGCCAGGAGGCGCGAGCAGAGTTCAACGAATCGCTGGCGCCGGTAAAACCCGGTAAACGCACGATGGGCAACACGCTCTACCAAGCCGGATTCAAAATGCACCCGGGCGGAGAAAACGAACGTGCAGCCAAGATCGCCCAAGCGCCCGGGACGATCGTTAAATACACCGACAAAAAGCGGGTCACCGTTACCGGAAAGTGGAAACACAGCGCGTTCCAGGGCGGGGACTATCTTCACGATGCCGACAGTGATAAGGGCAAAAAAAGCGTCACGTTCACATGCGCAGTTAAATCCGCCGGGCAGCGTCAGGTATTCCTGGGCTATCGGGCGTTCAGCAATCGTGCTGCCGGGGTTCCGGTTTCTGTTGAGCATGCCGATGGGAAAACAAAACTCAACGTCGACCAGAAGCGAAGCGACCAGGGTTGGCGGTTGTTGGGGACGTTTCGTTTCACGCCTGAGGCTCCGGTCCGCGTGACGATAAGCACCACCGGTACTAAAGGCGTGGTGCTGGCTGATTGTATTCGAGTGGCGCGGCTTGGAGCCAAATCGCCTGCCGCAGCGACAGGGGCCAAACCTCCGTCCGGCGGAGTTCCGTTCGATTGCCCGCCATGGGCCTATCAATGGCGAACGAGCAAAGAGTTTGAAAAGCCAGGCACTCATCGGCGGATAAGGACCACGGACCGTCCGCCGAATTTCGACGGCCTGTCGCGCGGTAAGGGCAGGAACCCCGGTAACGATCCTAACGGGGCTGTGCTGCACAAGTGGTGGGTTGAGCTTGGCGGAATGTCGAACATTATCGTCGACGCCGAGAAGATTCGCGACGAGCTGTTCCGGATCAACATTGGCATGTGGAACTACGCCAAGAACCATAACCCCCGAACGGTCGGACGGAATAAGTATCGCGAGTTGGTGTGGCTTAATTATGTGCCCGGCGTGCGCGAGTCCCGGCGCCTGATGGGCGATTACATAATGACCCAGAACGATTTCGATAAGCAGATCCTTCATCCCGATACGATCGGTTTCACCGACTGGGGCATCGACGTGCATCATCCAGAGGGCTTCTGGGTGCGCGGTAACGACTGCATTCACGTTTACCACGGGCGGCGGGTAAGTATCCCGTACAGATCGCTCTACTCGAAAAATATCGACAACCTGTTCATCGCCGGACGCTGCCATTCGGTTACGCATATCGCTCTGGGAGCCACGCGCGTGATGCGTCCGATGATGCTAACCGGGCAGGCTGCAGGAACCGCCGCTGTGATCGCAGTGGAGAACAAAACATCACCACGCGGTGTCTACAAAAAACACATAAAAGAACTCCAGCAGCGGTTGCTCAAGGACGGGTGCTATCTGCTTGGCGTGAAAAATGCCGACAAAAACGATCTGGCGCTCTCGGCGAAACTTACCGCATCGACCAGCGAAAAAGACATGCCGCCCGAGAAGGTGATCAACGGTTGGAACAGAATTCTCGGCAAGGATCGCAACGCATGGGCTCCGGCGAAAGAGGCCAAAGGTCCGCACTGGATCGAACTGAACTTACCCCGCGCCCAAAATATCAGCAGCGTTCACGTGACGTTCGAGAAGGGCAAGTCCGTTGGTTTCAGCGTCGAAGCGATGGTCGGCGGTGAGTACAAAACCATCGCGGATCTCATGCAGAATAAACTTCGCAGATGCGTTGTGAACTTCGCGCCGGTCACCACAGGGAAGATTCGCATAACCACCGTTAAGTTACCGGTGATATGCGAAATTCGCCTGTATGACGAGAATGGGAAATAGCATGAGATTAACTGCCCTTACGCCCGTACTGGTGACAGCGATATTCTGCTCACTCGCCACCGCTGCCGCCCCCGCGTCGCCCGGGCGCAAGGCGCTGCTAGACGGATATGCAAAGCAGTTCGACCGGATCGTCTTCATCAAACGCAACACGTGTACTTCCGACCATTACTACACCGATCACGTAAACGATCGCGCCAAGTCGGGCGGTAACTTGTGCGTTTTGAACCTCCGCGACGGAAAGGTCACCGAACTGGCCGGTGAGTTGAAAGGCGGATGGTTCGGGCGGTTTGACGTATCGTTCGACGCGAAAAAAATTGTCTTCGGCTGGAAAAAGGCGCCGCGGCAGGGCTATCGCATTTACGAGATCGACATCGATCCTGCGACCGGTCTTCGCGCGAAATCGGGCGGTTTGAGGCAACTTACTCACCCCGCTGCCGATGAAGCCGAACTCATTAAGAAGTACGGGAAATCTCGCGGTGGTTTGTTCTATCATCACGGGACAGACGACATGCATCCGTGCTACCTGCCCGACGGCGGGATAGTTTTCACTTCCACACGCTGCCAGTTCGGCGTCCTGTGCAACAACGACGACGTGTTCACCTCCGCGATCCTGCATCGCATGGATGCTGACGGTAAGAACATAAGAAAGTTAAGCAACAGTGCGTTAAGCGAATCCTCGCCATGCGTCATGCCGGACGGGCGGATCATGTACACGCGTTGGGAATACATAGACAAGGGCCATATCGGCGCCAAATGCCTCTGGGCAATGAAACCCGACGGAACCGGATCGGTGGAGATTTACGGTAACGATATTTCCTATCCCCCGACCTTTATCTACGGCCGTCCTATACCAGACAAGACCAACGAGTACGTGTTCCTGGGCACTCCTCATTGCTTCCCCAATTCGATTGGTACGATTATTCGAATCAATACGAGCAAGAACATCCGAACCCGCGAGCCAATGACCTACATGACGCCGCAGGTGGATATTCGCACCGAGAAGGGCTTTTGGTACCTGCAATCGTCCGGCAAATGGAAACACGATAACAGTGGAAGCGGTCCGGTATTCAAAGATCCCTATCCATTGTCAGACAAACTTTTCCTTGTAGCGCATAAACCCGCCGGGCCGAAATGGGACAACCCGACGGCGTATGGGCTTTACCTTATGGACGACTCGGGGAAGGTCCGGTTGGTGCACAACGACCAATCGCTTTCCTGCTGGCAGCCGTATCCGCTCCGTGCCCGGACCAAGCCGCCAGTTCTCAGGTCTGCTATCGACGCCGGGCTGGCGGGAAAGAAACAGGCTGTCTGTGTGGTGACAGATGTTCATCATGGGCTGGAGAATGTTGAACGCGGGACAATCAAGTACATCCGAATACTGGAGCAGGTACCCCGTCCATGGTCGGCAAGACGCCGGGACGGTTCAGACAAGTATGGCAAGGCGCACGTTGTTCTTTCCAGACGAACTGTCCTGGGGCTGAAAGTTCAGTGGGGTGTCGTGCCGGTGGAGGATGACGGATCTGCGAATTTTATTGTACCGGCCGACCGGAACATTTACCTCCAGGTGTTGGACGAGAATTTCCTCGCCGTCCAGACCGAGCGGAGCTATGTGAACTACCGCCCAGGCGAGACTCGGAGCTGCATCGGTTGTCACGAAACACCGAACAGCGCCGCGGCGGGGCGATCGGGCGGGGCGGTCAGGGCGCTGAAGCGTCCGCCCTCGATTCCCGCAGCCCAGCCGGACGATAAACTCGCCCAGCGAACGCTGCATTATCCAACCGATGTCCAGCCGGTCCTGGATCAGCATTGTCTTAAGTGCCACAACTCCAAGAAGAAATCCGGCGGTATGGACCTCAGCGGGACCCCAACATCGCTGTTCAGTGTGTCCTACGAATCCCTGGTCTCCAGGATCGAAAAACAGCAGGGGCCGGGACTTAAGGAGGGCTTTAAGGAATCGGTGAAATATCTGCCTGCCCGATCAAGCCTTTCATACGGTACTACGGTTGTGGCGATGCATTCAAGGGGTAAAGTCCGCCTGGCGGACAAGGCGCTTGCTGCGCGGGCGGCTGAGCTTGCGAAAAAACATAAGAAGGTCAACCTTCCTCCCGCCGCGCTGCTGAAGATAAGCAACTGGATTGACGCGAACTGCCAGTACTACGGATCGTACTGGGGCCGGCGACACGTGAGATTCAAGAACCATCCGAACTTTCGACCGGCCGTTACGTTCCAACAGGCGATCTACACAACGCCTCCGCTGGTCGGAACAAAACGCTGACCGAAAAGGAAATCGATGACGTTGGCGAGCGTTTACCTTATTATGAATGCCAGACATTAACACGAGAACAAGGTGAAACTATGAACGCAAGGCGACTGATGTGCGGCGTGGCGATGCTGCTGGGCTTATTTACGGTTGTACTCATCTGTTACGCTAAATCAGCTAAGGCGCCCGCGAAGGCTGGGCTGACCAATCCGTTCTTCGCGTTCGATAACGGTATCAATCGCGGGAGGCCCACAATCGCCCAACAGGCCGAAACGCTGAAAGAACTCGGTTACGCGGGTATCGGTTACAGCGGCGTGCATGATTTGCCCAAGAAGGTCAAGGCGTTCAAGGATAAGGGGATCAGGGTCTTCAGCACCTACGTCTGGTGCCGTCCGGGTGCGGAGAAACCGTACGATCCCAAACTCATCGACGCGATGAAGCAGCTTGAAGGGACTGGTGTGGTGCTGTGGTTGACGGTCCAGGGGAAAACAGACGACGAAAAGGCGGCCGCAGTCGTGCGAGAACTCGCCGACGCAGCAGCCAAACATGGCCTCAAAATAGCGATCTACCCGCACCTGGGATTCTATATAGCAACGACCAACCAGGCGATTCGTCTGGTGAAGAAGGTCGCCCGCAAGAACGTCGGCGTTTCGATCAATCTGTGTCACGAACTAAAAGCAGGCAGCGAACCCAAACTGCCCGAGATTATCAAAGCCGCCATGCCGCACCTTTTCATGGTCTCGATAAACGGCGCCGATCACAAGGGCGGTTGGGACAAGCTCATCCGCCCGCTTGGCCAGGGCGAGTTTGACGTGCTGGGTTTCCTGAGAACGCTTAATCAGGCCGGTTATAAAGGACCGATCGGGCTGCAATGCTACGCGGTTAAAGGCGATCAGAAGAAGAATCTCGCACGTTCGATGGCTGCGTGGAAAACCTATCAGAGCAAGATTACCTCCAAGGAGAAATAACCGTGGACAAGCCCAAATCGCAATCGGGAATATCGCGCCGCTCGTTCGTTAAAGGCGTTTTGGCGACCGGCGCGGCGGCGGGCGTTCCGTACTTTCTTCCAGCCCGTGCGATTGGGGAAATTGCTCCCAGCGAGCGGATCAATGTCGGCGTGATCGGAGTCGGAAGGCAGGGGATACATGCGAATTTACCTCCGTTCCTGCAATCGAAAGACACGCAGGTTACCGCGTTGTGTGATGTGGATTCGTGGCGGGTGGCTCAGGCGCTCGGACGTGTGAATAAGTATTACGCCAAGAAGAAACCGTCAGGCAAATACAACGGATGCAAGACGTATAGCGACTTTCGCGAGGTACTGGCGCGAGATGATATCGACGCGGTGATGATCTCCACGCCGGACCACTGGCACGTTCCGATGTCGATAGCGGCAGCTAAGGCGGGCAAGGATATCTGCTGCGAGAAGCCTTTGACGCTTAGCATACACGAAGGACGTGTCCTGGCCGACACCGTCAAGCGATACGGGCGAGTATTCCGCACCGACAGTGAATTCCGATCGCACTGGTATTTTCACCGAGCGGTCGAACTTGTGCGAAATGGGCGGATCGGAAAGTTGCACACGATACACGCTGGCGTACCGGCAGGCGATAAAGCGTGCGGACCCCAACCGGAGATGCCCGTTCCCAAGGAGCTCGACTACGATATGTGGCTCGGGCCGGCGCAAAATGCTCCGTATACGCTGAACCGCGTGCATACCCCATCGAGCTTCCGGCGCCCCGGATGGATGCGCTGCAGAGATTACTGCGATGGGATGATCACCAACTGGGGCGCCCATCTGATCGACATCGCCCAGTGGGGCAATGGCACCGATCGCAGCGGACCGGTCGAAGTCCAGGCCACCGGAACCTACCCGAAAGACGGGCTCTGGAACGTTCTGCTTAGCTTCGGCGCGAAGTTCAAATATGCAAACGGCGTGACCATGCATTACGTGATGGGCAGGCCTTACGTGCGTTTCGAAGGCGAAGACGGATGGATTCACGCCAACTGGGGGCAGCGACCGAAATACAGCTCCAAAGCGCTGGAGAAAGAAGCACTCGGAGCCGACGATAAAATCAGGTTCCCGCTAAGGAGCGAGAAGGCCGACTTCATCGATTGTGTCAAGACCAGAGCCCGAACACTCGCCGACGCAGAAGTCGGGCACCGCACCACTACGGTATGCCACCTCGCGCATATCTCGATAATGCTCGGCGGGCAAACGCTCCGCTGGGACCCAGACGCCGAACAGTTCATCGACAACGATGCAGCTAATCGATTAACCCGACGCACAGCACTGAGGCCACCATGGACACTCTAGCCACACAAAGCAGACGCAATTTCCTCAAGGCCAGCGGGCTGGCGATCGTAGCTGTCGCCACGCCGAGAAGCGTTTTCGGAGCCGCCAAATCAGGCCCGAATCTTCTGATCATCCAGACCGATGAGCACAACTTCCGCACGCTGGGCTGCTACCGCGAAACGCTGAGTCCCGCCCAGGCGTTCATGTGGGGCAAGAAGGCGATCGTTGAGACGCCCAATATCGATTGGATCGCCGCGAACGGTGCCCTCTGCACCAAGTTCTACGCGACCACGCCGGTCTGTTCGCCATCGCGGGCGGCGTTTGTATCGGGGCAGTATCCCCAGAACACGCCAGTAGTTAACAATAATATTCGTCTGAGTGATGATGTCGTTACGTTCGCTGAGATCCTGAGGCGGGGCGGGTATTCGACGGGGTATTCGGGCAAGTGGCATCTCGATGGCGGGGGGAAACCCCAGTGGGGACCCAAGCGGAAATTCGGATTCCAGGACAACGCCTACATGTTCAACCGAGGCCACTGGAAGCAATTTGAAGACACGCCCGCCGGGCCGCGAGTAAAAGCACGCACTGGAGGCAAGGGCAGCTATAGTGTCGTCGGAGCCGACAAAAAGTCATTCGCAACCGACTTCCTGGCCGACAAGACTATCGACTTCATCAAGAAAAACGCATCGAAGCGATTCTGTTACATGGTCTCGCTGCCCGATCCGCACGGGCCTGACACCGTCCGCCCGCCGTACGCCAGCCAGTACGACGACATGACGTTCGAGAAACCACGAACCTACGATAAGCCCGCCGCTGCCGCACCAAGCTGGGCCAAACCGCAGAAGGGAGCCTACGGGCAGTCCAAGTACTACGGTATGGTCAAGTGTATCGACGACAACGTTGGGAAAATTCTTCAATGCCTGCGGGCCCTGAAGCTGATGGACAACACGATTGTTATTTTCACCGCCGACCACGGCGACCTGCGCGGTGAGCACCATCGTCACAACAAGGGCGTTCCGCTGGAGGGATCGGCGAAGGTCCCATTCGTTGTTTACTATCCCGCCAAGATCAAAGCTGGCACGATCGTCAAAGAGGCGCTCGGAACGGTCGATTTCCTGCCAACGATTATCAACATGATGGACGCCAAAACCGCCGGACGAGAAGAGGGCAGAGACGCCTCGCAGCTTTTCACCAAAGGCAAGGCCCCTGACGGTTGGAAAGATGTAACGTTCGTTCGCGGTACTGGCGGGCAGGCGGCAAACTGGCTGGGAGCCTTTACAGGGCGGTACAAGTTCATCGTTTCGCCCAGAGACATCCCGTGGCTGATCGACATGGAGAAGGACCCCGACGAACTGAAAAACTTCTTCCTCGATCCAGAATGTCGCCCGATTGTTCGCGACTTGGCTGCCGAACTAATCGCATACGGGCAAAAGTACAAGGACGACCGAACATCCAACCCGAAAATCAAAGCCGATCTCGCCTGGTCCGCAACGGGCAAAGGCAAATTCACACCGACCGCACCAACGGTCAGTCCCAAGGCGCCTGCTGGCGGTAAGCGAAAAGGCAAGAAGCGTAAGGTTAAGCAATAACATTACTTGCGTTGCGTCGCCGGAGCGGGTTGTTGCGTGCCTCTGGTCGCTTTACCGTGCAGAACTCCTTTTGCGTCGAACCATAGCGGGTCGATGCACAGGAAGCGGTTCCACGGTTTGGATCCGTCTTTCTGTTGGTGATAAACGTGCCACAGTTTGCCCGCGGCGTCTTTGACGACACACCCGTGTCCAGGCCCTAACGCTCCACCACCCCTCTTGATTATTGGATTGCCCGGGTGTTTGACAAACGGGCCAGTCGGGCTTTTTGATGTCGCATATCCGACCGCGTAGTCCAGCGAGTTCGCCCCTGTTCCAGAATACATCATATAGTACGTTTTGTTGCGCTTCAGCATCCACGGGCCTTCGGTGACTGCTCCGCGTTTTTTCTCCCACGGTTCGGTTGGTTTGATGATTTGGATTGGCTTGTCGGGAGCTTTCTGCAGAGGTGTTTTCATTCGCTGAACGCAGATTCTAAAACCGGGCCGCCGCACGTAATACAGGTAAAGTTTTCCATCGTCGTCGCGGAACATGTGTGCGTCTATCGCGCTTTTGAACAGGACGCCGCGGTCGACGAATTTCCCGTCGGGCTTGTTCGCCACCGCCACGCCGATGGTCATGTTCACGGTGTAGTAGAGATAGAACTTTTTATCGGCGGGGTTGTAGAACACGTCCGGCGCCCAGACGTTTTTCACGCCCGGCTTGAATACCTGCGGACCTTTGGTCCAATGCACCAGATCGCTGGACGTGTAGACGTGATAGCTCCAGTTATCGCCAGTGGGGTATAGGTAGTATTTCCCCTCGAAGAGTATCACATGCGGATCGGCCGGCCCGATCTCGTCGATCACGGGATTGACGTACGTTGGGGTTTTGCTCTCGCCCCGCAGCCCGGCTACGCCGAGGGCGCTGCTCAACACAATCAGAGATAATACGATCTTCTTTGCCACTTTAATCTCCTGTTTGCGATAAGTACCCATCGGCCTCTACCGCAAGTAAGGCCAGTAGGCGTGCTCGAACACGCCGATCAATCCCAACCACCGCGCCGAAATATCAGGCGTTGCTTGAATTTATCGCTCAGAATCCTATCTGGTGAAAATGGTGGTTACTACTGCGTCTTGTTTTTTTTCTGATTTGCCAATGCTACTTTAAGAACCAGTTCTGCGTATTTTTTGACTTTTTTGTCCTTGTCTTTTACCGCTTGAGTGAGAAGTGGGATGATTTCCTTGCTATGGCGTTGG
>JABGPF010000490.1 GCA_018645065.1 Phycisphaerales bacterium
GAGAAGATCTGGGGCTAGACTATGAGGACCTTCGAAGCCAAGCGCAGGAGTGAGCGGCGAACGGCGTTTTTGCCACCCCGATGTGCTTCAGCGATTTATTAGGGGTAGTTTATTGTACTTATTTGAACCGAAAGTCCAACTTCAAATTGTACAGCCACGGAATCTCAGGCGATATCCCTTCGGCTTCAAGACGCTCGGGCATCCCTTCAAAATGATCACGCAGCATCGCGGCGTTTGGAGCGTTGTAATACGTCACCACCACCGTATCTCCATGCACGCGAAGCCCGCCGTCCAAACCGCTAAATATCTCCTTGGCCAAATGCTTGGCATCCCACTGGTCGGCCGGATCGGCCAACCGCTGACGCAGTTGATGAATCGAAGCCTGAGCCAAAAGGGCCATCGTCATCTGGCCGTAGCGAATGTGCATGTTCTGCGTACCGGCGCGTTTCCAACCGAGGTCCTGGTTGGCGTTGAAAAATTCCTCGATATGCCAACGCTTGGGGAACTCGACGCTCAACGCCTCCACTTCGTCGCGGTCGGCGGTGCAAAGGAAGCCTTTGTATCCGTACTCCCCGAGCGTCTCTCGGGATCGTTGTGCAAAGAGGTGGAAGGGCCCGGCGTCTGACTTGCCGAAGGCGTACGGTACTTTAGCTGTCGCCATTCCGGCCCAATGGCGAACGAATTTTTCCGGATCGATGCCCTGCAGCAACTTTTTGATATACGGTTGTCCGGGTGTCGGAACGATCAGGTCGAACCTGGAGTCTCGACATATGCTCTCGAAGAGTTCCACCGTGAAGTGTTCGCCGTCGGCCAACACCAGCGGGCGGGAATCCTGCTTCGGAAGTATCTGCGAGGCCATATCCAGCAGGCCTCCGGTCACTTGAGCAACCGTCGGGGCTGAGGTTCCGATCGTCATGCAAAGCGGCTGACAGGTGTCGGCGTCGAGGCAGAAGAACGTTTGGGTCGTCTTGGCGGCTTTTGACTTCGCATTGCTCCTGCGTACTCGCATTCGGCGGTTGCTGTGAGACAGCAGCCGATGAGGATCAATCGCCAATATCCTGCCTTTATAGTGTCCGCAGGCCTGGCGGATTCGCCCCATGACCACCTGGACGGCTTGGGCTTCGGCGATGGTGTGGGCGTCCAGGAGATCGTGGATGGCCTGGTCGGAGGCCACGAACGGAAGACCGTTTGCCAGTTCAAACCCCCTGTGCCTAAGGCAACGCGACTGGCGAATCCCTGTGACGCACAAGGCCGCCTCATGCAAAAGCTGCATCGCCAGTCTCGGTTCTACATTTTGCGACGGGCGCCCCGTCCAACCGCACAGCATATCCCATGTGCCAAGACGCAAATGCTCCGGTGTCAACAACCAAAGCCCCAAGTGGTTGCCGCTGACCCCGTCAGCCAACTGCTGCCGCACGCGCCGCTCGATGGTGCGGGAGTCAGACGCTTCGCACCGCGTATTGCGTTTGGTGCAATGGGTCTCGACCTCAAGGATCTTGTCATCAGTTACATTGACGTAGAGTTTTTTTTTCCAGGCCGTATGCCCCGATGATTCGCTGAACGGTGCTGGTGCTGATCGAATAATCGCACTGGCGCATCTTCTGAGCAACCACCGCCGCCGAAGCCAGCGGATCGAGAAAACGATGGCGGATCACTTCCTTTATGGCCTGGTGAGTCCCGCGATAATTGGTCTTGGGGCCTCGCTTCCTGTTGGCCAACGCCAAGGCCCCGCCGGATTCAAAGGCCTTGCGAAGCTGAAAGTATCGCTGGCGACTAAAGCCGTATTTTGCGGCGGCCTTGTTGGGCCCAAGACCGCCGCACTGACCTTCGATCAGCATAGCCATCTTCCGGGTGATATCGTCGCCGTCAGGGACTCGTAATTGTCCGCCCGGACCAAAGAGCATCGATTCGTCCTGATTGAACTCACACATGATCGTTCCTTCCATGGATAACGAGCCGCACGCCGAGATTTGGACATGAGACTCTGGACTATTGCAGAGTATTATAATGACAATGAGGCGTTACGTCTAATTAAATATGAATTACTTTTTAGTCAGTTCACGGATCGCCTGATGCAATATAGGGGGATACGGCATGATTACAAGAACGCGAGGGTGACAAGAGTTCATATTTGCCTAGTCATAACGTGATAGCTGCTCACAAAATCCTTCACGAAAACCAGTTTTTGCAAGGAGATACCAAACGCGCTGTCGCGTTGACGCTAAAAGCGAGTACAATAAACTACCCCTAATAAATCGCTGATGTACTTCGGGAAGCAGGAGACAGGCACGCTGCGCGAGATAGGAGAGATGTAG
>JABGPF010000135.1 GCA_018645065.1 Phycisphaerales bacterium
GTGTCTTTCCAGAGTTCCAGATTCTCCAGATAGACCGCCGTGCCTCTCGCGACACAGGTCATTGGTTCAGCGGCAATACCGACGTCGAGCCCTGTTGCGTTTGACAGGACGGTGTCCATGCCCTTTAGCAACGCTCCGCCGCCTGCAAGGGTGATTCCGTTATCTACGAGGTCGGCTGCGAGTTCCGGTTCGGCTTTTTCCAGCGTTCGCGTGACGCAGTCGATAATCGAACCGACGGGTTCTTTCAGTGCGTCGCGAACTTCTTCCGACGAGATGACAGTTTTTCTCGGTAGCCCGGAGATCATATCCCGGCCGCGAACTTCGAGTGTCACCTCTTCGTCCATCGGTGATGCCGACCCAATGCCGACTTTGATTTTTTCCGCGGTCTGTTCGCCGATCATGAGATTGTAAGTTCGCTTCATGTGGGCGGCGATCGCTTCGTCCATATCGTCGCCGGCAACTCTGATCGACTCGCACACGCTGATATCGGCCAGTGACATGATAGCCACTTCCGTAGTTCCACCACCGATGTCCACAATCATTGAAGCGGTGGGTTCGGTGATGGGCAGTTCGGCTCCGATACCGGCGGCCATGGGCTCTTCGACGAGATAAACTCGCCTGGCTCCGGCGCGTTCAGCCGAATTGAGGACCGCTCGTTTTTCGACGGCGGTTATTCCCGAGGGGATTGCGATAACGACTCTGGGTTTTACCAGTGATCTTCTTCTGTGGACTTTTCTGATGAAGTATCCGAGCATCGCCTCGGTGATATCGAAGTCAGCGATAACTCCGTCCTTCATCGGCCTGATGGCGCTGATGGAGCCCGGAGTTTTTCCCAGCATTTCTTTTGCTACGATACCAACGGCGTTTCCGTTCTGCAGTACGCGATTCGTTCCGCGTTTTACAGCCACAACCGACGGTTCGTTCAGAACGATACCCTGTCCGCGTACACAGACCAGTGTATTGCAGGTACCCAGATCGATACCCATATCAATAGAGAAGAGACCAAGTAATGAATCAAAGATCATTGCGACCCTTTTCTAGCATATATCAGAAAATCGTCATCAGAGTTATATATCGGCCAGGCGTTCGGAAAGCCCAAAGAAAATCCGTCTAAAAACCAGCCGTGATCGGCTTGAACACGATTTCCCTGGACCCACGATCCCATGGTGAGGGGGCTTATTTCGGCGTTTTGATAGCGGCGCCGAAGATCTCGCCGATTGTCAGTCCGTATCCGCCCGCGTCCGGCGTCGCCGTCATTTTTTGCACGGCGAGGCCTATCGCGACGCCCAAAACCAAGACGGTAATGATCATCATCATCGTGTAGATGTTGGACTGAGGCTTTACCTGTACCGATCCATCTTGCGGTAATTGGCTCATAATCAAGCGGCTCCTGAATTACTTGAGGCTAGTGGCGACTTCATCGCCCTGCATCACATCAAGTTTCTTATCGAGAATTATACCAGCAGCCGAATCGGGTCGCACCAGATCGATTCGCAGGTGAGAAACGAACTCACCATTACGGAACACTTTAAGGACCATTTTATCCTTGATGCCCCGAGCGCGGCCTATATTAATGCTGGCAACACCGGAGTCCACTGCGGTAATCCTGCCTGTGATAGCCTGTGCCGGAGGCGCGGGCGTTGCATCGGCGGCGTCAGCGTCGGCAACTGTGGCGGTCTTTGTCTGCTGCAGAACGATAATCTCAGCGCGGAGATCCTTGATCAACAGAGCATAGTGCTTCAGCATGTTCTCAAGACGACGAATCTGGACTGAGGCGTCATCAGATTCCTTCTTGAGTTCACGAGCAGCAGTGTTCGCTGTCACGAGCGATTTGGCCAGTGCGGTCTTTTCGCTGGCAAGCAACTTCTGCATCTCTTGCGCTGTTTCAAGGTTCTTTGACAGTTCAGTCAAAGACGCTTTGATTGCAATGATATCGCCTTTGGCCTGCGCTGTAGCTTCAGCCTCTTTCGCCAGTGCTGCTGCGTGTGCATCGGCAGCGGAGGCCAGGGCGGCTTGGCTGTCGCGACCAACGTCTTGAGCCTTAGCGAGTTCCGCCAGAACCTTTCGCATTGCTATTTTGCTTTCAGCAGCGGCAAGGTTGGCGACGTCTGCGCGTTCGAGTTGGTTAATGTACGACTGCTTCCAGCTTCGCTCAACGGATATCAACCTGAGAAAGGCTCCGCTGGCCATTACTGACACAAACAGTACCAACACTACGCATATCTTAGTCAAGATACTCAACTGCTGTCTCCTTCGAAGTTACAGTCCTGCGGTCAAACCGCTGGTTTATAGATCACACATGGGTGCGGGCATCCTTGTCCGCGCGTCTGGGCTACAATAGCTGACCTTGCTGATCCTGATGCGATTATCATTTCTCGCAACTACAAGTCAAGAGAATTTCCATTCTCATTACGATTTACATCTGAACTTAAAATAATCGGTGCGGGCTGCGCGGTCAACAACTTTCTTGCGACATTCTCACAATACCTGCATCTAGTCTTTTCCACCGGCTGTATGCAGCTTCACACGCACGGGCTCCGGTTTGGGCTTGGGCAGCGTCAAGAGTTCCGTTTTCACCGGTTTTTTAACGGGTTTGGGAACCGAAACGTCCGGTATCTTCTTCAAAATACACACCGCGGACGCCACTCGAACGCCCGGGTCCTTGCTCTTTAAGAGTTCACCGGCCACATCAATGGCTTGTTGATGTTTAAAACCGCTCATCGACATCGCAGCCAGGCTCTGGAGAAAATATACTTGCTTATTGGTGACTTTTTGAGCATCACCAAGCGCCTGGACCATCAAAGTTCGAGGCTCCAACGCCGCCTGGGCGCAATAACTGAACAGTTCGGGCGTCTCGTACCCCATCGCCGCCAAAGCACCCGACGCCACCGTTCGCACTCGGGGTGACTTATCGTGCACCGCCAGATACGGGAAAAGCGTGCGGCACATTGGCGACTGCAGTTCCTCCAACGCCCTGATCGCGATAATCTGTTCGTCAACGAATCGATCCCTGGTGTACGCTTCGAGTTTTCTTATGCTGCTCTTCTCACCGCATCGGGCCAGGGCTCTGGTCAGTTCGAACTTCATCGCATCGTCCCGTTCATTGCCCAGGGCGGACTTCAACGGTTGGATGGCGGCTTTGAGTTTCATTTTACCCATAACCAAAGCAGCCGAGGCCCGCACGGGCACCACGTCATCAAACAGCATCTCGCCAAGATCACTGGTGTGGGTCTGATCACCAAGTTGGTGGAGAGCGTAAATCACCGCACAATAAGTCCCTGCATCGCGTTCGGCGCCGGGCACTTTGTATTTCGCCATCGTCTGGAGTTTTTCCAATGCCGGCGCGTAACGGATCTCGCCGATTCCCATAGCCGCTGCGAATCGCACTTCCGGGCTCTTGTCCGACAGGGCTTGCTTGCATATCGGACCGGCCTTTGCGCCCAGCACCTTCGGTATGGCTTCCATCGCAACAAAACGCGTAGTGGCAAGGTCGTCTTCGGCGGCCTGTCTTAGCGTAATTTCCGCATCCTGACGAATTCTCGCGTAATTAACAGGCGCGATATTCAGGACCACTTCGTCAGACTCCCATGGCGGTGTGCATCCGCCAACCGAACCCAAAAACACAGCCGCCAATAAACACGCGGAAACTTTACGAAGAGACAAAATCATCATTCTACCCTTTCTTTTTTACGCTTTTCTACACTCGGTCGCAGCAGCATTATGCAAATCATTACACCCGCCGCCGCCAGTATAATCCATGCGAACAGATCACCGCAGATACTGTACAAACTCTGGCGGCTGTCCACAAGGACCCCTGGTTCGCTCTGGTATCCGCGTTTTATCGATGGGGACGATTCTTCGGTGTCGTCCTCTTTTGCGCCCAGCAGCATCGCTCCTGGAACCATCGTGGCGCCATGCTTGGTTATTCTCGCCACTTCACGCCCGTTGGAGTCGATCGACACGCTTATTCCGGTGTTAACACATCGGACAACCGGTACTCGGTTTTCCACTGCGCGGAAGTAATACTGCACGAGATGTTGAGAGTGTTCAACGCTGTCGCGGTAAGGTCGGTCTCCGTATTTCCAGACAAACCACCCGTCGTTCGACAGGTTTATCAAGATGTCCACACGTTTTCGCCCGTTGCTTGTGACCATCTGCCTGCAGACCTCGGGGAACGTTCCTTCAAAGCATATCGGGCTTGCAATAGTCCAGGACCTCGATTCTCCTTCGAGATTGAAGCGGGTCCATTTTTTCCCGGGCTGAAGTTGGTGCATGCCTTCGGGCACGGGGCCTCGCAGCAGTTCGTGCAGCCAGGGCCACCCCTCCTTGAACGGTACGTATTCGCTGAACGGTACGAGATGCCTTTTGGCGTACTGATCGGTTATCTTTCCGTCCTTATTGAACCATAGCGCCGAGTTCCTTCGCACCATAACGCGCTTGGACGCACCAGCCGGCGCATCGTCGTGGGCCGTGGACCCACCGGTAAGCAGCGGGCATCCCAACTCGCCCAGCAAAGTTTTGATATCCGCAAGATACTGTCGGTTCTCCCGGCGCGTGTCCCCGTCCCTAAGCAGTTTCATGTACTCGGGATTCAGCCTCGGAGGCGCCATCGATTCTGACCAGACCAGCAGTCCGCATTCAGCGTTCGCAAACGCCCTGCTGGCCAGGACGTGTTCTGCGAATACTTTTTTCGGCGGGACAGGCGGTTCGTAAAGTGAGATCGGAAACGCCGTCTGCACCACTGCTATCGAAGGGCCTGGAGATAAGTGCCCGCTCTGCTTTTCAGTTCGATACCATCCGTATGTGAGCATTCCTCCGAGTATTATCGCAAAGGCGAGCACTCCGAACGGTCCTCGTCGCAAAATGCGGGCTTTGCGTTCGCCCCGACGCCCGAACAGCGGAAGGGCCAGCAGGTCGATTATCACGCCGTTAGCCATCGCCACAATCAGCGAGACTCCATATATCCCGGTGATATCGCTGATCTGTATCAACCATGTCCTGCAATATTGCGAGTACGCCAGAGACATCCACGGGAAGCCCAGCACCGTCATCCGGGCCCGAACAAACTCCAGGGCGACCCAGATTATCGGGAGGCAAATCCACATCGGCCAGCAGCGTCGCGACGCTGCCCTGAGGATAATAACCGCAATCAACCAGTAGACAGAGAGGTACAGCACGCCCAGATAGGTCGAAAGCGTAAAAAACAAGAGCCAATAAAGGTTGATGGAAAAGAAAGCCAAGCCAGCGAACCATGCCCACAAGATCGCCCATAACCTGTTGGTCGCCCCGCCGAGTGCGAGCCCCCAGGGCACCAGCGCAAAAAACGCCATGTACGGTAGATGCACCCACCAACCGAGAAATGAAACCGTCAGCAGAACGCACGACAGGAGCGTCAGGAGCGGGACAAGGAATCCGCGCAATTGCAGACGCCTCTCAAATATCTCCGACGGAGCGGGCACTTTGCTCGGGTCTGGTTGGTCCAAGTCGTTTTTATCAACTGTTTTCAAATGCGGCTCCGGTAAGTTCAAATCGGTTTGCCCGGCGCAACGCCAGAGACAGCCGGGTATTGTGAGGCACACGACGCGTCCAGTCAACCCCGTACCTTGGGATAGGCAGGTTCCAGGTGCTAGGTTCCAGGTGCTAGGAACGGAATAAAGCGAACGTCAACGGCGAACGTCAACGGCGAAAACCACCCCGATAAAGTTGTGTGACGCCGTTAGGTTTTCGCCGTTGACGTTCCTAGCACCTGGAACCTAGAACCTAGAACCTGCCGTCCCTGCCTTTGCATCGCGAACTTAAAGGCGGTAATATGGGAGACATGCACTCAAGAACAAACAACGGTTCAGGCGAGAGATTCAATCTGATAGCAGTGGTTATGATAGCTGTTCTGGCGATCAGTGTCGCTATCGCGTGGTTCACAACCCAACCAAAAACTCCGCCCCTTACATCATCGCAGGCCGGTGCGGAAATTATCGCTGAAATCTCCGGAGAAACGCTCGATGAATACTGGTCGGCCGATCGCAGGGAAAACTATTTTTTAATAATCGATCGAAAAAAGGAGTCTGATAGCTTGACACCTGTGGGCTGGGAAGTTGTCTCACGCCAACAAGATCCATCAGGTGGTTATTCCGGAGCTCTGAAACAGGTGGTCGGCGACGATTTTACACACAAAAGCCGATGGTCCCTCAGCGCCGACCTGTCCCAGGGCCAATACTCCGCAGACAGTCCTGACGACCAAACCAATCAGATCGCAACGCAAATAATCCTCGACAATGAAACCATCACCGTAACACGCAACGTCGACGGGAAAACCCAAACCGCCTCCACCGACCGCCCCGAAAACTACCTCCCCGAAGGCGCCATGCCGCTTGCCCTGAAACTCGTCGCAGAAAGACAACTGGACGCCAGTTTCAAAATATTATTCGACGACAAGGCGATTATCGACGGTGCGGTGAATTTCACGAACATCACATTCAAACCGAAAGAAGATAATGTTATCAAGGTGACGTTCTCGGGCGCCAACTTGAACATATCGATGCACTATAAACTCGACGATAACCTGGAAATCTCCAGATATGAATTCACAAACAGCCCCATCACCTTTGTAGCGTGTACGAAAGAACTCGTGCAGCAAAGTTTCTCACCAACCACACAGCGGGCTCCGGCTAGCAGACCGGCGCCGGAATAATGAAAATCGCTTGAGATGCGCTGTTGCGACTAATTTTCAGCGCGTGCGTTCCGCTCGCTCATTTGTTCTGCCCGTTTGATCAGGGTGTCGTTGTCGGGCAGCGTGAGCTTATCGAGTTTGTAGTGCAGGTAGCGTTTGTCGCTTATGGTCCACGGAGCCATACTGGCGAAAAGGTCGATCGGAGGATATCCGTACCACCTGGGGGAAATCTCGGCGTGAGTACTCAGCGTTTTGTAACCTTTCTCCGGATAGCGGACTATAATGTCGTAGTCGCCATACCAGGTGAAGTCGATCGTAAGCGGAGTGCGCCCGACTTCCTTATCGGAGATAATCACCAACGCACCGGCAGGTTCGCTGGTGACGGTCAGTTTCTGTTCGAGGCAGCCGCCTGCAAAGGCGACGCACAACAGCAGTAACAGTGCTAACTTCTTCATACCGCGGATTATCCCCACACACACCGCCGCTGACAAGAAGAAAATCTCGGTAAACGGCTTTGCCACAGAGATCGCAGAGAACGGCAAACGGCAAACGGCTTTGCCACAGAGATCACAGAGAACGGCAACGACAACGGCGATAAGATGTTAACAGCAACGTCAACGACAACGGCGTACGGCGAGAACACAGAGGACGACAACGGCAAAAGCCCAACGACATAACCGCCAACTCCCTCCGGTTCAGCCTAAGCGTTAAATGATCGAAGCTAACGGTAATTTACAGAAAACATGTTGCACTACTCACTACTCACTACTGCCGTTGTCGTTAATTTCCGTGCCTTCCGTGCTTTCCGTGGTAAAAAAAATGCCGTTGCCGTCGACGTTGCTGTTCACCGTCCTCTGTGTTCTCGCCGTTGGTCGTTGGCCGTTGCCGTTGCCGTAAACATCTTTCCCGCCGTTGTCGTTGCCGTTCTCTGCGATCTCTGTGGCAAAGCCGTTTGCCGTTTGCCGTTCTCTGAACCTCAGAGTCTCTGTGTCGAATATCTGCCCGCTCAAGGTAGAATTCGCGCAATGATACACTTTCCCATCACAACGTTGAAAAGGCGTTAAATCATTACCAATTAACTAGGAATTAGAACAATTGCCTTTGTTACCGTCGATTGCATTGCTACAATGGTTCGAGCTACGTTACTAAAGCAGGTATCATAGGAAACCGCCATGCCATCCGAGATGAATTTAAACAGACTCAAAATACCCGAACACGCCCCGTCGGCTGGCGGTAAATGGTGGAAAATCGGTCTGTTATGCATCATCTGCCTGGCGATAGGGTTCGCAGCCTCCCACGGATGGAACCGCTTCATGCCCGCAGGAGCACTCAAAGTTGACACCATATTAATCCAACCCCAGGGCGTATCGCAGGGACGAGGATTCACCGCCGGCGGATGGATTGAAGTCGCCACCCCCCAATGGCCTCTGATTGTCTCGGCACGCATTTCTGAGCGCCTTGACACACTTACGGTCAAGCAGGGACAGACACTTAAAAACGGCCAGACCATCGCAACGCTTTATGATAAAGATATTCGAACACGCCTGGCGCTGGGACGAGCCGAAGTTCAAGCCGCACAAAAAGCCCTGGATAAACTCAACGCAGGTCATCGCAAAGAAGACATCGTCGCCGCCGAGGCACGCCTGGACGAGGCGGTCGAAATAGAGCGCATCGCAAAGGCGAATTACGAGCGAAGCAAAGCACTGCCCGACGGAGCTATATCCGCCGAAGCGCTCGATAACGATCTTTCAACTTTCAAAAAGGCCACCGCCGTTAGCGCACAACTTCGAGCCGAGTCCGATAAAATGAAAGCCGGTTACCGACTCGAAGACATCGCAGTCGGCAAGGCCAAGTTGCTGGCGGCACAAAGTCGCGTCGAACTCACCGAGCGAGAGCTGAGCTACTGCACCATCTCGGCGCCGGAATCTCAACGCCCTCTTCGCGTTTTGAGGGTCATGCATCGCATCGGAGAATGGATCAACGCATCCAAGGCGCCGGAGCTTATCTCGCTTTACGATCCCCAGGAAATGCAGGCCCGCGTCGATGTGACCCAGGCCAACATCAGTGCGATAAGAGTCGGCAAGCCGGTAGTCGTAGTTACCGAAGCCAATCCCGATCGACGTTATTCAGGAACGGTGCTGCGGGCCGAACCGCTGGCTGAGCTGTCGAAAAACACCGTTACTGTTCGAGTCAAAATAAACGATCCCGACGCGATGTTGTTTCCCGAAATGGTGGCCCGGATCACATTCCTGTCCGACGCCCCCACCACCGCCCCAGCCGACCGGACGATTATGATCCCCACCACCGCACTGCTAAGCGACAACGTTAACAGCTATGTGCTGCTAATGGACGCCGCGCGCGTCAGAAGACAAAACGTAACTACCGGTCTGCAGATCGGAGCCCAGACGCAAATCACCGGCGGATTAAAGCCCGGTCAGCGAATTATCACCAGCCGCCTGGCCTCACTGCGCCCGGGAATGGCTGTGCAGGAGAACTGATGGCGCCATACATTCAGATAGAAAATCTGACACGTACGTACGTTCGAGGGACAAACGAAATTTGCGCCTTGAACGACGTAAGCGTTAATATCTCAGATGGCGAGTTTGTCGCGCTGATGGGTCCCAGCGGTTCAGGCAAAACGACCCTGCTGAACATCGTCGCGGGAATCGATCACGCAACTTCAGGAGCCGTCTCCATAGGCGACCAGGACGTCCTGGCGATGAGCGACGCTCGCAAGGCGTCGTGGCGAACGCGAAACGTGGGATACGTGTTCCAGTTCTACAACCTCATGCCGATGCTCACCGCGTTCGAAAACGTTGAACTGCCCCTGCTTGTGCTCCCGATGAGTCGCACACAACGCCGCGAGCACGCCCAGGCGGCGCTGGAGGCAGTAGCGATCGAACAGCGACGAGACCACTACCCAAAACAGCTCTCAGGCGGTGAGCAGCAGCGAGTGGCGATCGCACGGGCAATTGTGACCGACGCAAAGGTGCTCGTAGCCGATGAGCCCACGGGCAATCTCGACGCCCAAAGCGAACAGGAAATTATGACGCTGCTGAAGCGTCTGAACACAGAGTTGGGCAAAACGTTGCTCATGGTGACTCACGACTCGGCCGCCGCCGCGTTCGCCGACAGAACGATAAGGCTCGAAAAAGGCCGCCTCAAAACCCCAGAAACGGCAGGTGCATAATGTTTGGTAAATTGTTGCCCCTGGTTGTCAAAAACATGTTTCGATCCAAGACCCGTCTGATCGCTACGACTGGTTGCTGTCTGATCTCGGCGCTGATTATTTGCTTCCTGTTGACCGCCCAGCACAGCCTGGCCCGCGTCATGAACAGTGCAGGCGACAATCAGAACCTGGTGATGATGCAGAAGGATCGATACTGACCGACTTCCAGTAAAATCTCCGACTCGCAAACATTGCAAATCGGAGATCTTCCGCAAGTAGCGGAGGTCATGCCAATTAAACTACTGATGACGTCGTGCCAGTCCGCAAGCGACATCATCGCCATGCACGGTGTGGACAAGGATATTTTCCAGAAGTTCCGAGATTACGACGTGTCGCCCGACGCGGTGAAAGCCTTCAAAGCCGACACCTCCGGCGCGCTTGTGGGCAACATGATCGCCCGCCGCTACGGTTGGAAGACCGGGCAAAATATCGTCCTGAAAGAACTCGACGGGATCAGCTTTAATATCAGCGGAATATTTACGACCGACGGATCGGCTGACGATTTCCTGATCCTGGCCGGCAGGAAATTCCTGCAGGAAGCCAAAGATGAGCAGGGAATATCCAACCGAGTGATGATCCGCCTGATTCCGGGCGCGGACCCAGACGCCGCGTCGATCGCAATCGACGCCCTGCCGCTTTCAGTAACCACGACAACACAGCGAGAAGAAACGTTCATGTCGGCTTCGATCGATCAGTTGAAAGATATGGTGACTATATCTCGCATCATTATAGTAGTGATCATCGCGGTGATTCTAATCGCTATGGGCAACGCTATATCGATGACCACGCTGGAGCGAACTCGCGAGTTCGGTATTCTCAGAACGCTCGGCTTCAAGCGAGCAGGGATTCTGGGCATGGTGATCTCCGAAGGAGCCATCCAGGCGCTTGTCGGCGCCGTTATCGGATGCGTAATAGTCCAGACGATAATCAGCGCCAATCTCGTTAAGTCCGTCTCGACCTGCGGAATAACCATAACGATGACCGCTGGTCCGAGCGTCTGGATGATCGGAATCGGAATAATTTGCCTGGGCGGACTGCTCGGAAGCATCCTACCGGCCTGGCGAGCGTCGCGTTTGGAAATCGTAACCGCCATCGCGCACGAGGAATAACCAACAGATGAAGCTTCCTGCACACTATTCGCTGCGAAACCTCAGACGCCGACCCTGGCAGTCGGCGGCTACTGCTCTGGGCATTGCGATTGTCGTTTTCGCAGCCGTGCTCATGCTCTCGCTTTCGCGCGGACTGTTCGGACGACTCGACGTCACCGGGTCCAGCGATAACCTGCTCATGATAAGCCGAAAAGGCCAAAACGCGATGTTCAGCAACATCGAACCGTCCGAAGTTGTGACGATAAGCTCCATGCCGAACCTCGCGGTGAACGCAGCCGGAGACCCGCTGGTCTCACCGGAAATACTGCACGTTTCGATGGTTCGCGCCGTAGCTATGAACTCGCGGGCAAAAGCCTCAGTCAGCATCCGCGGAGTATTCCCGATAGCGTTTGAAGTACACGACACCGTCCGCCTCAGCGAAGGGCGCCGCCCGACTAAAGGAACCTTCGAAATACTCGCCGGAGCCATGTCGCACATCAAACTCGGCGTACCGGTGGAAATGCTGGCCGTTGGCAAAGATGTCCGTTTCGAAGGGTCAGACTGGACTATCGTCGGACGATTCACCGACAACGAATCGCTCATCGAATCGGAACTTTGGATCCCCCAGGACACGCTCATGACGGTAATGCGGCGCCGAACGCATTCGATGGTCGTCGCAAAGTTCACCGACGCCCAGCGGGCCGACGACGCTACTAAACTGTTCTCGCAGTCAGGGGCGGTGGAGAAATATTTCAAAGGATGGTCCGAACGCGAATATTACGGCCAGTTCACCGATGGACTGGCGTGGGTGTTCTGGTTATCGGTGGTCATGGTCTGCCTGGTCTCGCTGGCTGGGCTGCTGATCGGAATCAACACAATGTACACCGTTGTGATCAATCGAATGAAAGAAATCGCGACACACAGAATCCTGGGCTTCAGCAAGTTCGACATAACAATGTCGCTGCTGACCGAGTCGGCGATAATCGCGCTGCTGGGCGGGATGATCGGCTCGGCGTGCGGAATGTATTTCGACGAAATGCCCATGAAACTCTCATACGGAGCGTTCCGGCTTTCGGTTGACTGGCTGGTTGTTAGCGCAGGGATGAGCCTTGCACTGCTAGTTGGCGTGCTGGGGGCGCTGCTGCCGACGATCAAGGGCCTGCGCCTGACAATAATCGAGGCGTTGCATCATGACTAGGCTTACGGTGTTGCTTATTTTGGCGATGATGCTCAGCGGGTGCTACAACCCGTTCGATCCGCCCGAGGAGATCGTCGGATCGCTTGACACGCCCGCTGGAACGCTTCTGGCCCCGGCGCCGCAGGAGCCTGTAGACCAACTGCCCGCCTCGTTTGACGTATCAGAAGCGTTGGCGTACGCATGGAGATCGCACCCGGGCATGATTCGAACGCGACATATCGTCCGGGCAAGACACGGGGCACAGGCCCAGGCGGCGCTCTGGCCAAACCCGGTTGTCGGAGGAGGGTTCCAGGAAGAACCGGACAAAAAAACACGCGGGATAATCTCGCTGGCGCAAAAATTTGAAATCGGCGGAAAAGCAGACGCGCGAGTATCGCTGGCGTCGGCGAATATATTCCTGGCGGAAAACCAACTGATTGAAACATGGTCAGCCCTGCGGGCGGAGATCAAAGAAGCGTTCGTTCGCGCTGAATACGCACGCCTGAACGCATCGCTGGCCAAACGGATCGCACAGGCCGATCAGGACCGCCTCGAACTGGTGACCGGACTGTTCAAAGTCGGAAAAGCATCCGAAGCCCAAACCCTGAAACTCACGCGCCAGGCGGCAAGATCAAAAGCCATTTCCGATCAGAGCCAGTCGATTATCGACGACGCACAACGCGTCCTGATGATCGCCATAGGCCAACAACCCACAACTAAACCCCCAAAATTCGTCTGCTCGCTCGACGTGAAATCCCCGCTGTCGGATCAGTTTGACTCGCTCCTGAAAGCAGCAAACACCAGCAATCCGCAATTGAAAACCGCGGCGGCTCAAACCGCCGTCGCACAAGCACAACTGCGCCTGGCGAGAACCAAACGCTGGTCAGACCTCACCGTCGGAATGTCATATTTCCAGACCGACTACAGGCAGGGCGCCGACGACGGAGGCGCGGTGCTCATCAACTTCTCGGCCCCCCTGCCGATCTGGGACCGCAACCAGGGAAATATCGCATCAGCCGCACAAAATATCAAAGCATCCCAGCGCCAGCGAGAACTCGCCGCTCTACAGGCCGCACGCCAACTCTCACAACTGTTCTCGCAACGCCAGCGATGGAAAGTGGACTTGGACGCATTGGACAAAAAGATCATCCCCGCCTCGAAGCGAGAGTTGAAATTAATCCGCAGCTCGCTGGACAGCGGGAAGGTGTCAAAACTCGACGAGATCAAACAGCGTCGCGAACTGATAGCACTGGACCTGCAAAAACTCGAACTGCAATTAATGACCGCCGTAGCGACAATCGAGCTGGAAAACATCGCTGGTCTGACCGTCCAAAGCGCCGGCGCCGCAAGATAAAACACACGCAAACAAAAACCCACAGATTGCAATCTGTGGGCTTTGCGTGCGAATCTTATACTCGATATTATTTACCAACGCCGGTGCTATTTTTTCGCTTTCTTCTTAGCGCACTCGGGGCAACCGGCGCCCTTGTTGAGATACGGTTTTTCACATTCGTCGCAGAACTTAACGCCCATGCAGAGCGAGTATCCGCAGTCGCCCATTTCACACACCATGCCCGGTTTGTTCTCGCAGACGGCGCAGGCCACGCCGTTATCGGGCAGGTGAAACGCGTTGTTTTCCTTGCAGAACGTACCGGCGGCCATCGGCTTTTTGCACGCTTCGCAGGGCACTTTAACTTTCGGGGCGCAAACCGTCTTACACTTGCAGCAGTACCAGCCCACCGGTCCTTTGCTTCCGCATTCGGGGCATTCGCCCAGCGCCTTCAGCTCTTTTACGCGAATGTTGCGGTATGAAACGGGCTTGCCGTGAGTCTGCAGGGCGAAGAAGCCCGCGTGGGTCAGCGTCTTGAGCGGGTCGCGGAATTTGTTCTTCGAGCCGTCGGCGTTCTTGTGGGCTTTGTCCCACTTGTTCAGGTCCATGTCGATAATCTGGATGCCGTTCAGCGAGATGAACACGCGGTTCTTGAAGCACGTGATGAAGTAGCGGTTCCACTCGCCAGCCTTCTTGGCTGCGTTCACGCTGGGGACCAACGCGTCGTACACCGCGCCGCAATCGTGCTTGCCGATCTTGGCGCCCTTCTTGTGCGAGTCGAGAACCTGGATCTCCATCGAACTGTGCAGCCAGTCTTTGCGGTCGGCCATTCGCACGAACACGCCGCTATTGCAACCAGGGCTCATATTGAACTCGATGTCCAGCGTGAAGTCCTGATACTTCTTCTTGCTGAAAATGTTCCCGCCCTTACCGGGGCTCCAGAGGATCCCGTCTTTAACCTGCCATGCCTTGGGGTTGAAGTCCCACTTGTCGAGCTTCTTACCGTCGAAGAGCACTTCCCATCCGCCGGTTTTCTTCGCTGCTGCGGCTTGGGCGCAACGAGACGGGAGTAATGTCGCCAGTGATATTCCGCCTGCTGCTGCGGCGGCGGTTTTAAGGAAGTCTCTGCGGCCTGAGCCGATGCATTTAGTTTCTGATGCGTCATTATTCATGGTGCGTTCCTTTCACAGTTAATTATCACGAACCGGTGATTGTACCCGAACATACGAGGCGAGCAACTATTACTCCACGCGAAATCACTAATAAATTCTCGCCCGATATCCTATAATGTTTCAACGCAGGCGACATCGAATTGTTTCCGATCACTGAAAACGCCCGACCGAGAGGACCTAAATGCCCAAAATAACAATACCC
>JABGPF010000136.1 GCA_018645065.1 Phycisphaerales bacterium
AAGCCACTTGAGCCATATTACCAATACTGCGATTTGGATCTACTGCTTGCCTTACGATTTGTCTAATTGATAAACTCATCCTTCTCTCTCCTTTACAAAACGTGTTCAATTACCTGGATAAATCACACCGTCCCAACAGCCTTCATATATCCAGTTACATCAATTATCCGTCATCGGCATCCTACAATACATACACGACAAAGACAAATCGCATTGCACTAATATCAACTTTTTCGTTACGTGCGACATAACGACTTGCAAAACAAACACATACAAACGTACAATTTTAATAAAATTTACAGGTCCCTCGCGAAAGATATCGGAATTATGGGATTTACACCAACATTACCAGCGACTGTTCGGCGGCATAAATAATGAAATTGAAAGCGGCATTTCGCCCCGAAACCGCCACCGGAATTCCGGAATTATCGGAACCAGACATACACCGATTACATCCCCTGATCGCCTGACAGAACGCTGTAGCGTTGTAAAGTTATGCAAACACGACGCTTGGCCCAAACCCGAAGAACGTATCATCAAGTTGGGATTAGTATGTGCTACAGCGAAAGGCATCGGCGAGGGCTGAGAGCGGCTCGTGAGTTGTCGTTCATCGTTGTCATGACTGTTGGATGATCGCTGACAACCGATTACTTGCTGGCTTGAGTCGTTGGGGTGTTGGGGTTTGGGAGGAGTTCGAACGGGATTGCCGGTAAGGCGCCCAGGGAGATTACTTTGGTTACTTTTATGCGTTTGGGCTTCTTCTTGGACTTCTTTCTTGTCTTGCTTACCGGGTAGTACGACGATTTTACTTCCACCGTTCCTATGGCGATTAGATTACCCTTCTCGCCGGGCTTGGCGAGTTTTTCGTCTATCTCGAATTCGATTTTAAAACCTTGCTGGTCGGGGTGGACCTGTTTGATTTTTACGCCTTTGGGCGGTTGGCTCAGGGTTAGTTTGAGCTTGCTGTTCAGCAGGCCCTGTGGGGCTGACATTCGGGTGTAGGCTGGTCGGCCCGGGATTAATCGGACTGGTTTTTCGTCCAGCACCGCGAAGTTGATCTTGCTGCGTCGCTCGCCTGTGATCGTGACCACCCAGTCCTGTACGGGCACGAGGTGGCGGTACAGGAACGCCTGCATCATGTCTTCTGCGGGCCTGGCCTGTCGCGAGACTGATCGGCCGTTGATTTCCGCCGTCCCGACCAGACGCATATTCAGCGGTGTCGAACGCGTGATTCTCGATACCGTAAGGGTCAGTCGGATCTTATCCTGGCCGGCGGGTATGTCGCCGCCGCCCAACTCGAAACTCTGCGGTACGCCTTTCAGCGCCAGGGCGATAGGCCCGTCGTATCCGTCCTTGCGCAGTGCAAAAACGGTGATCGGCAGCGTCATTCCGCTTCGAGCGTTAATGCCCGACGGCACGACGCGCAGCTCAAAGTCCGGGCGACGCAAGCTCACCCGCAAACGATACCCGTAAGCTTCTCCGCCCTTGTGCTGAGTATCGCCAAGATGCACCAGATACTCACCATCGGCAGGCAAGGTAGCGCTGATACGCGAGTCGGCGTGATGCGTAACCAGACCGGCGCCCTTGTCCTCGTAATCGTCGTTAACCGTCAGCAATCTACCGTCCGGGCCGGTGAGCTTCAGCAGCGAATCCAGCGGCGACTCCAACCGCCGCGCGAGCACTTCAGCCACCACCTGATCGCCCTTTTTACCCTTGAAGCGGAACACGTCCCAGTCGCCGGGCTTATCGATTCGCCCGTTGATTATCAACGGCAGCGTTATCGCCTGGACCGACGATTTGTCGTTCGGCTCGGCCTCGTTGCGTTCTGGGAGCGTGTCAACCGAGAACGGCATGGCGTTTGACGTGCCTTTACCCTGGCCCAAGGTCACTTGGACAACACCCGAGCCGCGATCTTTCGGCGTGACGATAAGCGAATCGGCGGGCAAATTCCAGCCAGTGAGTTTCACGGGCGTTTTGACGCCAACCGGTCCGCCAAGCGGGAACATTCCGGTAATAAACGGCAGTTCGCCGAGAGTGATGCGATAGACAAAATCCTCGCGTCCTCGATAGATCGAATCTTTGATTTCCAGGACGTACTTTCCGTCGGCGGGGACTTCGTATTGGATAACCGGGTCGGGATGGAAGCGGAAGTCGTCGGTGTAGGCGACCTCCTTCCCGCTGGCGTCGGAGAGCTTCAGCGAGGCCTGGAACCATCCGGGCACGGCGTCTGCGAGATACGGGATGAGCTGGCGGGCGCTTACAACGGCAACCAGTTTCATGCCTTTGCGAGCGGTGAATTCGAAGCGGTCTATATCACCGGGCAGTATCTGGCCGTTAATGACAACCGGCAGCGTTTTTGACAGACCGGTGTCGGGCGCCTTCTCGCCGCGCTCGTTTTCGATGTACTCTTTGTGCGGGCTGATATCTATCACCATCGGGTTGGTAACGCCCGAGGAGGTTTGCAGGCGTAGTTCGCGACGGCCCGGTTTGGCGTCTGGGGCGATTGTGATGTTAAGGGCGACGGTCTCGGCGATTTGGGCGTTGGGCTGTCGTTTGGGGTCTCTCAGCCGCTCGCGAAGGGCGAGAAACTCACGCGGCGTCATGCGGGCGGCTTTTTGTTTTTTTGCGTAGTTTTTGAATCCATCTATCACCAGCGACTCATACGTATTACCGCCGGTTCGCAGGTGTTCGGGAATTCGGGCGTACTGACTTTCGAGTTGCCGGATACGGCTTGACAGTGCGCTTAGCTGGTCGCTGGACAGCGGGCCTGCGTAGCTTATGAGTTTGGCCTTAACGCCCTGGCCGGAAACCGTCGCACTTGTAACCCCGCTTAAACTTTGCCCCCCAACGGAGACTTCAACCATCGTACCAACCTGCCCGCCAGCCGGATAGATGTATCCGATATGCGGACCTTCCTGTGCATGCGCGACGTGTGGTGCTGCGAAGATCGCCAGTAGAAATATCGCTACGCACCGGCTGGGTGAAGTCATTACGCAAGCTCCATTATTGTTGTTGAATTTTAAACGGGACCGCGGGCAGGAAACCCATGGACTGGCGTCGCGGCGGGCGTTTTTTACCGTCCTTGCCCTTGTTAGCTCGCATGATGAACGCCGAGATCATCAGGTTGCCTGTGTCGCCGGGCCTGGCCTTGGCGGGGTCGATTTTCAGTTCGAACGAGAAGGCTCCCCTTGCTCCGTGGGTGATCTTACCGATCGACACGCCGGAGGGCGGAGTTTTCAACTCCAACTGAAGCTGCGAGGCTCCGAAGGCCCTGTTTCCGGTGAGGCGAACTATTGCGGTTTTGCCCGGCGTGAGCGTTAGCAGGCCTGGTTTATCGAGCTTCCAGGGCGGAGACCACTGCCCTCTTTTGCTGGCGACGACCATCCAGTTTTCAGCCGTCACCAAGTGACGATAAAGGAACGCCTGCATCATATCTTCAGCAGGCACGGCGCGTCGCGAGACGCTCCTGCGATTGATCACGGACGTACCGACCATGTTCAGCATTACCGGTTCGCGGCTCGGTGTATAAGGCATCGTCATCGTGAGCGTCAGTTTGTCCTTCCCGGCGGGAATACGGGCTCCGCTGAGCGAAAAACCGGCTGGGGCGCCTGCGAGTTTCAGGTTGATGCTGTCAGTGAAACCATCTTTCCGCAAAGCGTAAACGGTTATCGGAATGGTCGCCCCCGCGCGTGCGGAGATTCCCGACGGAGTGACTCTCAGAGCGAAGTCCGGCTGGCTCGGGCCGATACGAAGGCGATACCCGCAGTCGAGTCCGCCATTGTTTTGCGTGTCGCCGAGGTGGATGAGATATGTTCCGTCGGCAGGGAGTTTGAAGTTGATCATGGAGTCGGCGTGGTGCGTTATCAGGCCGGCGCCCTTGTCTTCGTGATCGTCATTTATCGCCAGGGTTTTGCCCGCTGAGTCTGTAATTTTCAGCATAGAGTCCATCGGCGAGCCGAGCGATCTGGCTTGTACATGTGCGACCACTTCGTCGCCTTTGCTGCCTGTGAAGCTGAAAACGTCCCAATCGCCAGGCTTGTGAATCCGCCCGTTAATTATGACCGGCAGTTTGATTTTCTGGGCGGCCGATGCGGTGTTATTCGGTTCGGCGTCGCGTGACTCCGGCAGCGTATCCAGCGCGAACGGAACGCGGTTCGAAGCTCGCCTGCCCTTTCCCACCGCGATCGACGTGACCCCGGGCTCCTCGTCCTTATTGCTGATCCTTACGCGCTGAGCGGGCAGGTTCCAGCCCTGGAACTGGACGATTGCTTTGGACCCAACCTTACCGCCAAGCGGAAATACGCTGTCGACAAACGGGGTGGCGCCCAGCGTGATTCGGTAGACGAAGTCCTCTCGGCCTCGGTAGATCGAGTCCTTGATTTCGAGGACGTATTTTCCGGTTTCGGGCACGAGATATCGCAGGACGGGGTCAGGGTGGAATCGGTAGTCGTCTGCGTATGCGACCCGCTGGCCCTTTTCATTGTAGAGCGACAGTACGGCTTGGAACCATCCGGGCACTGCGTCTGCGAGGTATGGTATGAGTTCGCGAGCATCGGTCGACGCGACCAGGCGCGTGCCCTTGCGAGCGGTGAATTCGAAACGATCAACATCGCCGGGCATGATCTGCCCGTTTATGATCGCCGGGAGCGAACCTGTTATCGCAGTGTCGGCGGTTTTATTGTTCGGTTCGGTTTCGCGATACTCTTTGAACTCGGCGATTTGGAAGAGTCTCGGGTTCGAGAGTCCCAGGAATGTCTGGAACCTTATTTCACGCGGCCCGGGGGCGGCGTCTTGTGCGACTTTGATTTTCAGGATCACGAGTTCGGCGAGTTGCGCGTTTGGCTGACGTTTGGGATCCTTGAACTTCTTCATCAGCTCGAAGTAGACGCCCAGGGTCATATCCTTCAGACCGATCTCTTTTGCGTATGCGTTGAACTTCGGAGCGATCTCAGCAAACGGGCGCTTACCGCCCCTGGTCCTACCGGCACCCTTCTTATTCTTCATGCCCTTGGTCAGCATCTGGAGCTTTTTCCGCAAGTCCATGAGCTGCTTCTTCGACAGCGGTTTGATGTACTTAACGACCTCGGCGTCGACGCCCTTGCCCGAGATGTAGACCTTGCTTACGCCCTTGAGAAACTGTCCGCCGACAGTAACTTCAAACGTATCGCCCTGCCGCCCGCCTGCGGGGTAGATGTACCCAATATTGGACACCTGCGCCTGTGCCCAGAGGCCTGTGCTCCCAGCCAGCAAAACCGCCACGACAACCGCCCCACGCAACAGTGAAAATTTAGTCATAATACGCTCCGACAATCCGGTTACATTATTTCTTTGAGGCGTCCGCCGATCTTGTATCCGTCGGCTGCCGACGGCGTGGCCAGAACGGTTTTACCCTGCGGGTGCGGTAGTTTGGCTTTGGGGTCAATCCCGAGCAGTTCGTACATGCTGCCGATGAGGTCCCACGGGTAAACCGGGCGATCCTTGACGGTTTCTGCTTTGGCGTCGGTGGACCCAACGACATGCCCGCCCTTGAATCCGCCGCCAGCGACAACTGCGGAGAAGACGCGCCCGTAGTGGCTTCGACCACCGTTCCAGGGCGGCGCCCACTGGACCTTGGGGGTTCGTCCGAACTCACCGCCCCACCAGACAATCGTGCTCTCCAGCAGTCCTCGGTCAGACAGGTCAGACAGCAGCGTGCTCATACCGTTATCCAGCTCGGGCAGTTTGCGACGCATGGTCTGGAAGTGCCCTTTATGCGTATCCCAACCGGTGTAGTTAATCGTGACGTAGGGAACGCCCTTTTCAACAAGCCGCCGGGCCATCAGGCAAGCCTGCCCGAACGTGTTCATACCGTAACTTTCGCGGAGAGCCTCCTTCTCGGTCGACAGGTCGAACACCTTGCCCGCGTCGCCGAGTATCAGGTCGTAGGCCTGGTCTTCACACTTGTCGAGCAGTTGGATTCTCGGATCGTCCTTCATCAGGCCGCCGAACTTATCGAGCTTGTGCATAAGTTCGCGTCGGGCCTTCTGGCGTTGGCGCGTGATTCCCGGAGCTGCAATTCCTTCGACAAGGAATTCCCTCTTGCCCGGATCGCCGCCAGTGGCGAACGGTTTGTATTTCGAGCCGAGGAACCCGGCTTCTGAGAAGCGTCCCTGCGGTTTGGTCATTACGATGTAAGGCGGGATCAGGCCCTTGTATCCCGCGGCGCGTCCTTTGAACAGCGAGACCACCCCGCCGACGCATGGGAATACGTCTCGCCCGCCGGCCTTGCGACCGGTCTGGGTCATGTACGATGCGGTCTCATGACCGTTTGAACCGTGTGTCATGCTGCGGATTATCGAATATTTGTCCGCCAGCTTCGCCAGGCCCGGAAGCGACTGCCCGATCCGTATACCGTCAACATTGGTCGCGATGGCTTTGTTCAGCGGTCCGGTGTAATCGTTGCCCGCATCGGGTTTGGGGTCAAACGTGTCGATATGCGCAGGCCCGCCCCACATCCATATCTGAATGACGGATTTGGCTTTGGCCTTCAGCACGGGCTTCGCGGGCGTTTGAATTCCATGTGCAATTTGTCCGCTCAGAGCAAGCCCAGCCGCTGCGCCAAGGCTTCCCTTCAAAATCTCGCGTCTCGAAAGCCGCACGTTACCACCGCTATTTTCAGTACTCATAATATCACCTTGTTCGATGTCGTTAGTGACTGGTATTGGTCTGTATCTTTTAATGTCGGTACAAAAACTCGGAACTGTTAATAAGAGCCCACGCCAAATCGGTCAGCACGATCCTGGCGCCCATCTTGCCCTTGACCTCAGGGCCTTGGGCATACTCCTTGACGATCTTTAACTCGCCCGGCGTCGCGTAGCGCGACAGGATCGTCAAATAGAGCGCCTGAACCGGTTTTTGCGGATTGCCCTTACTGAATCGCAGCAGCGGAGCGAGCTTTTTGCTGCGTTCGATCTTGTTGCGAATATGGCTTGAGTTCAGCATGTGCAACCGCTGAGCAGCCGTTGGCGTATTGTTGCGTTCATCCTCGGTTCCGGTATCGCGAGGAGGCCGGCCGAACAGTTCGAGAAACGGGCTTCCGATGCTTCCGTCGGGCAGCGCGATCGAGCGGCAGTCTTCAGGTATGAAGGTGAACGGTTCGGGGATGAGGCTTGAATAGGTTTCGGTTGTGCCTGTGATGTGGCAGAGCGCGTCGATAAGCACTTCAGCGTCCAGACGCCGCAGCGGATAGTGAGCAAACAGGGCTTCGGCCTTGGGGTTCTTGGACGCGGGGATCGCCGAACGCTGATACGTTTTGGAGTTCAGGATCACCCGGAACAGATGCTTGATATCATACTTCGAGGTGATAAGTTCACGCTGAAGCAGGGCAAGCAACCTGGCGTTGCTGGGCGGGTTCTTGGCGTTGCAGTCGTCAACCGGATGAATAACACCCCGCCCCTGCAGCCAGAACCACGCGCGGTTGGCGATATTGCGAGTGAACCATGGATTCCTCGCGTTGGTGAGCCAATTTGCGAACACCACTCGCGGGTCGGCTGTTTCGGTAAGTTTGGCTGGGGTCCCGTCGGGGAATTTTGCTTTACTCAGCAAACCCGACGCCGCATTCTTCGCAGCCTTCATCGAGTCGAAGTAAACCACCTCTTCCTTCCACTCGGCGGTTTTTTTGAATCCGACCTGCGAGAACAGCACGGCCATGCCCGCCAGACGGTCTTTGTCCCACTTGTCGGCCCGGACGCCCATGAACGTAAGTGCGACGGTGCTGGCCAGCGCCTCGGGCTCCTTGCTCTGGAGCGCTCGGTAGAAGTTCACCTGCGGCACGCGGAAGTTACTTCCGCTGGATGTTAGTATCTCACGGACAAACTTGTCGTACGGTTTGTTTTCCTTGATGCCCGCCCGGATCCAATGATGGTATGCCTGTGCGGCGTTGGGCCAGAGATTTATGGGGAACTCGGCTTTGACTCGCAGCAGATCGCTCCACTTATTGGCCCAGTAGTCGGCGAATTCGTCGCGTTCCATCAGGGCGTCGATCAGCTTGGTGCGTTTGGCGAGGCTCTTATCGGCTAGGAATGCACGGGTTTCGGCGGCGGTGGGAAGCGTACCGATAACGTCAAGGTAGACCCGGCGCAGGAACACTGCATCGGTGCATACCTTGGACGTAGGTATATTCTGCTGTTTCAAACCCGCCAGGACCACCAGGTCGATCTTCGCCGATCCGCTCGGAACGGCGGCTCCGGCCAGGCTGGCAGTCAACAGTATCGCGGAAATCAAGGCCGTCTTCATATCATACCCTCGTACAATTTATCTATAGTAGCGTCTGGACCTGCGGTCCGGAGCGAAAACCTCACCTTACATCAACCTGTCAGTGGCGACTCTGCGGTCAAGGTAACGGTTTTATTATTTCACAAACCAAACGCCCAGCCAAAAAGCCGGTATAGTTCTAAACGCACGCGCACCGGAATTATCGCCGGTTATCACACTTTCGCCTGGAAAACCGCACGCTCTATTGTATTATATCCCGATCGGAAAATTATAATTTATTTTCCGTCAGCCTTACCGAAGCAGATCAACTTTCCGTCGTTAGTTACGAGGTAGAGTTTCCCGCCGGCAAGAGCCAGACCGTCAAACGCGGGCTCTGACTTCATCTTGTACGACTTGATTTGCGAACCGTCCCTGGCGGAGAACACGTTAAGCGATGCTCCGGCGCGTCCTTCGAAGGCGGCCAGCGGGTCTTTCGGGTCCAGAACGTCCGGCGTACCGGCCGCGAAGATACGATCCCCAGCCAGCACCATCGCGCGGATACGCAACGGAATCAACTTCTGCCATTTCTCCGGATTGCGACGTATGAAGCCCGTGCCCTTATCAACGCCCCGCCCGCCTCTGCGATGACCGTCCTTCGACGCGCCCTCGGGCAGCCAATTGAGGGTCTTCTTACCCCGCTCGATAAACTCCGGTTCGTTATCGTTATCGTCGGCAAACAGGAGATAACCCTGCCCGCCGGGGATGAATCTCGGGCTCCACTGGTGGCGACGATAGAAGTATTTCACCGCGTAAGTCGTTGTATTATCAAACACTACGAGCTGCCCGGTTTTAGGGGCGTGTTGGCCCATGTTGAACCCGGGCCAGCGTTTGGAGTGCATCCAATAGATACGATCGTACCCACTGTCATCGAGGAATCCGCCAGTTGCCACCAGATGGTTAACGCCCATGCCCAGTTCGCCCAGTGAGCTCTCGCGAACCACCGGGATGCGGTTGAGTTTGGCGTCGAACTTGATCCGCTGCATGTAAAGGTCCTTCCCGTCGCTTACCAGCAGGTCGGGCAAGGCGCCTTCCATGGCAAACGGGCGACCGACATCTTTCTTAATGTCCGGCCAGGGCCCGTCAAGATGATGCGTGTACAGCACCTTACCGCTCTTTGCATTCAGCCCGTAAACCAGTATCCCGCCATCCAGGAACGATGAACGCCCGGCGGCAAAGTAGACCACTCCGTCCTGCACCAGCACGCTGCCCTGCACCGGCCAGACCGATTCGATCTGCCCGAACGATTGTATCTGCTGGTCGCCCGGCGCGGCGCGGAAACGCCAAACCAACTCACCGTCCGTCGCTCGCAGGCAATACACCCAACCATCGCGGCAGCCGAAAATCGCCATGCCATTTGAAATCGTCGGGCTCGAATCGATCCGCCCGCCTGCGATGAAGCTCCACAAGCCCTTTCCATTCTTAACGCTCAGGCAACGAACGCGATGGGAATCCTTCTCGGCGGTGAAAATCTGGTCGCCGACGATAACCGGGGGCGAACCCTTGGACGCCAACTTCACTTCCCATTGCTTGGCCAGTTCGGGAGAGATTTCCATTTTCGTCGATCCACTTCGCTTGTTGTTCTGGCGATACACAGGCCAATCTTCGCCGGATGCTTTTTTCGCGTCGGTAACTTTACCGAACGCCGGCCCGCGATGCACGTTGGCGTCGGTGCTGGGCTTCAGCGGGTCGACTGGGTCCGGCGCCATCGCCAGGAAACCGGTGACCAGCACGCCTGGGTAGCAGAAGCACTGGCTCGTCGGCGTGTAGAAAAGCCCGTTTGCCGGCGTCGCGCCAGTCATGCACGGCGAACGAAGCCAGTCGTTTCGCATGTGGTCGTCGCCAACGGTGTCGAAGAATTCAGCGCCGCGTTTCGGGCCGATGATGTAACGCTCGGTGGCTTTGGCTCGGAAGCAGCGAGCATGATGGCCAGGCGAGACCAACTTGTTCACCACCAGAGTTTTCCTGACCTTACCGGTTTGAATATCCACGCCGTTCAGCGAAGCACCGCACCATACAATTCCACCGCGAGTGACGAACACATCAGACGGCTGGGTGCAGGCGCCCGACAAGCCTCGCTTGCCCGCCTGCGACCAGAGCAACGCGCCCTTTTCCAGTGAAAGCGCCGTTAGTTGAACCCCACCGCCTCGGGGCCTTCTCTTCTTTACCGGTTGTTTCGCCGGAACCTTGGGCGTTTTCTTCGGCGCCTCACCGGCTGCCGGCGTTTTCGATCGGCCGTTGAACAACACCACGCCGCGGTTTATCACCAGCGTATTTCCACCGCCCACGCCCGAGGCCATTACATTAGCAGTCCGCCAGAGTTCTTTACCGCTCTTAAGGTCCAGGCAAACCAGTTCGTCCATATTGTGATACACAACCTTACCGTCAGCAGCTGCCAAAGCGTACGGTACGACACGAGTGTCCTCCTGGCGCCAAAGCTGCTTTCCGGTTTTCACGTCAACGCCCACCACCACGTCGTCCAGTGATTCCTTACGAAAACCCTTAGTGGCTCCGACCAGAGGCTTCCTGGCGACTTTCACAACCAGCACGCCGTCAGACAGAATCATCTCGTCGGCGCCCTTGGTGCCTTCGAGGGCTTTGACCAGGATCTTACCAGTAGCTGCGTCGAGCACCGAGACAACCGCTTCGGGGAAACATAGCGTGATGTAAACGCGATCACCGCAAGCCACCAGACGTCGCGGGATCGTGTGATGAACGTTCCAGCGATTGCCCGTGCCCGTACCGTGCTCGGGCTGCCATTTCTGCATCGGAATCTTCCAGAGCAGCACACCGCTGGCTGAGTCGCGAGCGATTAATTTGCACTTCTGGGGCACCTTGGTAGTCACGCCGACTACCGACTCGTCGTAGATCGTGAAGATTCGCCCACCGGCGGTTACTACCGCGTTAACGCTTGAGGGGACCTCGTGCGAGCGACACCATTTGGGGCCTGCCGCCCAGCGCAAACGCTTGGGCGGACCGATCTGTTTATCCTCAGCCACCGCGTTTCCGCTGGCGTCATGCAGGAAATGCGACCATTCGTCGATATCCGCCGGCCGCGGCTTGACGGTTTTGACCCATTTTCCGCCGCTCGATATATATGCAACCCCATCCGGCGCGAGAACTCGACGCACTTCGGCCATCTTAACGTCGCCGAGATTTTCGGACACCAGCAGCGTAACCATATCCTTAGCGTAGGGAAGATTCTTCCCGTCGAATTCGTTGATCGTGACGGCTCCGTATACCCCTGCGGCTTGGAGCGACTTTCGGGTTGAGGCGATCCGGGCGGGGTCTGTATCGAGCCCCTGGACCAGATAACTGTCGTTGGCCCGCAGGTCGGCGGTCAGCTTCCCGTCGCCCGAGGCGACATGAACCACCAGTCCACCTTTAACGCCAGTAGCGTCATAAACCGCCTTTGCGGTTATCGCCCCCCCGGCAGCGGCGGTGAACGTCCCAAAAACCGTGAATAAAACCAACATTCTGCTACTTGATAAACCACGTGCGGGCTGACTCATTCGATAGCTCCCTTCGATTCTGAATATATAATATGTAGCGAAGCGTCGGAGTATATCATACAGTACCTCTCAGCAGTTCTGAATAAGTTATTTGTGATCCGGTAGAATCTACCTCAAACCTGATGCTTAGCAAATTTCGCTGGAAACGTGGATTCACAAGATAAATGCGTCTTGAACGAATGCGTGTTCCGCACAACGCTACGGTGAATATGATCAAATATCCCCCCCGTGCTAATAACCCACAGATTGCAATCTGTGGGCTGTAATTGAGATTCTATAGTCTTGTGCAACACAAAATTTAACTTCGACTCACAGACATTCGATCGAGCAGAAATCTAATGCACCAAATTTTGCACACATAATTCCAAAATGCGACATTATTGTCGGCTGCAATGCAGCACAATTACATTTGTGTCACTTAATGGCATTACTACCATTAACTGTATATCCTTTCGTGATAGGGTTTTAATGCGATTATACGAGAATGGCACGGTATATGCTTATTGCAGAGCGTTGCTTCAACTGCTGTGTATGCGGTGAAGCGGTCCGTCGCAGCGGCGGGCGTTATAAAGTAGATATCTTTTGATGACAGAAGGATTAGGACAATGGCACAGGGAAATGTAAGACAAGACGCAATCGCAGCAATCTGCCACGGGAAGCCCATTGAAGGCGTCGTGGACTACCAGACCCGCGACCTGACCGACGTTTTCGGCGAGCACGTGTTCAACGACGACGCCCAGCGTGAGCGTCTCCCGGTCAATGTCTACAAAAAGCTGCAGGAAACAATCCAAGCCGGTAAGGAACTCGACCCAACAATAGCAGACTCAGTGGCACTGGCGATGCGCGACTGGGCCCTCGAACATGGCGCCTCGCACTTTACCCACTGGTTCCAGCCGATGACCGGAAGCACCGCCGAGAAACACGACAGCTTTGTCACCCCGACCGCCAGCGGTGGAGTAATGCCCAAATTCTCCGGTAGCGATCTGGTTCGCGGCGAGCCTGACGCCTCAAGTTTCCCCTCGGGCGGCTTGCGAGCGACGTTTGAGGCGCGCGGATACACCGCTTGGGATCCGTCGAGTCCGGCGTTCATTCTGGACAACCCCAACGGAGCCACGCTGGTTATCCCCACTATGTTCCTGAGTTGGACAGGCGAAGCGCTCGGTAAGAAGACACCCCTGCTGCGTTCGATGGACGTGCTCAGCACACAGGCGATGCGCGTGCTGAAAGTGTTCGGCAACAAAACTGCAAAGCGAGTGCTCACAACAGTGGGCGCCGAGCAGGAATATTTCCTGGTCGACAGTAACTTCTACATGAACCGTCCTGACCTGGTCGCAACGGGCAGAACGCTTTTCGGAGCCAAACCGCCCAAGGGACAGGAGCTCGACGACAACTACTTCGGAGCAATCAACGAACGCGCACTGAGCTATATGGCTGAGGTCGAATACGAACTGCTGCGGCTCGGTGTTCCGATCAAAACGCGACACAATGAAGTGGCGCCCGGGCAGTACGAACTGGCGCCCACGTTCGAGACTTCGAACCTGGCGACCGATCACCAGATGATGACGATGGATATTCTCTCCACCGTGGCCGCCAAGCACGGGTTCGCATGCCTCATGCACGAAAAACCGTTCGCAGGAATCAACGGTTCGGGCAAGCACAACAACTGGTCGATCAGCACAGACGATGGCGAGAACCTGCTGAACCCCGGCGACACGCCCCACGCAAACGCACAGTTCCTGCTGTTCTGTGCAGCCACCGTTCGAGCGGTGCACAAGTACGCCGGACTGCTGAGAGTCAGCGTCTGCGGAGCTGGAAACGATCATCGTCTGGGAGCCAACGAGGCGCCGCCGGCTATCATCAGCGTGTTCCTGGGCGGACAGCTTTCAGACGTATTCAGGCAGCTCGAAGCCGGAGCCGCCGAGTCCAGCCAAACCGCAGACAGCATTGAAGTAGGCGTTTCCATGCTGCCCAAACTGCCCCGCGACGCAGGCGACAGAAACCGCACCAGCCCGTTTGCGTTCACCGGAAACAAGTTCGAGTTCAGGGCGCCGGGATCAAGCCAGAACGTCTCGGGCGTAAACACCGTCCTGAACGCCGCTATCGCCGAATCGCTCGACTTCGCAGCCACCAGGCTCGAAGCCGACATCGCGGCTGGGAAGGACCTGAACCTGGCGGTACAGGAATTGCTGACTGAAATGGTCACAGAGTTCAAGCCCGTCCTGTTCGATGGCGACAACTACGCGGCAGAGTGGCACGCAGAAGCTGAAAAACGCGGACTGCCCAACTACCGCAGCACCGTCGACTGCGTACCGCTGATCACCAGCCCCGAGTCGGTCGAACTGTTCGGAAAATACAACGTATTCTCAGCACGCGAACTCCACAGCCGTCAGGAAATCCTCCTGGAAACATACGCAACGAAGATTTCGATCGAAGCAGAAACTACTTCGATGATGGCCCACACAATGATCATGCCGGCAGCACTGAAGTATCAGACCAAGATCGCCACAGCGGTAAACGGCGCCAAAACCGCCGGCGTCGAGGACCCCGCTCTGCAGGGCCTGCTCGAAGAAGCTGCTGCAACTGCCGGAGCATTCCGCCAGGCGGCAGTCGACCTGGACACAGCCAAGAACGCTGACATCGACTCGGACGACGCACTGGCGTACGCACAATATCAGCACAGCACGATCATCCCGGCGATGCTCAAGCTTCGCGAGTTGGGCGACAAGGTCGAAAGGCTCGTGGATTCAGAAGACTGGACCCTGCCGACCTACGCCGAAATGTTATTCCTACGCTAATAATCGCAAGCACACCTTGCGGTGACAACAAGCTCGTCAGCCCCGTGACTTCGCTGCACGACCGATCGGGTAACTGATGGGACTTTCCCTGAAAGCCAGGCCCACCGATGTTATTGTCGGTGGGCCTGGTGCTTGTTTGGGACCAAAGATCACAAACAGAGCAGGCCAAAAGCCTGCGGTCTACTTTCTACTTCTCACATGACAACACATCGTTAGCGCTTTTAAGTGCCAACACATCGTT
>JABGPF010000137.1:0-6387 GCA_018645065.1 Phycisphaerales bacterium
ATAAGGCCCAACGCGACGCTGATCGAAAAACAGCCGACGCGATGATGCCGAAATGGCTGCTCTGGAGGAACCCTCTGGCGAGGGACGCTTCGGAATTCACCCTGGACGAACTGGTTAATTTGACCCAACCGCGAGTGCTGGGCAGCTACGATAACGGGCACCCATTCGTGATAGAACGTCAAATTGGCAAGGGACGCGTGGTGATGCTCACTTCGGGCATGTGGCCGGCGTGGAACACGCTGACGTTGGATAACGGCGTGCTGCTGCTGGACAGGATCATGAGGTCGCTGTTGGTTCGCTCGCTTCCGGACCGAACATTCGGAGCCGAAGCGGAAATTCTGATCCCGGTCGAGGCCGCTTATCAGGTGTCGAACTTTACTGTCAAGGCGCCCGGGCAGAAAGAGCCCCGCTCACAAGGCGTCGAGGCGTTGGGCTCGCAGCATTATGGTCTGCTGCTCAGGTCGATTCAGAAACGCGGTATTTACGATATAAAACGCGAGAATGACGCCAAGCAGGGCGATTGGTCGATGGCGTTGGCGGTTAACGGACCGTCTGATGAAAGTGAACTCGACAGCAACGCCAAGAGCGATATCCCCGAGAAAATCGGTGAGACCAACGTTACCTGGATCGGACCTGCTGAGAAGATAAGCCTGGCTGGTAAGAGCTATATCGGGCACGACTTCTGGTGGGTTCTCATGCTGATTACGCTGGGTTGCGTATTGCTGGAGATGGTTCTTCTGACCGGATGGCGTCTTGCGGGCCTGCCGGGTAAACCAACTAGATCGTCCAGGACGGATACCGATAAGGCTGCAACGCCGGAGGTGAAGCAATGATGAATTGGCTTGGGAAACTTCTTGGCGTGGAACGGCTTGAGTCTGTGTCGGACTGGCACGTGCAGTTCGGCGCGCCTTGGGCTCATGAACGTCCGGCGCTGGTTTTGTTCGCCTGCATGGCGATGGGTGCGCTTTCGATCATTTTCTATCTGCGGTACCAAGGCGTAAAGCGGAAGAAAGCCAGTATAGGAATGGCGATATTCCGTACTGTGCTGCTTTGCATGCTCGTGTTGGTGCTCGCTGAGCCTGAAGTTGCGATGGAGGTCAAGCAGAATCCGCGACCGTTGCTGCTTATGCTGTTCGACGGTACAGACAGCATGAACATGAAGGACGGGGTGCCCGAGAATACCCAGGCCGCGTTGAAAAACGCTCTGGGCGAATCGGCGCCTGACTTCACCGACGAAGCCAAGCGCCCGACGCGTCAGGGACTCGTCCAAGCCACACTCCGCAGCAAGCAACTCGCCTGGCTGGACAAACTCAGCAAGAAGTTCCGCCTGAGGGGATACGTGCTGGACCAGGCCGATCAGGTGCGTGAAATTCTTATGCCCCAGATCGACTCAGATCAGGTTGACGCCGACGCGGTGGCCAGACAGTTGGACGGCGCCAAGGCCAATGTCACCGCACTCGGTACGGCGCTGGACGATTTGCGCCTCCGAAGCCGCAGCCATCTGCTGGCCGGCGTGGTGGTCGTCAGCGACTTTGACCAGAACCGCGGACAACCCTTGCTGCACGCCGCTGAGCGATTGAAGGCGCCTGTGTACACCGTTGGCGTGGGGCCTGCGAAGGCAACGAACCTTTCGGTGGGCATCCAGTCGTCGATGGTCATGAAAAAGGGCGAGAAGACAACGGTGACGGCTTTGTTGCGACAGAGCGGTCTTAACGGTCGTGAAGTTGAAGTTGAACTAATGGCCCGGCGTTTAGGCACCATCGAAGGTTCCGCCCAGGGTGAACAGTTCGAGCGAGTGGCGCAGTCTTCGGTTGTCCGAATGGACGACGAGACCGTGACCGCGGAGATACCCTACATACCGCAGATTACCGGTAGATTCACGCTCCAGGTCCGCGTAAAACCGCTGGACGAGGAAGTGCTGCAGGAAGACAATTACGCTCAACGCGACGTGATGATCCGCGACGAATCGCTGAAACTCCTGTTCGTGGAGCACGAGCCCACGTGGGAATGGCGTTTCATGAAGGAAGTGTTCCATCGTCACCCGATGATCGGTCAGGAAGGGTTCCGCACTTATCTCGACTCAGCCGACTTCAGCGTGCGACGCAGTAACGAACTGTTCACTGAGACACTCGTTCGTTCCAGGGAAGAGTTCTTCAGTTATGATATTATTTTCCTGTCGGACGTGCCTGAGAGAATGCTGTCGACGCAGTTCCAGAAAATGCTGAAGGAGTACGTCCTCAGGTTTGGTGGAGGCGTGGTTATTCTCGCCGGTCCGCGACATGGACCCTCGGCGCTGTTGAACACCGGAATCGCCGACATGCTCCCGGTGGTTCCGGGGCAGGGACTTCGCGTTCGCCATGGGCAGTTTAATTTGCGATTGACTCCGCAGGCGGCAAATTACGACTTTATGCAACTTGGCGAAAATGAATTCGAAAACAGAGACGCCTGGCGCAACCTGGAGAAGTTGCAGTGGTATCAGCCCGGTTTGCGGCCTCATCCGCTGGCGACCGTTCTGGCTGAACACCCGCGAGCAACTTGCGTTGACGCCAAGACGCCCCAGCCGCTGATCGCGGTCCGTCGCTACGGAAAGGGCGAGGTGGTTTACTTCGCGTTTAACGAGATGTGGCGCCTTCGCAAGGTGTACGGCGAGAAATATTACAGCCAGTTCTGGGGTCAGTTGATCTACCGTATGGGTCTCAGCAGGGCGTTGGGCTCGCAGAAGCGGTTCCGGGTTGAGACTGATCGCGACGTATACCAGGCCGGGCAAAAAGTACGCATAAGCGTCGAAGCTTACAGCCGCAACTACGAACCACTGGATCTGCCCGACGGCGTGCTGACAGGGCGCATGATTGCAGAGCAGGGCTCGGGCGAGTCGAAGTCCGCAGAGACTATGGTCAGCATCCCGCTTTCACGCGACAAGGTTATATACGAAACTTCCGTACCGGTTTTCACCAGCGGACTGCACCGTCTGATGGTGAAAGATCCGGTAACGCAGGACGAAGTGGAAACTACGTTCACGGTTTCTCCGACAACCGCCGAAGGACGATCCGCGGTCAGGGACATCGCAATGCAGCGAGCACTGGCCGACAAAACAGGCGGTAAGTCGTACGAACTTCACGAAGTGGCCGATCTGGCCGACGACGTTAAGGAACGTAGCGTCGAGGAATACAGCAATCGCCGCCTTCCGCTCTGGAATACATGGTTGGTCCTGGTGTTGGGGCTGACACTTATGCTGGGCGAATGGTTAACCCGTAAGCTGATGAATCTACAATAATGAAACGACTACCGAAAATTCGTTCGGGCCTGGCTCGACTGCGTCTGTTCCGCTCCACTGTGCGACTTGGCATGATGGGCTCAACTGCGTTTAGTATCGTGCTGTGGGCAATGGCGGCAGCTTTCCTGCTGGACTTCTGGATTCACATGGGCCAATTGGAGCGATTAATCGTTCTGGTGCTGGTCGTTGCTCTGTCGGCATGGGCGATGCTGCGCTATCTGGTTCCTGCGTTGAAGGTTTATGAATCGGACACCTCGCTGGCCGTTATGGTCGATGATATCCACGGTATGCATTCGAACCTTGTCGGAGCCATACAGTTCGACGACGAGGACCGTTCACAGTTCGGTTCGGGACAGCTTCGCAACGCTGTTGTCGAGCACACGGGCAAAGTGGTCGGTGGGATGAACTTCCTCGAAGGCTTTTCCCGCAAGGAGTTGGTCAGGCGTCTGGGGATCTTTGCGGTGACGGCGGTAATTTGCCTGGGTCCGGCGGTTGTGTTCTCTCAGTACACAGGTGCTTTCCTGAAGCGAATGATGCTGTTTGAAACTCGTTATCCTACGCGAACGAACATAGAAGTTGTCTCGCCCGGCCTGGATGATTCGCTGGCTGAGGGCTCGCCGTTGAAGTTTGTCGTTCACGCCAGGCACGTTTCAGGACCCGTTAATCTACCTGAATCGGGAGAGGTTAGAATCCAGGCGGTGAAAAGCGGTGATGAAACGGTTGTCACGCTGGCTCGCCAGGGGAAGTCCAGCGATCCTGCGGTGTATACCGGTCTGCTGAATCGAGTGCGTGAGGACCTGGAGTACACGGTTTACCTGGGCGACGCCGAATCGGATCTTCGCAAGCTTAAAATCGTTCCGCGTCCGATAGTTGAACTGGACATGGAAGTCACAGCCCCGAAATACGCCGGTCTGAAAATTCCTCCCACACCGCAGAATCGGCGCCAGGCCCTTGTAGTCGAAGGCTCAAAGGTAGTGCCCGTAGTCACTTGCAAGAACAAGGAGATCGTTAAGGGCGTGATCAGGTTCGACGGGGAAAAAGAAAGTTTCCCAATGACACGCCGCGGCAAGACGCTGGTGTTCGATAATAAGGATGAGCGGTTGGCGCGTGTTGTCGATATGGTGCGGTTCGAGATCGATGTGACCGACATTAACGGGCAATCACCCGAAAGCCCGATCAAGGGCGTTGTGCATATCGCAACGGACCTGCCGCCCAACGCGGCGTTGAGCGGTTATAGTCGCTACGTTGTGCCCGGTGCGACGCCTATACTTGAAATAAAGGCTAAAGACGATTACGCCCTGGATGAAATTATTCTGCACGTGGCGATTATCGATGAAGAAGGTCAGCAGCCCGAGACCTCGGAGTCGCTGGCGAAACCGGCCGGTGAGGAAAAAGTTTACCGCGGTTCGTACAAGCTAAACCTTACCGATTTGAAACTGGAAAAAGGTCAACAACTCGCCGCCTGGGTCGAAGCGATCGACTATCGCGGAGAAATGGTCGGCAAGACTCGTCGCTCGGACAAATGGATATTTGAAATTACTGACAACCAGGGCGTTCTGGAAGCGATGGACCGCCTGACTGAACAGATGGATAAAAAACTTGACGAAATACTCCGTGCCCAGATGGAGGCAGGAAAATGAGTAATCGGAAACGAACAATTGGCGGTGCTGTGTTAGTGGCGGTGATGGCCTCTTCGAGCATCCTGGCGATGCTGGGGTCTGTAAGCCAGGGTCAGACCGCAGCGCAAGACACCAAACAGATCTCACGCCAGAAAGTCTACCAGAAGCAGGCCAAGGATCTTATGATCGAACTGTTGGAGGGTGTGCTGACGATGCATCTCAAACAGCTCGAAGAGAACAAGATGACCGGGCTCCCGCTGTATAACGATCTCAAGGAAATGCAAACGCGCACCCAGAAGATTGTTGACACCAAGATGACCGACGCGGTGAAGCTGCTCTCGCTGGCCTATGAGAAGAAAGGCGCAGATCGAACCGAGATATACAAGCAGGCCCAGAAGGAAATGCACGCAATTCTGATGCATATCCTGACCGAACGGGAACGACTCCGCCTGCGACGCCAATTGGGCGAACTTATCACGCGGGTGAGGTCTATGATCAGCGGGCAGAAGTCGCTGTTGAAAACGACGCTCACATTGAATGACGATAATGAAACCGCCACTGCCCGTGCGCTGCATTCGCAAAAGGCGATCGGGTTGGTGAGTTTGAACTTGTCGAAGATGCTGGCTTCAGCGTCGGATCAGTCGGGCGACCTGGGCGCACTTGCCGCCGACGCCACGCGGGCGATGAAAAACGCCGACGTCACGCAATTGATACTCAAAGCCGCCGGCCAGCTTACCAGCGCCGATTTCCCCGAAGCCGCCGCAACCCAACGCAGCATTATATCCGGTCTGGAAAAGGTGCTGGCCACGCTGCAGATCGACTCACGCGACGCGCTTATGCAGGCGCAGGAACAGGTCACAAAACTTCTCGAACGCCAGGAAACGCTCCTCAAAGCCGTTCGCACACAACAATTCAACGACGCGAACGCAGATCAGTGGGTGGCGGCACAGGGCGAAATCACCGAAGGGATGCGTTCAGTTATCTCGCTGGTAGGAACGAGCGAGCAGTGCGTGCGTCTTTCGGAGATTGCTGTAGGAGCATCGGAAACTGCTCGCCGATCACTGTTCGGTAAGGAGAAAGTCCAAGCCGTAAGCCAGCAGGGACGCGTCGTGGGCGCACTGGCGCAGTTGCTTGAAGAACTCAATCGTCAACTCGGCATGGAACGCGACCGCACCGCGGAAGAACTGATGGCGCTGCACAAGCAGTTGCTGGAAATGCGGGAGAAACTCGTTCTGGTGCAGAAAACCCACAAGCAGGCTGAAAAAAACGCTGCTTCTGATGCGCCTAAAGCTGCTGCTTCTGAAGCCGAAGTCGTCAAGGCCCTTAAAACGCTGGGTAATGAAAAGAATCTTACTAGGATAGTTGTCGCACGGATTCGCACCGCCGCCGACGCTGCAGAAGACGCCAGAGAAGCTCTTTCGCAGGCATCTGGCGAGAGCGTGGTGAAAGTGGCTGTAGCTTCCAGAGCGATCCGTCACGCCGTTGGCGAGGCTC
>JABGPF010000137.1:6397-14786 GCA_018645065.1 Phycisphaerales bacterium
GAAGGGTCGTCATGGGCGCTGCTCGATGCGCTGGGAATGACGCTGGGCGAACTGAATCGGGCTGCTGAAGTGCTCGATAGGGCATCGGCGGCAAGCAGGTACCTGTCGCGGGTGTTCAAAGACGCTGATTTGAAGCCCGAGGATATGGATTATCCGCGTTCAGAAACCGAGAAGGTTGCGCTGATCGCCAGGAAAATTGCAGAAGGCGTTGCAGTTACCGCGCCAGATGCGGTGAAACCGCTGAAAGCCGCGGCGACAGAAGCTGCGAAACTTGTCATCGAGATGGGCAAGAAGAAGAAGGACGCTGATGCGGCTAAGAAAGTCGCGAGCAGTCTGAACCTCGCCGCCGCCAACGTGCGCAAAACGATGGGCGTCACCGCAGATAAATTGATCGTCGCGATCAAAGCCGAACTCGCCGGCGTGATCACCCTCCAGGGCGATGTTAATAAAGTGCTGGCCCCACAGGCTCTGCCTCCGGCGATTCAGGTTCACACGCTGGCGGACAAGGCTTTCGGTAATACGCCAAGCGTCGGCGCCGCTTTGCATCGGGCCGCGGATAAGCATCCCAGCGGGCGACGTGATGTGCAGCGAGCCAGGATCCTGGCGGAGATCAAACGAGAAGATCTCGAACTGCTCCTGAAGGAAGCAGAGCGTTTGAAACAACTCGCCGATATCCAGCAGACTTCCGTCGAAGCTATTATCGAGGCCGCTGAACCGGAAAGTGGAGAATCGTCAGAGAGCGAAACCGGCGAGACAGAAACCGGTGAAACCGAAACTGGCGAAACAGAAACCGGTGAGACAGAAACCGGCGAAACCGAAACTGGTGAGACAGAAACCGGCGAGACAGAAACCGGTGAGGCCGAAACTGGAGCAACTAAACCCGAGAAAAAAGACTTGGGCGAAGCAATGGCCGATCATGCCGATACGCTCGCAGAGACCGGCGAAGCCGTTGAAAACCTGACCGGCGGCAGCGAAATCGCCAACAAGCCAATCAGAGAAGCCGCCGACGTAGCATCAACCCTCGGTGAAGGTGAAGGTGAAGGCGAGGGCGAAGGCGAAGGCGAAGGTGAGGGTGAGGGCGAAGGCGAAGGTGAGGGTGAAGGCGAGGGTGAAGGCGAGGGCGAGGGCGAAGGCGAAGGTGAGGGCGAGGGAGAAGGCGAAGGTGAGGGCGAGGGTGAGGGCGAAGGCGAAGGTCAAGGCGAAGGTCAAGGCGAAGGCCAGGGCGAAGGCCAAGGTGAAGGCCAGGGTGAAGGTCAAGGCGAAGGTCAAGGCGAAGGTCAGGGCGAAGGTCAAGGCGAAGGTCAGGGCGAAGGCCAAGGTGAAGGCCAGGGTGAAGGTCAAGGCGAAGGTCAAGGCGAAGGCGAGGGCGAAGGTCAGGGCGAAGGCCAAGGCGAAGGTCAGGGCGAAGGTCAGGGTCAAGGCGCCATGCCTGGCGGCGGTACGCCGGTAGGAACAGGTGTTGTACCGACCTCACCTATGGGTACTGCAAAAATGATAGCTTCCGCAGCCGGAGCCAGTTCAGAAGCGGTCGAAGCTGCTTCGGGTGAAGGTGCAGGAGAAGGTGCTGGCGAGGGTGCAGGCGAAGGCGCTGGCGAGGGCGCTGGCGAAGGCGCTGGTGAAGGTCAGGGCGAAGGTCAGGGTCAAGGTCAAGGTCAAGGTCAGGGTCAAGGTCAAGGCCAGGGTCAAGGTCAAGGCGAAGGTCAAGGCGAAGGCCAAGGTGAGGGTGAGGGGATGATGCCCGGAACAGGCGGGCCCGGTAAGGCCGGTGGTTCCAGCACCGGAGACGGACCGGCAACGCCAAATACTGATCGCAAACAGGGCGAAGGTGAGTTTGAAGATATTAAGGAAGGCGACTCCGAAGCCGGTTCCAACGCCGCAGACGTTAAAAGAGGCGACGGAAAGGGCTCCGACGGACGCGCATGGTTCACCTCGCTTCCAGAGGCGATTCGGTCGGCAGTGAAGTCAAGAGGCAAAAAGGCTGCTCCCAAGGGTTACGAAGAGCTCTTGAGACGATATTTTGAAGACCAATAATAGCGATCGGTCGACTGGTCAATACGTAACCAGCGGACGAATTTGATTGGAGAAAAGGAATGAATGAAACGACAGAATCCGTAAGCAAAGACGACGTAGCTGAAATCGCAAAGTGGAAAGCGGCTTGCGAGAGACTCCGCGCCGAAATGGCCAAGGTCATCGTCGGGCAGGACGAGGCGATCGAGCAGATGCTCATCTCCGTGCTCGCCAGAGGCCACGCGCTGCTCGAAGGCGTACCGGGAATCGCCAAGACCCTGATGGTTCACACGCTGGCCGACGGGCTGAACTTGTCCTTCCACCGCATCCAGTTTACGCCTGACATGATGCCCTCGGACATCACAGGCACCGATGTGCTGCAGGAAGACCCCGTAACGCGGGAACGCAAGTACGAGTTTGTTCGCGGTCCGATCTTCGCCAATATTATCCTTGGCGACGAAATCAACCGAACGCCTCCCAAAACGCAGGCATCCATGCTCGAAGCCATGCAGGAGCGAATGATCTCAGCGGGCACAAAAGACTACAAACTGCCCGATCCGTTCTTCGTTCTGGCCACCCAGAACCCCCTGGAGCAGGAAGGCACCTATCCGCTGCCCGAGGCCCAGCTTGACCGCTTCCTTCTGTACATCAAGGTAGGGTATCCCACAGGCGCCGAGGAATGGGAAATCGCACGACGCGTCACTTCCGGTTCGCTACCGAAAATCGAGCCGGTGCTAACGGCCGAAGAAATCGTAGCCGCACAGCAAATGGTCCTGCGCATGCCCGCATGCGATCAGGTTGTCGGATACTCCTGGGCATTGGTGCGAGCCACCCGCCCCGGAACGCCCGAAGCGCCTGACTTCGTTAACAAATGGGTTAACTGGGGCGCCGGTCCTCGCGGTGTGCTCACGCTTATCGCCGCGGCAAAGGCACGCGCGCTTATGCAGGGACGATTCCACGCTTCGGTTGAAGACGTCCAGGCGATTATCGCACCGGCGCTCAGGCACCGCATGCGACCTAACTACGCTGCGATGGCGGCCAATATCAACAGCGAAAAGCTCATCGAGATGCTGCTGGAAGCAGTTCCCGCTGACGCTGTATACGAAACCCCAAAGGCATAACCCATGGCCAAATCTGTTCTAAGTAAATACATCCAGCCCGAGGTTCTGGGGCGTCTGGCGCACATGGACTTCATGCCTCGCGAGCTCGTTGAAGGCACGCTGGCCGGAGCGCATAAGTCTCCGTTCCACGGTTTTGCCGTCGAATTCGCAGGTCACAGAGACTACGTAGCCGGCGACGATATCAGGCATCTGGACTGGAAAGCGTATTTTCGGCACGACAAGTTCTACATTAAGCAGTACGAGATGGAGACCAACCTGGTTTGCCATCTGATGCTGGATATCTCGGCGTCTATGCGCTACGGGCAGGAGGCTCAGCAGAAGCTCCTGTACGCATCGCGGATGGCGGTGACGTTAGGGTATCTGATAGTAGAACAGTCCGACAAGGTGGGCTTCGCCACGTTTGACACCGCCGAGCGTCATGCACTGAGCCCGTCGACAAATCTCGCGCAGATTCTCAAGATGACCGATGTGCTTGATGAGGTCGAACCGGTCGAGAAAACGTCTATCGGCGCCCCGTTGCTGGACCTGGCCAACCGGGCTGGCAGGCGAGGTGTTGTCGTGATATTCAGCGACTTCTTTGTCGATCTGGAAGACCTGGAACAAGCCCTCCAACGCCTGCGATACGACAAGCACGAAGTGGTGCTGATGCAGGTGCTCCATAGCGACGAGATTACGTTCAATCTCCCGGGGACGGTGCGGTTTGTCGGTCTGGAAAATGATGAACAGTTCCTCACCAGGCCCGAGGATATCCGCGAAGCGTACCTGGAAGTTTTCGATGACTTCAATGATCGCCTGGCCGGGATCTGCGAAGCCAACGGTTGCGAGCTGTTGCTGGTCGACACTTCACGCCCGATGGCCGAGGTACTCGCTGACTATCTCCAACAGCGCGCGGTAACCCGAAGCCTTTGGTAGTCTGAGGCGAAATGCAAAACGCCGTTTAAATTCATTCATTTATAGAAAACGCCGCGAGAGCAAATGTTCTCGCGGCGTTTTTGTTTTTAAAAAATTGCGTTAAGTCCGGGTTAGTTGCCTATCTCAATCATGAAGATTTTGGGTAGGTCCTGGTCGCTCGGTTTTTCTGCGGCCAGGCCGAATATCCGCTTACCGTTGCTGTATATTTGGATCGGGTTGTAGAGCGATGAGTCGCCGGTGATCAGGATTTTCTTTATCGCGGTTCCGTCTTTGGCGGATATCCATTGGACGTATCGCCTGCTTGGTGATGTGTCCTTGCTGTTCAGGGGTCTGTCGAGGACAACGCGGATAAGTGTGTCTTTGGCGGCGGGGAATACCGAGGCGATTTTTTCGTTGTGGCGTCGGCTCCAACGCGGTTGTCCGGTATCGGGGTCCAGGCCGCATATTCTGTCCGGTTCGGCAACGATGACGTGTTTGGCGTGCAGCCCGAGAATCTGGACTGACGATTTTGTCATGAACGACCAGATCGTTTCCCCCGTTTTCGCCGACACGCACATGATGTAAGGGCAGCCGGGAAGCGAGAAGATTACGTTTTCGTTTTGCACGATCATATCGTCCATTGCGATATCTTCGTGCAGGTCCGGAAGGGCCTTGCGTGGTACGAACGGAAGGCGTTTGGCCCAGCGGACGGTTCCGCGCAGGCTGCAGTTTATCAGGCATCCCTCGGCGCGGAAGAGGATCGAGTCGCCTACGATCACCGGTCTGCCTACTGTCGGCAGGAGGTCGCGGCTTCGCACAAGCCGGGTCGCGAGGGACGATTCGCCCGTTTCCGGTGATACGCGGTGCAGTTGCAGGGCGGCTGATGTGGTGTCGGTGGAGGCGGTAATTACCGATACCCATGCGCCAGTCGAGATCGGATCGGACAATGTGTAGTCGTCATATTGTTTGGACCAGAGGAGTTTCCCAGTTTTGATGTCGATGCATGTAAGAGGGTGTCCCGGGGTGGCGTAGCGAATGAACAGCTTGTCGCCAATTCGCAATGGTCGAGCGGCGAGCGATATTACGTATTTGCCGTCGCGTTTCCGTTTTCGTCGATCTCGTTGTTTGCGATCGGGCTGGTGGAACCGGGCGATTTTCCGCGAGTTACTGTCGATGGCGCAAACTTTGTCCGCCAGCGAGATTATCAGGCGTTCATTGTCGGCTGCGAATGTGGCACGCCTGCCAACCGCATGGTGTGGGTTTGTTTTCTCGCCTGGAACCTTTGCCAGATAAGTTACTTTTGCGGTCTTACCGCGGGGTTCCGGTCCGAGTTGAACTTTGCTTGCCGCGGTGGATGGTTTGGGTTTTCGGGCGGCGGCCATTCGAGTCACCATCTGCTCGAATTCCTGGGCGGAGAATGTCCCGCCGGACAGTTCGACCGGCTTGTCGGCGGGCTTACCGACAAGTTGTCCCCGCATCGCCGCAGCCAGACGCAGTTTGGCGCTTGCTTCGTATCGTTTTTTGTAGCCCTGCTCGTTCGACAGCAGTTGATAGCGATCAGCTGCGCTCCAGAAGTTTCCGTTCGACAGGTCGCGATCAGCCAGTACGTGTATCGCCCCAAACCCCGGTTCAGTTCCGTAGAACTGCACGGCAAGCGAGGTCAGTGCGTTCAGGTCGTTTTGTCTGGTGGCTCGGCTTAGGCGGATCATTCCGATTTCACTGTAGTCGCGGTTCAGCACTTCTCTCAATTGCGGTGTTGTGCGGATGACTTCTCTGACTCTGAAATGGCTGGACTGGAGCAGGTTGTCCTCGTCGCCGAGCGAGATCAGGTCGTCGCTAAGCGTTTTGCCTGTGATAACCTTACACGCCTCCTGGTAGTTTTTGTTTTTGACCAGGAACAGGAACTCACCGAGCATGTTGATCATTTCGCGGTCGTCGTTCACCACCAGCGTATGTCTCCATCCTGTAGAACTCGCCGCGGGTTGGCCCGCTGCCTTGTTGGCAAGGTGCAAGTTGGCTTCAGATATCGCCCAGAGCGTGAATGGGAGTATATGCCTGTCCTCCCATGAGTTTGTGCTTCCTGCGTGGTATAGTGCTCGCATCGCTTCTCGGCGCACTGCTTTCCAGTCACCGTTTGCGATGAGGTTTTGCAGGTGAAGTCTCAGCAGTTCCGGCGCTATGACCATGGGCCTTATGCGTCCGGCCGGTGACAGGTACGAGGCGTTTAGGATATGCTCGACGGCCTGTTGGTTTCCCGTCTCCATGCAATGTCTGGCCAGTGTTTCAAACGCCTTTTGCTGGACGATTCCCATATCGCTGTTTTGCCAACAGAGTTCCGACAGTTCGATAATAGCTGACAGGATTTTTGGCGTATCGGCGGGGCTGCTTACCGCGATTGCATCATCGAACAGGTCGCCCATTGCTTCGCAACGTGATCGCCAGTGCATGGCGCTTGCGGCCAGAATGGTGTTGTAGGCCATTGCCCATTGACGATTCGACTCATCTTGCCCTGTCGACTTGGAAAGTGCAGCCAGTATTGCGGGTTTTGAGTAGGTTCCCAGCAGTTTTTTGTCGAGTGCTTTTGCGGTCTGTTCGACGAGTTTCGGGTCTGCGAGTTTCGCGAACGCATCGAATTTTCGTACGGTGATATCGCCGATAGTGGTTTGTCTCGGACCCTTGTTTTTGACTTTGGCTGTTGGGAGTTCAAACCCGAACATCAGATTATCCATCTTGTTGGCGTTCTGTTGGCTGATTTTTCTCCACCATCGTTTTGAGTCCGGGCTGATCCACATTCCCCAGGAATCGCCTGCTGCGTGGATTTTCACCCAGAATTCTTTCCCGACGATCTCTCCGCGTGCGATGGCGGCGGCTTTTTGCGTGCGGTTGCCGGTATAAATGATATATCCGTCATCGTGCGGTTCAAATCTGAAGTCGGCGTTTCCCATCGCGGATCTCGTGACGATAACCGTTGACGGATGGAATTGCGTTACGTGCACGGTCAGTTCAACGCCAGCGAGATCTGAGACGGGCAGATCCATCCCTGCTCTTGCGTGGATGTGGTCGATCTTGCTGATCAGAGTTACTTTTCCCACGTTCTTGTCGATCGCGAGTTCGACTTCCTCGGGTTTTTTGTCGCCTGGGTCGAGGGTCCATTTGAATTCGGCTGCGTTGGTTTTGGTTATCGAGGGTTGGATGACCTTGTTTGCCGGCAGCGCCAGCGGTCCCACGACTCTGCTTTCAGCGATGTATAGCGACAGCGATGAGCAGTCCAGTTTTCCCTGGGTGGGCGGTTTGGCCATTGCGACGCTGAGCATGGGGACTTCGCCCAGGCAGACCATCATTCGCCCGTCCTGGTGTCTGATATCCACTCCGTAGCATTTCCGGCTCTGCCAGCGGTAGTGATCGTCGGCGGAGTCTATGACCTTCGGCGGCGATTTGAAGTCTTTGCGGGCGATGCTCGTCATGGTGATCAGAGCCTTGTTGCGATCGATAGTGATCAGCACTTTATTATTGGCGTTCCAGAATTCCAGATCGCAGCGTTTCCCTTGTCTTACCGCCAGGCGGAGCAGTCGTCCGCGGGCCGGCAGGGCTCCGAGTCGGTACGAACCGTTCAGTTCGACATACTTCCGGTCATTGGAGAGCTTGGGCGTCCTTGCTCCTTTTTCCGGCCTTAAGAGTGTGGGGATGTGCTTTCGCCAGTCTGATTCGTAGCCCGTTCCCGCCAGTGCGTAGTCGTCCCATTTCATCGGGAAAGTCGCCGGCAGTATTGCGATCTCCGACGGTTGGGTCATTGGTGTTCCGGTTACTTGCTTGATCGGGTCAACCGGTTCGATTTTTTTTGGGCGTGTAGTTGGCGTCGGTTTCGTGGTGGGGCTCGTGGCCGGTTGGGTGGTTGCGGGTTTCGGTGGTGTTGGCTCGGTGGTGTTGGGCCTGTTGGCGATGAACGCGATAATCGCCGCGATAGCGACAAACGCAATTGCTGCGATTAATTTTATGCGGCGCTTGGGTTTTGCTTCGTTGAGGCTCTGCAGGACCGCAATTGTTTCCTTGAAACTTTCGGGCGTTTCTGACGTATCTTCGGGCAACGCCGCCTCCAGAGCCTCCCGAAGTTCGAAGCTGCTTTCGAGTCGATCGCGGATTTCAGCGATATGCTCGTCGCACAGGTCTTCAAGTCGATGGATTTGGAGCAAGCCTATAAGGTGTGGAACGTCCATTATTTGTTTTACCCTTGCAGTTATTGGTATTCGCCGAACTCCAGACTAACGCTAATGATAGACGACCGGTCAGTGTGACACAAGCGTACGTCCTGAAGAGACAGGGCAAAGTGTGCGAGGCAAGATCATGGCGGGGTTCAGGCGACCCGCTGGGAT
>JABGPF010000138.1 GCA_018645065.1 Phycisphaerales bacterium
GCACTTAAAAGCGCTAACGATGTGTTGTCATGTGAGACCTAGCACCTAGAACCTGCTGTTACGACCTTTTAGTTGTCCGCATGCCGCTGCGATGTCGGTTCCGCGCGCGGTGCGGAGGGTGGCGTTGGTTCCGGTTTCGCGGAGCGTGTTTATGAACGCCTCGGTTGCGCCTCTGGTCGACGGGGCGAATGGGAGCGACTCTACGGGGTTGTAGCGGATCAGGTTCACGTTGCATCTCAGGCGACCGGCAAGGCGACTCAGATTCCTGGCGTGGTGTTCGGCGTCGTTTACGCCTTCCAGCAGAATGTACTCCAGGGTCACCTCACGCTTGCGGGCTTCGTAGAACTCACCTGCGGCTTGGAGTATCTGATCTATCGAATGCTTCGCCGCCGACGGGATAATCTCACGACGCAATTCGTCGCTCGGTGCGTGAAGACTTATCGCCAGCGTTATAGGCAAATCCTCAGTGGCCAATCGTCTGATCGCCGACGGAATCCCGATGGTGGATAATGTCACGCGACGGGCTGATATTCCGAAACGGTCCGGGTCGATTATCGCACGAATAGCCGCGATTGAGGCTTCGTAGTTCGCCAGCGGTTCGCCCATGCCCATGAACACCACGTTTGTCGGAGCCGTACCGGTGGTCTGGCGCAGATGGATCAGTTGTTGCAGGATCTCGCCGGTCGATATGTTTCGCTGCAGACCACCGAGCCCTGAAGCGCAGAATTTGCATCCGATAGCGCACCCGGCCTGGGTTGACACGCACGCGGTGGCGCGTTTTTCCGAGGGGATCAGCACGGTCTCGATCTGACAGTTATCTGAGAGGTTCAGCAGGAGTTTTGTGGTCCCGTCGCTGCTGTCGGCTTGTTGTGCGACGGATGATGTCAGGAATGAGAATTCATCTGTAACCGCGGCAGGGAGGTTGCTCATGACGGTTGGATCGGTCACGCCCTTGTTGTACACCCAGTCGGCCAGTTGTTTTGCGCGAAAGGCTTTGTGGCCTGCATCGGCGAGTACTTCGCGAGCTTTGTCGCGCGTGATTTCAAAGTAATTATGCTGCGTGGTCAATGTATAGTCCGTGCTGGTCGTTAGGGGTTGAAAAGCTTGAAGGTCAATGTGTGAATAAAGGCCAATCCGCCGACGCCAGATAAGTATACCAGAATCAGCGAATACTTTCAGCCCAATAATGCAACCGGTCGAATTCAGATTCGCCTTGCCCGCCGCCGGGCCTGCGTTACAATGATTGTCGATGGGTTGGGAGATATTCTATGAAATACGCAGTTTGCACGCTTCTGTCGGTGTTGGTGCTTTGCACGCCGTGCCTTGGCGCTGGGCCTGCGAAGCCGATAACCTTCCCGCTTCTGGAGAATTACACAAACCCGCCGCGCCTTGAGATGTTCATGAACGATGCTGTCTCGTTCGTTCAGAGTAATCCCCAATCTCCGGCGGCGCCGCGGTTGCTGTTCGATGTTTACATGCTGGCGAGTTTGGCGGGGAAATCCGACCTGGCTGGGGCATGCAGGCTTCCTTTGCTAATCAACTATGGCGACAGTTTGTACGGTAAGTATCTGTTTAAGAGTTTTACCGACAACGCCGAGTACAAGAAGTTTCTCGAAGGGGCGCTCACCACGCGGTTCCCGAATATGTCTAAAAAGGGCGCCGGTGATTTTTCGGCGGCGGTCAAACGCGGAGCCGAGAAGTTCGGACCAAAGTTTTTAACTGGCAGATTCGCACTGAAATGCATGCTCGTCGCCCGCCAGGCCGGAGACGCCGAATTTGCAAACAAGATCGCAAAAAAACTCCGGAAAGACGCAGACGACGAGGATAACAAGGAACTCGATATCCACCTGCTACCCAAGCTTGCGACCATCGAACGCATACTAAAACTCAATGAAATGATCACCGAGCACGGTATCCCGAAGATCATTGAATATTACATGCGCCAGTTGGACAATGACCAGCGAGGCGACCCGAGGATCATACGAATTGCCGTCCATCTTGACATCAGCGCAGAACGTTTCGCCAAGGCCCTGGAAGCTATCAGGACGCTCAGGGACAGTCAGCTCGATCCGCAGATATTGTACTGGAAGGGCAGGTGCCTGCTGGCGTTGGACAAACGCCCCGAGGCCCTGAAGGCGTTGGCGGAGGCCCAGAAGTTCGATCCGAAAAGTCCATGGCGGAAAACTTCGGCGAAACTTGCCGCCTGCGTCGAGGGTTATGGAGCGAACATGCTGGCCAGTGCGGACTTGCTGCTGGCCTGCTCGAAAAAGTTTCGCGCCGAAGCCGAGGTCGTCGAGTTGGAACTGCTGACTACGCTGGGCAAATCCAAAACGCCGTATCGTGCATATTTTGGACTGGTGAGTGCCGATGAGACGGTCGAAGTCGTGCTGTACCGAAAAGATACAATTATAATGGCCTATCGCTCCGCTCCTGAGGGCGTGCGCATGTATTCGGAGGGTTCCAAGGAGATTGTGCTGTACCCGAAATTCCACATGACTCCGGTTGCCACCTTCGGTATCGCTCGCAATCTCGACGGCGGATTTGAGACCAGTTTCGGGTTCTATGTCGCCGGTTCTCTCAAGGAGGGTATGGCCGCCAGCCAGAAAGCCTGGGATTCCCCGTATCTTACCACTAAGGCGGGCCTCCTGGAGTACTTGTGCGCGGAGTCTCAGCGGGCCGGGCGGATACCGTCGGGTTTTGTTCGTGAGGGCAAGACAACTGTGCTGAAAATAACCTATTTTGATATGGACACTCCCGAAACCTCTGAGGCTGAATTGCACTTCGGAGACGCCAATGTCCTTACAGGGATACAGTCGAACCTTTTTCAGGTGCGGAATATTCGTTACGGCAGGAAGTCGGCGATGAAACTGGCTGGCCCGAAATGGCCTGACGTAAAAGTTCGCACTGCCGAGTCAACGACAGCGCCATTCAAAGCCACGAGTGACATGATCGCCCCGATCATGAAACTGGGCCAATTATTCGTCGCCGACGAGTAACCAGCCGGAAAACCCACATCCGCCCGCGCCATCATGCCGAGCCTTGCCACCGCCAGCGTTTTAGATACAATCGGATGCGGTGATTGGGAAGTGTGCCCGAAAGCCAATAAAGGGAAACTGTTATGGGCTTTTCGGAAATTTTGTGGAGTGCGTTGGGTATCGGATTGGTGGGATGGGTTATTTACTCATTCAACCGGCTCGTGCGTGATCGGACGTTGCTGCGGGAGGCTTGGAGCGGGATCGATGTGCAGCTCAAACGGCGCAGCAGCCTGGCGCCTAATCTCATCGAATGCGTTAAGGGCTACGCCAACTACGAGAAGTTCACGCTTGAGAGGATCGCCGAAATTCGCACCCAAGCCGGACAAAGCGAAACACTACGCCAGCGAAATGAAAACGAAAATGCTCTTACCGATCAACTCAAACATCTCTTCGCACTAGTCGAAAGCTATCCGGAGCTGCGGGCGAATAACAACTTTCTGGAGTTGCAGAAGGAACTGACCGAGATAGAGTCGCAAATTCAATATTCACGCCGCTACTACAACGGCGCAACGCGAAATTACAATATCCGAGCCCAAAGCTTCCCGTCGGTGCTGGTGGCTGCGATCTTTGGATTCCAGTCCGAAGAGTTCTTTGAAATCGAAACCGCCACAGAGCGTGCAAACCCCGAGGTTAAATTATGATACGCCGTGTTTTAATGTTGTTTGTGCTTTCGGCGGTGCTGCTGGCCGGTGGAAACGCCGCCTACGCCAAAGAAGAGATACTCCTGTTCCGCAGCGACATTGTGGTGAACGCAGATACGACCCTGACGGTGACCGAGACTATCACCGTCCGGGCTGAGGGGAAAGACATCAAACGCGGAATCTATCGCGACTTCCCGACGCGCAAACCGTCGATCTGGTACAACCATCGCAACGGGTTCAAGGTTCTCAGCGTTCAGCGAGGCGGAAGGGGCGAACCATATCATTTGGATCGCCAACCGAACTACACTCGCGTTTACATCGGCAAGGAAGACGTGATGCTGAAAACCGGTGTTTACACGTACACGCTCAAATACAAAACAACGAAGCAAATTCGCTACTTTGAAGATCACGACGAGTTGTACTGGGACGTTAACGGTACGGAGTGGCGGTTCCCGATCCGAAAAGTAGAAGCGGTGGTGCGCCTGCCGGGCTCAGCTCTGCCGTCTGGACCGCTGGAGGCGTACACGGGTTTAGGGGGCGCCAAGGGCAAGGACTACAAATGCGGACAGGTCGCAGGCAAGCGGTTGTCTTACTTCGTGACGACCCGCGGTTTTCTCGCCGGTGAGAATATCTCGATCGTAGTTCCGTTTGCCAAAAATGTGGTCTCCGAACCCACCAACGCCGAGAAGTGGGCCAGCGTTCTGGACGACAACAAGATGCTGGCTGGGATGCTGGTCGGAATGTTGATTCTGCTGGGCTATTATATTCTGGCGTGGTATCGGGTGGGACGAGATCCCAAGGGCGAAATTATCATTCCGCGATTCGAACCGCCCGAGGGCGTCTCGGCCGCCGGAGCGGGATTCCTCCATAGAATGACCTTCGACACCAAGTGCGTGATTGCGGCGATAGTGAGTATGGCGGTGAAAGGGCGTATTCGGATACTTGAAGAAGATCACGGGTACACGCTGCAAAAAAGGAAGAAAGGCGCTTCTTCCCGCACACTTTGCCCTGAAGAGGCCGATGCGAGGCGCGAACTTTTTTCCGGTAAGGGCAAGACGCTGGAGTTGAAGCAAAAGAATCACGCGAACCTTAAGGATACTCGCCAGGCGGTGAAAAAAACGTTGAAGCGGGAGTACATGAAACCGTTTTTCCGGAACAATACGCCATGGTTTATCGCTGGCCTGGTTTTGACCGGATTGATCTTCGCCGGTTCGGCGTTGTTGGATCTAAGGTTTGAGGTGGTGTTCCTTTGCGTCTGGTTGACAGCTTGGACCTTCGGCGCAATTGCGATGCTGAAATCGGTGTCATCGCTGTGGAAAGGCTTGTCGTCCAAGAAAGGCTTTCACTGGTTGGGCGGGGTCGCCGGGGCGATCTTTTTCACACTTTTCACGCTGCCGTTTCTGGTTGCTGAAATAGCGGCGATTTGCATGCTTGCGGTGGTTGGTACGGTTTGGTTGGTGCTGATCGCGATCGTGATCGGCTTGATCAACCTTAAGTTCTGGTTCTGGTTGAAGCAGCCGACAGTTGAAGGCAGGAGGCTCATGGACGAAATCGAGGGCTTTAAGATGTACCTCAGCATTGCCGAAGGCTCCGAGATGCAGGAGTCGGCTCCGATGAAAACGCTCGAAATGTTTGAAGAGTATCTTCCCTACGCCATTGCACTTGGCGTCGAGAAACAGTGGGCCGAGCAGTTTGATCATTTGTTCGATATGGATATGCATGGCGGAGGGATGCATGGCGCCTGGTATTCCGGTGCGGGACTCGCAGGCGGATGTGCAAGTTCGTTCGCATCTTCATTCAGCAGCGGATTTTCCGGCGCGATGTCGTCGGCCTCCAGCAGCGGAAGCGGTGGAGGCGGATCGTCCGGCGGTGGAGGCGGCGGCGGTGGCGGGGGCGGATGGTAGGGCGATGGGCAAACGTTCGGCCTGATGAAAGGGCGGGTGTGTCCTTCCATCAGGCCGGTGTTTACCGGTGCGATTATATCGCCGGGTTCGTTTGCTTGCTGTTTTCTATGGGGCGTGATCCGCCGCAGTTACCTGTTTAATCTCCGCTTGCGAAGAACGGCTAGGGCTCCTGCGGACAGAAGTATCATTGTGCCCGGTTCGGGCGTTACTTGCAGCATTGCGAAGGCGTATTGCATTTGCTCACCGCCGATTGGGTCCATTGTGCTGGCGGTAATGAAGTACATTCCGTTTTCCGCGTCAGGGGGCACTTGGAACATTCCGTTGAACGCGCCCTGCGGACCGGCCTGGGGGACCATACCGGCGTCTGCGTCATCGAACTGGATTAAGATGTCGGTTGCGTCGGGGAAGAATTCAATCCCGTCCAGTGTAATCAAGTCACCGGGCTGGGCCTCTTCATCGCTCAGGAATACTGCCGGACCGGGCAGTATCGGATCCACCAGGTTCACCAGCAGCGGATCTGAAGCGAACGCCGGGTCGCCAGCGCCATCGTAGGAGAAGAATTCAACGGGTATGTCCGGTGAAGCGACATTCAGGGCGAGTAACTCGTCCTGGTCAAATTCTACGCGAACCTGATCGTACGCGCGGTACGTGTCGTCGGGGGTAGTATCGTTGTCCACCATCTTCAGGATGTGTTCGAATTCAACGGTCATCGGCCTGATCTCTGCGCCAATCTCGTCCAGCAGCGAGGCTTCCACAATTCCACCGAGATCCGGGTCGCCTTCTATGTTGATCAGGAGCGTGCGGTCTACGCCCTCCATGACGCTTCCGTCAGGGCGTGTGAGAGTACGTCCGGTAAGCGGGTTGTTGTCGGTGTCCATACCCATCGCAATTGCCATTGATTCACCGACTTCGGTTCCACCACCGAAACTTGTGTGCATTGAAAGTGCGGCGGGGTCGGGAAGTTCCGAGCCCAACATGAGTCCGCTGGAGAGTATCGTCGGCGCCACAGTCTGCGAGTCGAACTGCCGTTTGGTCCAACGCCACGCCCTGTCCAGCCAAGTCACCGCGTGTCCGTGGCCTTTGACTCCCTTTTGGAGCTCTTTGATCTGGTCTTCAGTCAGCTTTGTACCGTTCTCCGTCGCGTGCATAAGATTGCCTGACGGGCTGGCGTGTGAATTATCGTCGGCCCTGTCGTCGTCGGACGGGTCGGAGGTGTTCTTGTCGTCGACCAGATGGTTCTTGCCCAGCGTATAAACGTGTCCGAACTCGTGGGCGGTTGTGTTCCCGCCCTTGACCGCAGTCTGAGGCCACTTGACGTAGATCACAGGCGACTTCGGATCGTGCATCGCCAAACCGAGCGTGTTCGGGTCACCGTGAATTTCGTTGGTGATTACGATCTTCGTGCCCTCGCCTTTTTCGCCAGTGTGCTTTTCGAGCTCCGTAACGCCGGCCGGATCCAGCTTCTCGTCTTCGTCGGCATCGATCTTATTGTCGCCTCCGTTGGCGTGGCCGGGAGTCACGAAATCGCGTTTGATGCTCTTGTTCTTGTCGAACATGAGTTTTATCTCCGCCTGCTTCAGGAGTTTATTGGCCTCGGCGACCATTGCGGCGATCTCGGCGTCGGTGGGCGCCGGGGTTACGCCTTTTTGCACGTTCACCAGAACGGGCACTTCGGTCCATCCTGCTGAGGCTGAACCGGCTGAAAGCAGGCATGCGATAACCGTACAGAATAATACAAGGGTTCGAGTCTTCATATGATGCTCCTCTTTTCTATGGGGGCTGAGGTGAGTTGCAAAGAAGGCGACAATTGATGCGAACGTCGATACTAGTTGAGGCCGGCTCAGGCCTTCGAACGTTCCCTTCGTTGCACGCCATAGCCCAGATTTATCCGACTTATACCATAAGAACTCGATATAGTCAAGATGAAACCCGGAAACTCCGTTTTTTGATTCAGGCGATTCCAACCCTGGCGGCGGTCCTTTTGTATTTTCGGCTCACCCTCAATTTTAAAAACTACCCGCAGGCCGGTATTTTTAGATGCATATATTGTTGCGGTTGCGTTGTTATTCTTGACTATGAGCGGCGGTTTGCGTACAGTTACTCGTTCGACCGACGTGGGAGATGTGCATCTACACACTCCCGGAGCGGTTGATTTAGTTTGGCCTGGCCGGGGATGCGTCTTGTTGATGCGTCTGGCCGCCGGGCCCCAAAACCGGAGCTTTATCATGATGTCCGAAGACCAAAACGTAGAAAATACCGACGAACAAATCGAAGATCAAATCGAAGAAACAGTGGAAGAAACAGTGGAAGCAGCAGTTGAAGCCGCCGCTGAAGAAACCGAAGATAACCTGATGGAAGAAAACACCATCGATGTCGAAGACGCCGGGAAACTGCGGAAGAAAGTAACCGTAACGATTCCCCAGGCAACCATCGACGCCAAACGTAATGAAATGTACGGTGAATTGGGCGGAACGGCCCAGGTGCCCGGTTTCCGTATCGGACACGCGCCGCGACGACTTATCGAAAAACGATTCGGTAAGGAAGTTGACGGTGATGTGCGAAACGCAGTTATCGGACAGTCGCTCGGACACGCTATCGATAAGACCGAGCTGAAAGTGCTCGGCGAACCGGATCTCGAACTCGACGATATCGAGCTGCCCGATACCGGCGACATGACTTACTCGTTCGAAGTTGAAATCGCTCCGGAATTCGATCTGCCCAGCCTCAAGGGCGTTGCGGTTGATAAACGCCTGGTCGAAGTCAGCGAAGAACGGATCGACGAATATGTCGATGAACTCCGCGGTACGCGTGCGACGTTCGAGCCTTCAGAAGGTCCCGCCGCAGATGGCGACAACCTTGTGGCCGGCGCCAAAATCGCTGTTGAAGGTTGCGATGAGGTCAAGCGTGACGGAATCGCACTTCGAGTCGCGCCTGGTCAGGTCGAAGGCCTGCCCCTGGTCGATCTCGGCGGAGCACTGTCCGGTAAGAGCGTTGGCGATTCGGCTACGCTGGAAGTCACCGTTCCTGAAGCCCATCCCAATGAAGACTGGAGAGGCAAGTCAGCCACCGTCGAAGTCACCATCAAGAGCCTCACATCGAAAGTCCTGCCCGAAGCAAACGCCGAATTCGCCAAGGGGCTCGGTTTTGAGGCCATCGATGAACTCCGCGACTTCGTCAAGGAACGCATGTCAGAACGCATCGAGGGCGAAGTGGCCCGCGATATGCGAGCCCAGGCCTCGAAGTACCTGTTGGACAACACAACGTTTGATCTGCCCGAAGGCGTCGCCAAGCGTCACACAGACAGCGTTCTGCAGCGTCAGTACGTCGAACTGCTCCGATCGGGCATGCCTCGCGAGCAGCTTGAAGAGAACATGACCGTGATCAAGGCCGAAGCCGAACAGCAGGCCGAACGCGAACTGCGTCTCCAGTTTGTCCTTGGCAAAATCGCCGACGAAATGGAAATCGAAATTACCGACGGCGACCTCAACGCGATGGTCGCTCAGATGGCTGCACAGTACCAGCGACGCCCCGAAAAGATGCGTCAGGAACTCGAAGCCGACGGTTCGCTCGAACAGGTTCGCACGTCCATGCGTGAAGACGCCGCACTGGATAAGATCCTCGCAGACGCCGAAGTTACCGAGATAACCGAAGAAGCCGCCGACGCAAAAGCCGCCGCCGAAGAAAAGCCCGAGAAAAAAGCGGCAAAGAAAACCGCCAAAAAAGCGGCTAAAAAGACGGCTAAGAAGGCTGCAAAAAAAACAGCTGAAAAGTCCGACGACAAAACTGACGATGAATAACCCCAGGACGATTCGAAATAACGCCCTGTAGGAGCTGAATAATAATGAACCGACCCTCTGATCCGCAGGCGATGGGGTATCCTGACTATGCCGCTCGACGCGAGATGACTCTCGAAGAGCGACTTGCCGAAGAACGCATTGTGTTCCTATGGGGCGAAATAAACCCCAACACAGCGGGCAGCCTCATTATGAGACTGCTTGAACTGCAGGCTAAGGCACGCGAAAGACCCATCGCTATATACATTAACTCGCCCGGTGGGTCGGTCGACGACACCCTGGCGATTTACGACACCATACAGTTCCTTGAGTGCGAAGTGTCGACGCTCTGCGTCGGCCAGGCCGCCAGCGGGGCGGCGATTATACTCGCATCAGGGACGCCCGGGAAACGATACGCACTGCCTCACAGCAAGGTGATGATCCACCAACCGTGGGGAGGCATCACAGGGCAGGCGTCCGATATCGTGATCCAAGCCAAGGAAATCATCCGGGCAAAGGGCATGCTGAACAAGCTGCTGGGCGAGCATACCGGGCACAGCGAAGAAGAAGTTCGCAAAGACTGCGAACGCGACTACTACATGTCGGCGGAAGAAGCCGTACAATACGGTGTAGTGGACGAGATCATTCAAAACCTTAAAGATACTGATAAATAAATTCGCCCGCCCCGGCGCTTCGGCGCCGGGGCACAGGCGATGAAAACAGCGGTGACTACAGTGGATAATAATATCTCTTATACGACCATCCCGTTCGTGATCGAAAAAACAGGCCGTGGCGAACGAAGCATGGATATCTACTCGCGCCTGCTGGCCGATAGAATCATATTCGTCGGCGGCGGTGTGGACGATTATATGGCAAACGTTGTCATGGCGCAACTGCTGTTCCTCTCGAACGAGGACCCGCACGCAGACATACACATGTACATCAACTCGCCAGGCGGGTCGGTATCCGCAGGCCTGGCGATATACGACACCATGCAGTTTGTCAGACCGAATATCTGCACATACGCCACCGGAATGGCCGCCTCAATGGGCGCCGTGCTCCTGGCTGGCGGGGCGGCCGGTAAACGATACGTCCTGCCCTCAAGCAGAGTGCTGATCCATCAGCCGCTTATCTCGGGCGTTATGACAGGCGTGGCTACCGATCTCGAAATCGAAGCCAACGAGATCACCCGGTTGCGGCAGCGACTGTACGAAATTCTCGCACAACACAGCGGCCAGACCGTAGAACAGGTGCACGCCGACTGCGACCGCAACAAGTGGTTGTCCGCTGAAGAGGCCGTCGAATACGGATGCGTCGACAAGATCCTCGCACACATGCCGGACACCGACAAAAAGGACTAGTTCCAATGATTATCCGCCGAACGCTGATCGTGATTTCGGCTGTAATAGTCGCCGCCGGACTAACCGGCTGCGACGGGATGAATATGAATCCGTTCGCAAAGGGCGACCAGGTTAAGCAACTCACCGCCGATCTGGAAGCCGCCCGCGGTGAAGCCGAAACCGCAAAAAAGGACGCAGCAGACGCCAAAAAGAAACTCGCCGCACAGCAGAAACGCATCGACACTTTAATGGCCCTGGGCCCCGATCGCCTGAAGAAACTGCACTATCCCACGAAGCTCACGCTGGGCCAATACACCGGCGGGGCCGATCTCGACGCTCAGCCCGGTGACGATGGAATCAAAGTCTACCTTCGCCCGATCGACGCAAATGGCGATACGATAAAGTCCGCCGGTTCAGTGGCGATCCAGATGTACGACCTGGCCTTGGCGCCGACTAAAACGCTCATCGGCGAGTACAAGTGGAACACAGAGCAAACCGCCAAGTCGTTCACCGGTGGGTTCATGGCGTATCATTACACGTTCGTCTGCCCCTGGAAGCCGACCCCGCCGGCAAACAGTGAAATCACAATTCGAGTTGAGTTCACCGATTACCTGACAGGCAAGACCCTGACGGTGCAAAAACTGTGCAAGGTGGACCTGCCCGCGACAGAGAGATGATCTACGATATTTCCACTCCGCTGAGCCCGCTGACGCCTGTTTATCCGGGCGACCCGCCAGTTCGCATCACCCGCATTTCGGACGTCGCTGCCGGTGACGACTTCACGCTCAGCCAGATCGCAATGTCGCTCCATGCGGGCACTCATATCGACGCTCCGTCGCACTTTCTCCCCAACGCAGCCGACGCCGATTCGATCCCTCTGGACGCACTGATTGGCCCGGCCAGGCTGGCGGAAATCTCCACACCAGGCGCCATAACGCCCGCTGTCCTGACCGCACTGGGACTACCTCCGACAGTAACGCGACTCCTGCTAAAAACCCCTGATTCACCGCATGAAACTGCCCTTACCGAACCTGCCGCCCAATGGCTCGTCGACGCGGGAGTGAGGCTGATCGGTATCGATCGCATGTCCATCGGCCATGGCGACCAGAGCGATGCGGTCCACCGTACGCTGCTTGCCGCCGGGGTGGTAATCGTGGAATCCCTGGACCTCTCAACCCCGCCGCCGGGCGCCTACAACCTGACCTGCCTGCCCCTGAACATCACCTCAACCGAAGCGGCTCCGGCCCGGGCAATTCTGACCGATTAGCGTTTTACCCTGTAGTTATATGGCGTAATCACCGGGTCGTGGCGTAAGTTATGGTAAGTTATTAAATTATTCTATTCGCCTCGGTCTGTGTACTATGCGATCATTACCGTCCTTGTTGATATGTGTGTGAGGAAACCCCTATAATCGTAGTGTTTTGGATGATATTAGTATTAGTGGATATGAGTAATATCGGTTGTTCGCGCGCGGTGTCGAAGGTTGGTTGTGCATTCGTTGGTGGGGTTTGCTGGTGTCGTGTCTTGGTTGTCGTAAGGTGTTGATGTGTAGCGGCTTCTGTCGATTAGGGTCGGGTTGGCGTTTTCGGGGGGAATTGTGCATACCGATCGGTATGTAATTCCAGGGGGGGGCGAGTTATTATCGTCGGTATTATCGTCGATGAATAGCTCTCGATTGAGGCTGAAATGATAAAATTATCATGCATGCCGCCATATTAACTCTTGTCAAAAAACGGGTTTTGTGGTAATATGTGGTGTCGTCGTGCGCAGAGCCTGCGCTGTCGGCGGCCATCTTTAAACGAGAGTACAGGAGTTGAACATGTTCAAGAGTATTATAATCGGTCTAGCCGTGCTGAGTTTTGCGTTTGCGTTAACTGCGCCTGCACAAGCATCTTATATAATTGATCGCAGCGGAATATCAGTTGCCGCTAACGGTGGGGCGGCTGTCGACTATGAAGATCCGACAGACGCCGCCGACCCCTCGCTTATCGGAGTCGATCTGGGCTCGTATAATCCGGGAATTGGCGATTCGCTTACGATAGGTGAGCTTTTCTATGATTTTACAGCCCTAAATGCCCCTCCTGCCGGACCGGGCGCCGCCAACAATGACAACTATTTCCTCAGGGCTTCAGATTCGATCACGTTTAAGCTCACAATTGACGGTTCGACGACCGCCTACCTCCTGACCGAAGATTTCGGCCCAGGGGGCGATAAGGGCAGTTTCGGCTTCAATCAAACAACTCCCGCGATCGACCTTCTCGCAGCCGTAGGAAATACGCCCGGAACGTACGACGTTTCATACGAAGTTGATTACACCTACCATTATTGGTCCAACGGAAACCAGATGGTCCAGAACACCCACGCACCGATCACCACAGCCGCCACTTTCACAGTAGTCCCCGAACCGGCCACGATGAGCCTCCTGGCCCTGGGCGGCCTGGCGATCCTGAAACGCAGACGCAATCGAGCATAACGCAAAGCCCGTCTGTAGGCGGACAGGTCTGGTCAGTTACTTTTAATCTGTAACAACGGAGTAAGTAGCATGAGGATAAGAAACAAAACTAAGTGCGTATTGGCTCTCACCGTTCTGACGATCGCAGCCCTCGTGCTGCCAGCCGCTTCAGCCACAGCGGCCGTCATTGCGTTTGATGCTTCGGTTGAGGTGTCGGACAATCACAGCGTTGTTAATGTTTCGGTATTCCCGGGCAAGGCCGGTTATGACGACGGCGTAGATTCCGGCGATTTCGGTGACGGTACGGTGTTGGACTACCGGTTTTTCAACGGTACTGGAGACGTGGCTCCTCCCACTCGCCCGCTGATAACCTATGTCGACGGCGGAGCAGGGCTCATAAGTGCAGTCACCGCCACGAACACAAGCACCACAAACGGCGGTAATCTATCATGGTCCGACGTCTGGACGACCAACGACCCGGGGACCAACTTCTCCGGTGGCGCTGCGGCGAACTTCACCAGCGACACATGGGCCAGAGCTCAGGGTATCGACGGGACTATCGACATATCCGGCTTGGTTTCGGGCACGGTTTATTTCTTCCATGGAACTTTCGATGACGCATCGACCGTTACTCTGACGATGACCGGCTCCGGGCAGGCGGATCTACCTGCCTCGTATGGCGAAAACCCCGGGGGCAGAAACAAAGGGTATATCACGAGCTTCAACTTTACCGACGCTGGCGACGACTATGACACGATCACCTGGAACTACACCAACGACGACACCGACGCATCTCGCGCACGCTTCATGGGCGTGATAATAGACGGCACGCCCGTACCAGAACCAGCCACGATGAGCCTCCTTGCCCTCGGCGGAATTGCTCTACTGAAACGCAGAAGGCGTGCATAAAGCAAACCCGCAACCGCAACAATCAAGAAAACCCAAACGGGGCGGCCTATAACCAGGTTGCTCTCATTCTTGTTTTGGTAACTCTTGTTGATGCAGTGTATTACATATCGGCGAGGCGATTGTGGCTTGACAAAAGCGGGGTGGGGTGGTATCATATGTAGAATTGAGGAAAGAAGATTACACCGTCTGAATATTGCCTTTGAGGAGCCTGTTGTTATGAAAACGAAGATTATTCTGTCCGTCGTCACTCTGCTTAGCATTAACATGTGTGCTTCGGCTACGCTGATCGGACACGACGGGTTCGACACCGCCGGTACGATTGCCGGACAGACCGGCGGCGCCGGGTTTGGGTGGGACAATCTTAATGATGTCATGACGACAACCATCTCTGATTGGGACAATACCGGCGGAACGCCCAGCGTAGTTGCTGGACAGCTCATCACTCATGGCAGCTCAGCCAAGCGCGAGTACAACGGCGTGTTGGAGGGCCCAGGCACAAACGACGCACCGAACACCGAACGTGCCGGCGCGTTTCGAGGTAATGGAACGGTCTATTACTCGGTTCAGATGACCCGAACGACCGGGGCGGACTGGAGCGGTCTGAGCGGTTATGACTTTGGATCGGAGAAAGTGTTTTTTGGCGTACCGGGCGGCCAGGGCGCCGCGAAGGTTTTTGGTGTCCAGGTGTCAGGAGGAGGGGCAAAGAGCCTCAGTACAATGTCCGTGGTGG
>JABGPF010000139.1 GCA_018645065.1 Phycisphaerales bacterium
TGGCGACCAGGAACGGTTTGACTCCCATGTCAATCATACGAGTTATTGCAGAAGGCGCATCATTCGTGTGGAGCGTGCTGAAGACCAAGTGTCCAGTGAGTGCGGCTTGTATAGCGATCTCTGCGACCTCTAAGTCTCGAATTTCACCGATGAGGATGATATTTGGGGCCTGTCGCAGCATGGATCGGAGGATGGATGTAAAGGTCAGACCGATCGAATCGTTGACTTGAACCTGGTTGACGCGCGGGAAATTGTATTCCACGGGGTCTTCTGCGGTGATGATTTTGCGGTCAGGGCGGTTCAGTTCATTTACCGCGGCGTACAGAGTGGTGGTTTTGCCCGATCCGGTAGGTCCGGTGACCAGGAAAATGCCGTTCGGTTTCTTGATGATTTTGCGAAAACGGTCGTAGTCATGCTGCTCGAATCCCAGTGCGGGGATACCCATGCGTACGCTTTCGGGCCTGAGGATACGCAGGACCATGCTTTCACCGTGGTAACTCGGAAGCGCCGATACGCGGAAATCGATATCGGTTCCGGCGATTCGCATTTTGATTCGCCCGTCTTGGGGGAGGCGTCTTTCGGCAAGGTCGATCCCCGCCATAATCTTGATTCGGTTGAGCACTGGTCCCTGGGTGCGTTTGGGAATATCGTCTCGTACGATGCAGACACCGTCTGTGCGGTATCTCACTCGTACGCGATTCGCCATCGGTTCGATATGTATATCAGAGGCTCTTGTGTTCACCGCTTCTGAGAGGATCATCGTCACCAGTCGGATAATCGGCGCCGACTCTTCGCTGACCGCGCCTTCGGCTTCTTCACCGTCGACGGCCATTGAGTCGTCATCGAACTCTTCGAGCGCTTTGTCGATACTTTGGCTGGAACCGATGTACTGCCTGATGAACTCACGCATTTTCGACTTGCTGGCCAGGCATGTGTTCAGCTCGCAGTTGAGCCTGAAACGCAGCATGTCAAGGGTTTCGAGGTCCAGCGGATCGGTGATGAGAACTTTGAGGCGGCCTTCCTCCATCGCAAGCGGGAGGATCTGGTGGCGCTTGATAAGCGTCTCGTCGATCAGGTTCAGCTCAGTCGGGACAACGACGTTCTGGTCCAGATCGATGAACTCCATATCAAACTGATTCGCCAACGCCTTAGTAACATCGTCTTCGCTGGCCAGTTCCAGAGCAATAAGCGCTTCGCCTATCTTGATGCCCTCCTCGTGCGAGTTTTCGACAGCTTCATCAACCGCTGCCGGAGTGCACACTCCCCAGTCCACGAGTATTTCGCCGAGGCGACGCCGTTTCTTGCCTACCATAAGAACGATCCTTTTGGGCCAAAATTGTTACTGCAACAAATCACACCACCCCCAGCCGCAACAGCGATATGCAAGCTTCACTGGCACGTCTGGAAATCGCGTTTCAGGCGAACCCCGAAAAGGGTTCGAGCCTGCCATCGACGTAGTGTAACCAGCAGGACCTAACGTAGTCAAGACGGATTCAGATTATTAGTGAATCGAATTGTTAGTAAAGGCCCGCAGTCTCGTCAAGTCCGAACATTATATTCATATTTTGGATCGCCTGGCCCGATGCGCCCTTGATCACATTGTCCAGGGCGCTGAACAGGATGATCTTGCCTTTGGCCTGACGCACCGCGACGTCGCAGAAGTTTGTCGTCGAAACGTATTTGCTTGCCGGTATTACATTTGTGCGAACGCGGACGAACGGTTCTGCCGCGTATGCGTCCTGCAATACGTCGGTGAGTTCCTGGTCAGTTGCTTCCCTCGCCGGATCTGCGTAGATGCTGCAAAGCATTCCGCGGTCCATCGGGCTGAGGTGCGGTTGGAACAGGACGGTTGTTTCATTATCGGAGACGTCGCTGAGGACTTGTTCAATTTCGGGCATGTGTCGATGTACGCCCACACCGTACGGTTCGAAATTCTCGTTCCGTTCGGGGAAGTGGAACATAAGGTTCGGGGTTCGTCCCGCGCCGCTGACTCCGCTGATGGCGTTTATGACGATTCCGTTTGGTTTGATGAGCCCGGCTTTGAGCAGTGGGGCGATCGCCATAATGCTGCATGTGGGGTAGCATCCCGGATTGGCTACGAGCGAGGCGTCTGCGATTTGCGATCGGTAGTATTCCGGTAGCCCGTAGACAGCATCGGCCAGACCGGCAGGGTCGGTGTGGGGTTCGTACCATTTTTCGTAGACTGCGGCGTCGGAGAGCCTGTAGTCAGCCGACCAGTCGATAATTCTCAGTCCTGCGGCCCGTAGCGCCGGTACATAACTCATCGCAACTTTATGCGGAACGCACAGCATCGCCAGATCGGCGCCCATGGAAGCCACTTTGTCAGCATCGAACAATTCCTGGACCAGATCGGTCTGCGAAGACAGCAACGGGTAGAACTTGTCCATCGCTCCGAGTTCGTTGGGAGGTCCGAACACTCCGACCAACTCGGCGTTGGGGTGTCTGATCAACCAGCGAACTACTTCAAACCCCGCGTATCCGCTCCCGCCGATGAGGACAACTTTTACTTTTCGATCGCTCTGTGCCATTTTTGTGCTCCGCCAGATGTTTGGATATTCGGCGATGTTATCATTATATGAACAAGGCCCCAGTACAAATGCACCGGGGCCTTGGTTGTGAATGTCCGGTATTGATTAACGTTTGGAGAACTGGAAGCGTCTGCGTGCACCGCGCTGTCCGTACTTCTTACGTTCTTTGATGCGTGCGTCGCGAGTCATCAAGTTGGCGTCTCGCAGGGTGTGCTCTGCATCGGGAATCGCCTTGGCGATAGCTCGCGCCAGACCAAGCTTAACTGCGTCGGCCTGTCCGGTGCTTCCACCACCGCGTACATTAACCCATACGTCAAGGCTAGTGGTCATACCAGTGGTTTTCAGCGGAGACAAAGCCGACGTGCGGTCCTTTTCGTGCACGAAAAAGGTCGAGAACTCGCGTTTGTTAACGAGAACCTTGCCTGTTCCGGGACGAATTCGAACGCGAGCAACAGCCTTTTTGCGTCGCCCTGTTCCGAAGATGTAGTGAACGCCGTCTTCAAGAACCGGAACGGAGAAGGAAGTCTTCGGTGCATCGCTTTCTTTGGGCGATTCGGTATCTGCTGAAGTACCAAGCTTAATTTCAGCGGTGGGTTTTGTATCGTTTTCTGGCGCCATTTATACGGGTCCTAACCTATATTTCCATTTCTTCGGGCTGTTGGGCCTGATGATTGTGTTCGCTTCCGGGGAAAACCTTGAGCTTCTTGAGCATCGCGGTTCCCAAACGGTTCTTGGGCAACATGCGCCTGACCGCTTCAGAAATCACTCGCTCGGGGTAAGTATCAAGCATGTCGCCAAGCGTAACGGACTTCAATCCGCTGGGATACCCGGTGTAACGCGTGTAAACCTTGTTGGTGAGCTTGTTGTTGCCCGTGACGCGAACATCGGCTGCGTTGATCACGATAACGTAATCGCCTGTGTCTACGTGGGGCGTGTACTCGGGGCGATGCTTACCCATCAGGACTGTGGCGATCTTGGTCGCGGCGCGTCCGAGCACTTTGCCCGAAAGATCCACAACAAACCACTTGGGGGTTAACTCGCCGTTCTTGGCCATGTATGTCTTAGTAGTCATTTTGCTTGTCCGTATTCCTAATATTCCGCAATCGAGCCGCGTATTATCTCACAATGACGGCGCATGTCAACACGAAAATCCGTAAAAACGCGGATTTGTCTCGGCGCGTCGTCGTCGCAGACTCCTGCGAGGGGAGGATGGCAACCCTTTGCACGCTCAAAAACTGGACTAAAAAAGCCCAAAAACCGATACATATTCCGGCAGCACTACGGTCCGGTACTATAGCGGAAATACGTCTCTATGAAAACTAAATATTATCTCGGATGTTAGAGTTCTACAAAATTTTCACAACACCGGACCGAATCTTCACCGAAATTATCGAACGTATCGGCATCGCAAAACGCCGCCCCCAAGCCGATTACGCCAACAACAGGATCACATACATATGGACTACCAGGTAGGCAAAATTGGAAGAGTTATCGTCGCACGCGGGTTCGAGGGCGACGACGTCTACCAGGAGATCGAATCGATCGCCGCAAAAGAGTCCGTAAGTTCCGCCGCCGTTATTATCATCGGCGGGCTCCGCAGCGCTCGGGTTGTTGTAGGGCCAAAATCGCCAACAGGCCCGATCGAACCGAATTTCACCGAGTTCGACGACGCACGCGAGATCGCCGGCGTCGGGACAATCTTCCGCGACTGCGACGACGACTCGCCCAAACTCCACCTCCATGCAGCCATCGGCAGGGGCGATCAGGTAATCGCCGGCTGCCCGCGAGGCGGAGCCAAGGTCTTCTGCGTGCTCGAAGTGGTGATCATGGAGATCGACGGACTGGACGCCTCAAGGGCTCTGGACCCCGAAACCGCGTTTAAGCTTCTGACCCTGGCCAGCTAGCATTTCACACACCGTCGATGTTTACAAAAGGTTTACAGATTTCAATTGTAAACCTCATGTTCTCAACAGGTCGATATGGTGATCTTGATACGAGGCTTGATTGTAAGCCGTTGTGGTGTATGTGGTTATGTTCAAAGGCGAGATGGGCGTGCCGTTGCGTTTCTGTTGAGATGCTAGTTTACAGTTCGCACGCCTGTAAACTAGCTAATACAGTTGACCTGCCCAACGAAAAACGGACAGTCGGCGTGCGTCAGCAAAGAAAGATAGTTCCACCATCCGTGGGGTTGACGAAGGGCATGTGTTGGTATTAGCATATGTGTCGAGCGGGTCCGGTCCGACGATATTAGCGGCGGATGGGCGATCCATATCAGGGAGCAGATCATGATGACAGGTTACCTCCGGGCGATAGCGGTAAGTGTGCTGTGCTGTTGTGTCAGTCAATCTTACGGGGCGGAAGCTCCCACTTCCCGACCGGCGTCCGCCGACTTTACCGTTGCGCGGGCCATCGAACAGGCCTATGACGCCGGTGACGCAGGCTCGCAGATATTGGCCCGCGTGTTAGTGATGTACCGCAGCGCGGCGGAGGATGGGCACGTTGGGGCTATGTATCGTTTAGGCGTTTGCTATCACTTTGGCAAGGGTGTCGATCCGCAGATCGCAGAGGCCAGGCGATGGTACGAACTAGCGGCATGGCAGGGGCATCGGCGTGCAATCGAATTGACGACGGACTATTTGGTTGACGAGGCGTTGGGCAGTTCGGGCGACGCGCAGGTCCGCGCTGCGAAGCTACTCAAGGACAAGTGCGTCCCGGCGCTGCGGAAGTTGAAGTCGCTCGGCGTAGCAGAGGGCAAGCTCGGTTATGCGTTCTGCCAGGAGTTTGGACTTGGCGGACTGGAGGAAGACCCCGCAGCGGCGTTGGCGTGCTATCGAGAGTCAGCCAAGGCTGGACATGAGCGGGCGATATACGAACTGTTCGGATGCTATGCCGGAGGGAGATGCGGTTTGAAGGAAGACATTGCGCAATCCGCTGCGTACCTGGAGGCGGCCGCCAAGGCAGGCTATCCGGAAGCGCAGTACGATTTTGCAATTCTATCCTTCACTGGCCAGTGTGGCGTTAAGCAGGATCAGGCGATAGTCATGCCCCTTTTGATTAAGGCTGCCGAGAGCGGTGTGCTCAAGGCGATAGGCACGCTGGCGTGGATGTTGCACGAGGGAGTCGGCTGCAAGATCGACATCGACGCGGCGATCGTCTGGGCCAGGCGCGGGGCGAGAATGGGCGACTCCGAAAGTCACAGTGTTCTCGGGCAATGCTATCTGAATGGTCTGGGTGGGCTGAAACGCGATCAGTTCCAGGCGGTGCAACATTTCCTCCAGGCCGAAAAGACCGCAAAGGCCTGGATGCTGCTTGGCAAGTGCTTCCAGGACGGGACCGGAGTGGACGCAGACCAGTCCGAGGCGGTAGCGTGGTTCACCAAAGCCGCTAACGCCGACAACAGTGAGGCCCAGTACCTGCTGGGCGCCGGATATGACCGGGGCGCATTCGGTCTACCAAAGGATCCCGCAAAGGCGGTGCACTGGTACATCCAAGCCGCACGCGGAGGACGAAACGACGCCCAAAAACGCCTCAAGGAACTCGGCGTATCTTGGGAAAAATAACGGTGAACCTTATTTCGGAGGGGTGTCTGAGAGTTTTCCCCGGGCCGACCAGGCGCCGGTTTCCTTCGCTCCACCGCTGACCCCTGAGTAGGTCCCGGTGAATTGCCCACCGTTGTAAGTCGCCTTAATCTGCGCCACCATCGTCACAGGTTTGCTCAGGCCTTCGACTCGCTGGGTTCCGCGTGCCGTTCCCCGAACCGTGCGGGTCTTGCTGTCGTAGGTTCCGCGGAGCGTCGCGGTGATATCGTAGGCGCGAACCTGACCGGTAACCAGCGATCCTTTGATGACAAAGTTGATGGTCCCGCGATTCTGCTTGCCCGCGAACTTCCCGGTGAAGCTTCCGTAACCTCCGCCTTTGGGCGGGACGACGGTGATTTCGGTGGCCGCAGTGCGATTGGCTTGTTGTCTGCGGATTCCCGCGTCGCCCAGTTCCGTGGCTCCGACTTCCATCTGGATCTTGACGCTGGTTTTGTACTCTCCGGGTTTGGGCGCCGCGACCAGAATACTCATATCCGTTCGACCGGGTTTACCCTTGGCGCTGAACTTAACCGCCGTGGTGATGTACGATCCCTTGACGGTCAGAATATTCAAAATCTCCCGCATCCGCTTATAAATTTTGGGCATGTCCGTTCCGGGGAACACCGCAGTCAGCGTCACTAGCAGCGGTTTGCCGTCTGCGGGCATTACCGCCGGGTTGGGCGAGTAGACAAGCACCAGCGGGGCGGTTCGAAGCTTGTTCAGCAGAAGAACGTACTCTTGACGGTACTTGGCTCGCTGTGCCTTCCATTTCTGTAAGAGAAATGGAAATGCCTTCTGGTATATCTGTTCTGCGACTTTGTCGTCGGCCTGGCCCGTGGCGCTTCCAGCGTCGCGAGAGGAGGCCTGGTGTGCGCGGATCCTTACGAAGGCTTCCAACTTCCTCTGGGTTCTGTATGTCCTGACAAGTTGGTCGATGCTGCCCATATCGTACTTTTTGCCCGTACGCCCGAACGCCTGCTCCCGCCCACTGGCGGTGTATATACCCGCGATCAGATCCATCGCCTTCTGGTTGTTGGCGGCCATTACAAAACCGGTGAGCTTGGCCTCCTCCAGGCATGCGTCGGTTATTTCGACCATCAGGCCCGGCGCTAGCCCCGCCAGATCGGGAATTGCCTTCGCCAACGCATCGGCGATGTTACGCTTGTTGGCGGTGTCTGCTGCGGAATATGTCATCATACTGATAATCAGCCCGTCAAAAATTGCGCCCATTGGAACCTTCTTGGCGGCCTTGCTGATTGCCTTCCAAGCCTTACCGTTCGACTCAGCCGACTTCATAAGTCTCTGTAGTATCTCCCTCTGGGCCGGACTGGCGTCGTCGATCCGCTCGAGGATTGCCGCCTCAAAACGCCCGCGACGCATAACGTCGTCGATCCGCCCGGTCAGCGCCTTGGTGTTGGCGCCCGGTTTGCGAAGGTCGTCCACCAGCGACTGAACTTTCTTTCGGAACGACGAGTCAGACTTCATCCGGGCCAGGTCGCGCCCCTTGTGCAGGTCGCGGTCCACACGCTCCAGGTGCTTGGCGACCGCACGGGCATCACCGTTTTTTAACTCGTCGCCAGCGTGCTCGATCCATCCCATCGTCGTGTTGCCCATACCGCCGGTGGTGTACTTACCGTGTCCCTCGGCGGTGTGAACCAGATCCGTCGCGCCGGTGTAGGCCTTGCCTTTATGGCTGAAAAACACGCGGCCTTTGTTGGCTTCGTAGCTTTGTGTCCAAACTTTGGATCCCTCCCCATACAACCCCTCGGAGTACAACTTCGCCTGAGCCTCAGTGACGGTATTACCGGAATGACTGAGATTCGGAACGGCCTGTAGTTTATTAAACCGCAACGCCGCATCCTTCGAGTTTTCGACAGCCGTCATTAATTGCGATGGAGCGTAGAGGTTCGTCTTGCTCAGCACCTTTTTTGCATCCTTACCGAATTCCTCGGTGATCATGGTCTGCAATTCCCTTCGTGCCCGTTTCCACTGCTTCTCGGCCACGTATGGCGGCGTTCCGGGCGGTGTGAACAACCGCATGTCGAAGTCGCTGGTTCCATCGGTCAGGACGTCCTTGAAGTCGCCTTTGATCCACGAGCCCAGCCCGACGACCTGCACGCCTTTGGGTTTGCTTTTTATGAACTTCTTAATCACCTTCTGCATCCGCAGGTTGCTGGCCTCCTGCGCATGACAAAATGAGGCGGACATCCCAGTGACCAGTACGATAATCATCGCAAGATTCGATATGTGTCGCATGCCCGATTCCTCTGACAGCGTAATTGCTGCTTCAAGATTAAGGTTAACGACCAGAATTTGCACAGTCAAGGCTGCATGCAAAAATGATCGTTTGACAGGATGTCGAAATAGGGAGAACTGTTTTGTGAGTGAAATGCTTGCCCCCGGGGCGATTGTTATATTGACATGCCGCGCGTGAATCATGACAATATTTTTGCTCGCGCGGGTGCGGGCTGTCGGGTCACTTTTTATTGGGTAGTTTTTCTATAGTGTATTGTGCATAAGGAGTCGGGAATATGGCAAATCTTGCTAAGATACGTGCGATCGGTTTCGTTGTGTTGGTTGTGCTGGGCGGTTCTTTGCTTGCCGGTTGCGGTGGTCCGACGTCTGTTTACACGGTTAACTGCGGCTCGGACGCTGCTTATGTTGACGCCGCGGGCACGACATGGCTGGCCGATCAGGACAAGGACGACGACATTTCCTGGGGCGCTATCGGTGGTGATGTAGTTCTCCGCGAGGAAATCGAGATACCCGGCACGCAGGCGCCAAATGTTTATCTCAACGAGCGTTACGACATGGCCGGTTACGTTTTCACGCTCAAACCGGGCAAATACACCGTCCGCCTCCACTTCGCCGAAACTTATGACGGCATTGCTGACTCTGGTGAGCGGATTTTTGATGTGAGCATCAATAAGAAGGTTGTCTTGAAGGATTTTGACGTATTCAAGGAAGCCGGCGGCGCCAACAAGCCCGTGATCAAAGAGTTCAAAGGTATCGAGGTCACCGAAAAACTCGCGATCGAATTCGAGGCAATAGAGCAGAACCCCGAAATCAATGGGATAGAAATCCTGGCTGAGTAGTTACCGGACCGACCGGGGCAAATTAACACGAGCGTGCGAAATATGAACGAAATTGTGGAAACACCGAGTGAGGTGAAGGAAGAGGGCTCAAGCCTCAGCTGCCTGATGATGCTTGCTCTTTGGGCGTTTGGGCCATGGGCGGTGAGCATCCTGGTCTCGCTTACTCCCTGGCCGGGCGAGGCGTTGGGTTGGCTACTGGGTCAAAGTCCCGTCTCGACGGGTTGGTCGGCGTTTTTTGTGATTGCGATGGTGCTTCTGGCCGGTTCACTGTTAACCGCTCCGTTGCGATTGACGCATTCCGAAGGCGGTCGTTATATTTCTGAACCGTACTTGGTGGCGGCGTTTTTCGATATGCTGTTGGTGTTTGTTATCGCCAATGCTGCGATGCACGAAGCGTCGGGCTTGAATGCAGGCGAAGCTTATCTGTTTTATTCTTCCTCCGGTGTTCTGGGCAAGCTGTTTATCACACCGGTCATTGCTATCGCACAGTTGCTGCTTTGCGCCTGGGCCGCCGGTTTGGGCGCGCGATGTTTCTTGAAGCTGTCTGGAATTACAATCGACAATGAGGCGGAAATCATGGAAGGGCGAAGCCAGGAGCCCTGGCTGGACCGCGTCAGGCGCCATACAAACATCGGGAACGGGTGGGGGACGCCCACCGCTGATCTGTTTGTCTATGTTCCGGCGTTAATTACTCTGGTGATCGTTCAGCGGGCCAACCCGTTTGTGCTTTCGATCTTGCTGTGCCTGCTGCTTGTCAGGATGCTGCTGATCGCGCCGCTGGAATTCATATCGACGTGGTTTGACCTGCGAGCCGACCGCCTGACACGCAGGCTTTGCGAGGAACTTGTCGACCCTCCGCACGTTCACAGCCGCCTGACCGCCATTACTAAACTGGCTGCAATGAAGTGCGGGCCCTTGTCCGGACAGGAGCAGGTCGCCTCGGTTTTAGAAGACCCCGACCCCGCCGTCGCCCAGGCCGCAGCCACAGTAATGGAAAAGATAGATAACGCAAAAGCGATGCGGGCCGACGCGCTGATTGATGTTGGTAAGCAACTGGCCGAAAAGAAGTCGTTCAGCCCTGCGGTAAAGGTCTACACAAGGGCGTTGGAATTTTACCCGCAGAGTCACACGGCGTATTACTATCGGGGTTTGGCTTACGAGGGTGAGTCTGAGCGTGATCTGGCGATTGCGGATTTCACTGAGGCTATCGGACTATCGCCCGAGAATGCGAATTTCTACAACGATCGCGGGCTGACTTACTTCAACAATGACGATTTTGAATTGGCGATAAAGGATTACACCGAGGCGATTCGATTAAACCCCAAGGACCCGCTCGCCTACATCCGTCGCAGCGAGGCCCACGCCGCAACCGACGCTGTCAGCAAGGCCTGGGCCGACATAAAGCACTACCGCAAGTTAGGCGGCGGAGATGAACCCGAATTCATAACCAGGCTTCACAAAAAATCGCAACGCGAGACATAACCGTCGGGGGGGCGTCATCATTAAACGTTAGCTCGGTAGTCTCCATACACAAAGCCCACAGATTGCAATCTGTGGGGTGTCGTTCAAGTTACTATTGCGTCTCTGAGTTGCTGTTATGCGCCATGGCGCTTTTGCTCAGCCGCCTGGTTTTTCGGTGTTGGGCTGGGTCGTTGGTTGTTTGGCTTCGTCGTGCAGGATGCGAATGCCGCGCGTTTCGCAGTAGCAGAACGTTGTGTGTTTTGTGAGGTCCTCGTGATTGACATGATCTATGGCTTTGGACTTCAGGACGCTTGTGAGTTCCTTGTGCTTTTCGGACGGCATTGCCCAGGCGAAAGAGACGCTGCATTTGCTGATGCGGTCGATCTTCACGCCGTTCGGCAGGCGTTTCAATTCCCGGATGAAACTCTCCCAGCGATTAGTTTTGATGCGGGTTCGTTTCTTGCGATCAAACAGATAGAACGAGGGCGGGGTGTCTTTAGGCCAGTCGATTATGTACCCGTAGTCCGACAGCAGATTAATATTTTCGATGCGATCGCGGTATTTCAGTTCGACCACCGGGAAGTCCTGGCCCGCCGGGCGTGATGTGCTGGTTGCCGGTTGCGAGCTTGGCTGGCTCGTGCTTGAAGAAAACAGCATCCTTGGATTGCCGCTAAAGCCCATCGCAGCAAGCGTCTCTTCGGTAATGACCTCGCCGGGCTCTTCTGAGAATACGGCTTGGGGGATTGTTACTGGCCTGATGATCTCAGGTTCCTCGGTTTCAAAGATCGCTGGATCGACCCGATCGATGGAGATCAATACGCAGCCGCAGTAATGGTTCTCTATGCTCCATCGCAATCCGGTCCAGGTGGAGAAGCACAGCAGCAGGGCGACCGCCGTTAAAGATGCACGTTGGGCCCATACTGATTGAGTATCCCATGACTTTATGGCCCTGAGGATTACGAACAAAGCAAGGCCGGCGGCGATTGGCGTCAATACGAATCCGACATGTGCTGCGAACCTGATGAAAGCGTGCTCATCGGCCAGGAGATTTTCCCAGAATGCATGGTGACAATCAACTGCCCTGGCCATGAAGATCCCAAGGATGAACAATGCTATTGCCGCAAGCATCAGTACGATCGGATTTGTGAGAGTCTTACGCATGCTTATCTCGCTTTATTGTTCGTGACGTATTTATAATACAGGAAACGTACTAAAAATCAATTCCCGCCGCTTGCGGTTTGGCGTTTTTTGAGATTGGGAGGCTTGTTGCATAATCATGCCTCACACGTTGAAGATAAACAGCGGGATCGGTCCGGTATGTATACCGAGAATTGTCCACACGGTGAAATTAGTCCAAGCCATTGTAATCATCAGTTTGCCCGATGGTATCGCCATGGGCACACAGAATGTCAAAATGGTTGTTAGAATGGCCAGGAGTATACTGAAGCAGCCCATATTCAACGGTTTGAGAATCCAGAGAATATCCAGCCAGACTAGAACCACATGGGCGCAAATTCCGAATATCAGACCGCCTAACGCGGTGCCTGCGGTTATGAACCACCACTTGAATATGTCCCATATTGCATACAGCGCCGTCACTATCTGGTTTTCGCCCAGGTCAGGCATGGTGTTACGTCCTTTAACAGCCCGGTTGAGGCGTATGAAATGATTCTAAACGGTTACGGGCGTGTAACAAAGTAGAATTTCGGCGCTTCTTGACAGATTAAGCGTTATGGTTCATAATACTTCCGTAGATCAACGCGGCCGTAATTCAGTGGTAGCAATCAGAACAAAGAAAGAGCCTCTGGCATGATGCCAAAGGCTCTATTTTAGGTCTGCATGAGCTTTCATTATGAATTGATGGGAACATAAATAACAGTCTGGCCATCTGAAGCATTCAGGTCTTTCTTGTCTTGCATTCTGTACTTCTGCACAGAGAGCATTGCTGTAGGCTTCTCATTATCCACGGTTGTTACTTTAACGAAGTCGGGGGGGGCATCATCAGGGGTTTCATAAATCTCGCCATCATTCTCGCCGCCTTGCATCTTTAGATTAAACATGTTCTCTTCCTTTCAATTTTGCTTGTCTGAGGGCTTCGTTTTGGGTTCATTCGTTGTGCTTATTCTTTGCTCGGATGTTTGCTCTAGTTGGTCAGTCATGTCTTTCCCTTCATCGCTCAGTTTTCGGGGACACGCTTAATGTAGGTACTTCTGTATTTCCCTCTGTATGAAATAGAAACCAAATCCATGTATGATTTCGAGAACAATTAACATTGTGTACATGTTTGAATCACTGTGAATCCCGAGTGTCTTGGTTCCCGGGTACATCAGAATCACATCGAAGGGAATGACAATCAATCCAAAGAAAAGTGGATTCAATATATCTTCTTTTCCCCCAGTAATGCGGGCAAACCCAAAAGTATATGTCCAAAGGCAAGTCAATGTTGCCATTACCACGGAGAATCTCATCCAAGGCCACACAGAAAAAAGACAGGCACCATATATGAAATAGATTGACAGAGCTGTCAGTGGAATGAGAACAGCGCCAATTATCATCGTCCTCATTTAAAGTTTATCTCTGGAAGTCATACTGATTCCTTCTCCAAGACAGGTTGCGTTTGTACTTCATTCTGTTTTGTTCTTTGGCTTATTCGTCGTGATGAGCATCTTTTCTAAACAACTTTGCCCTAAGTTCTGAATCAATCAATATGACGGGAAGTGTGGACCATACGGGTGTCGCAAATGCGATAACTATGCCGATGATGCCCAACCACCACGCTTCGAGAAAGAGCAAGATGACAGCAGCGACAAGAATTGGGACCGCAAGCAATTGTAGGGTTCCCCTCAGATTGTACAGAACAGCAGAGCGGATTTCGAGTCCATGAAACCTGCGTTGACTCAGGCTGAAACTTTTGCCAAACAACATCCCTCCGGTTCCCATGAGAATGAATGCAAATGGAATCATTGTTGGATTTCCTTTCGATGTGAGGATATTTCAATGAATGCTGTTCTATCGGCAATCGGTAGAGGCTTACGTTTGTATTTGCTCATGGTTTGTCTCTGTTTTTAATCTCGCGGATACGTTTACGCACGGACTCTGATAGTTCTCCCATTTTCCCTGTTGGCTTGAGAGCGAGAAGTTTTTTGAATGCAGTAAGGGCTTTGGGGTATTGCTTGAGTTTTTCATACGCACTACCCAGCATATAATATACCATAGCGTCGTCTGTCTTGAGGGCAATGTACTTCTTTAAGGCAAGGATGGTTTCCTTGTATCTTTTTGCTTTGTAGTGGCTGTAGCCTTGCTCACGATAACTCGCAATCATGTCATTTCTGAATCGTTCATTAAGACGCTTGCGTGCTTCATTGGATTTATCGCTGGCAGTTTTGCGGTGTATGTCTCCAGCAGGGGCGAGGGCGGTGTATTTGTCATAAGCGGCAAGGGCTGATTCATATTGCCCCATCTCGTAGTAGGCATTGCCCATGTTTAGATATGCCTCAGCATAATCTGGTTTGAGGTCGATTGATTTTTGGTAGGCAATGATTGCATTCCCGTAGCGACCATTGTCATAGTCGATGTTCCCTAATTTAAGGTTAGTTGCAGCATCCTTGTCTGCTTTGGATTCGCCGCAACCGGACATGAGAACAGGCAGCAGAACAAGTACGCAAATCAATGTGTGCTTCATCATCAATCCCTTTATATCTGAGAATTCCGAACAGTCAGACAGGATACCAGAGGGGGTAGGCAGGAGCAAGGGGCAGCAGCACAAGCAGCAGGGCTTACGCATCTTAATTTGAACGCGAAAATGGGGCGTATTTGTGGGTGTGTATTGTGTTTTCGGGAAAAAAGTCGTCGAGCCGTGCAGCCTGAAAGGCTGCGATTCGACAGCCCAGGGCATAGCGCAGGCCGATAGGCCGAAGCGTCGCCCTGGGTTTTGAACCCATATTAACCAAAGCCCTGTAGATACTGACATATGTCCTACCGGTGTCTGGTAGATCGGTTTTTTGGGCTTCCTT
>JABGPF010000491.1 GCA_018645065.1 Phycisphaerales bacterium
CTAGTCCGCGAATTACCACCTTGTGGTGTTGTATCTCCTGTTCCAGCCACGTATCAAGGACTTGTGATTGCAGCATCTCCAATGTCTCGTCCTCGATTTGTCTGGCAGCCGTTCTCTCGGAAACCAGAACCAGGGCGGCGAGCGAATCGCCGAAAACAAGAGGCTCGCTCACCTGTCCGATGTCAAGTTCATCAAATGCGGCCCGGGCGGTATCGTCCGAAAGAGCGTTCCGAGGGAACCAGCCCAGATCACCGCCTTGGGCCCTGAGCGCCTCGTCAGTATTCAACCGCCGGGCCAGGGCGAAGAAGTCCTCACCCGAATCTATCCGCTCTTTTACCCTGAGCGCCTCTTCGGCCGATTCCTGGATTATCATGTGCAGGTGGACCTGCTCGGACACGGTGGGAACTCTCTCCTTCAGATAGAGCGTCAGCCTCTGACTGAGCATGGAGGTAAGCAGAATGTCTCTATACTCCGAGTCGGAAAGTTGCGTGTCTACCAGTTGCCGGCGATACCATGATTTGAACTCACCCTCGTCTTCTGACACGCCGTTTTTCCTGGCAACTCCTTTCAAAAACAGATCAACGTCACTCGAGTCTATTTTCATGTTGTAGGGAGGATGCGGTACTGTTTGCCTTATTATCTCTTCGTTCGTCAGCGTCTGCAGCATGGCCACGGCGTCTAAGCGAGACAGATTGAGCCTTTTGAGGAAGTAACCCATCTTGATCGTTGTATCATTCACCGTTAGCACGCTGATATAAAAGGGGGCTCGCCGATTTGCGTAAATAAGTGCTGAGGTTATGGTAGCTATGACAATCACCGCCACTGCGGCGAGGACAATGGTCCTTCTACCTGTTCGCGCCACTAGATGCTTCCTCTTCTCAGATAAGATGGCAAGCACCCCAGTGTTCCCCGCCCAAGTGTTTGAGTTCAGGCAGCTCTACTTTGCACCGATCAGTCGCCTGATAACATCTAGGGTGAAAGTTGCAGCCACTTGGGGGGTTAACGGGGCTGGGAACATCTCCTGTGAGTATTATGCGCTCGCGAGTCCGGTCCACAACCGGATCCGGTATGGGCACCGCGGATAGCAGCGAAATTGTATACGGGTGCAGCGGATTCGCATATAGCTCCTCGCTAGAGGTGATTTCGACAATCTTACCGAGGTACATTACCGCCACCCGGTCGGAGATGTTGCGAACCACCGAAAGGTCGTGGGCGATGAACAGGTAGGTGAGGTCCAGCTCTTCCCGGAGTTTCATGAGCAAAGTAATGATCTGTGCCTGTATGGAAACATCCAAAGCGGAAACCGGCTCGTCGCATACGATAAAGGCGGGTTTCGCGGCCAACGCTCGGGCAATCCCGATGCGCTGCCTCTGACCTCCGCTGAACTCATGCGGATAGCGATCGGCCATGTAAGGCTGCAACTCAACCATATTCAACAGCTCGGTTACCTGCTGTTTGTACTCTTTGCCACGGGCAATATCATGGACAAGAAGCGGCTCCCCGATTATATCCCCCGCGGTCATGCGCGGATCCAGCGAGGCAAACGGGTCCTGGAATATCAGCTGCATGTGACGGCGCATTTTCCTCAGCGCCGGACCTTTCATCCCAACCAGATTCTCGCCTTTGAACAGAACACTCCCCGAGGTTACCTCGTTGAGCTGCAGGACGCACAATCCGGTCGTAGTCTTGCCGCAGCCACTTTCCCCTACCAATCCAAGTGTTTCGCCTTTGTTGATGAAAAAACTGATATTATCAACGGCCTTAACATCGGCGACCTTTCGACGAAAGACACCGGCGGTCACCGGAAAATGCATTACGAGCTCTTCTACATCGACAAAATGGCTGCTTTCCATTGTCCCATTTGCCCCCTATGTCAGTTTCTGCAGTTTGTTCGGATCGAAAAAGCAGGTACGGAAATGATTGTCCCCCACCCGTTCCAGTACCGGTTTCTCTTCCCTGCACCGGTCCATGGCATAATCACAACGCGGAGCGAATGAGCAGCCTTTGGGGAGGCGGGCCAAGTTCGGAGGCAAACCCTTTATGACCCGCAGGTTCTCTTTCGCGGGCTTGTCCAGCCGCGGGACCGAAGCCAGAAGCCCCAAGGTGTAGGGGTGCTTTGGGTCTGCGTATATCGCCTCGGTGGGTCCTGTTTCCACCAAGTTGCCGGCGTACATCACGTTTACACGGTCAACATAACGGGCTACAACACCAAGATTGTGGGTAATAATCATTACAGCCGTATCAAACTCGGCCCTCAGGCTGGCGAGAATCTCAAGGATCTG
>JABGPF010000140.1 GCA_018645065.1 Phycisphaerales bacterium
GTTCACCTTCAGCAATCAGTTCGACCAGTAAATCTTCATCGTATTTCATGGGATTCGTTCCTTGTGCTCAGGGTTAGATTATGGAACCCGTCGTTCCATAGACATACTTACTGGCCCAAAAGGCGCGAAATGGGACATCGAAAATTTATTTGTTTGAATTTTTTTGTATTTAGTTGCTGCGGTAATGTATCAGAACGACGAGCGCGGAGCGTTGCTCCGCCGCTAAACGGGATCAGGAGAAACATGTCAAGAGATTTGAGCGAAATGCTGATAAGTCCCGTAAAATGGGTTCGCCTGCTGTTTCTACAGATATTTCCGGGTGGACTTTTTCACCCCGTTTAGCGGCGGGGCAATCCCGATGTACTTCGGGATTCGTCGTTTTACCATCGCATCGTGCTAGTTGTCAGTAACGGTTGTTTAAAATGTAAAAAGGGTCAGGCCTGAATGGTGCTGACATGAGCGTGATCTCCTGGAGGCGCGATTGTGGGGGATTTACGGATTTGTTTTCATTGTGCGGGAACCGCTACGGGGTTAGGGTCGTCTAAAGTGGGGGAAGTGGTGAATAGATATGGGTTGTTTGAAAGCGGTTGTTGTTATCGGTATAGCATGTTTGTGGGTGTCGTCTGCGCTTGGGGGGAGCTTTGATCGCAACTTCCCCTCCGATGGTCTGGTCTCCAGATGGTCGGGCGAAGGCAACGCCCGGGATTCGGCGGGCAGGCATCATGGTAGGGTGGTCGGGGCGGTCAAGTACGTCAGTGGGATGTCCGGGCAGGCGTTTAGCCTGGACGGTAAGGCGTATATAGACATGGGCAATCCTGCAGGCCTGCGGATCACGGGCAATCAAACCATTGCGATGTGGGTGCAACCGGCGAGGCTTGGTATGCGGCAGAACCCGCTGGCCAAGGCCGTTGGCGGAGAAGGCGTGGTGAACATCGAACCGACTGGTCGGGTGAATTATTACTACGGCGTAAGCGGCGGCAGGAACACCCCTTACGACAGCATAGGCTCCGCGTCGAACATCAAGGTCGGCAAGTGGACGCACATTGCGCTGGTCAGAGACTTCAAAGCCCGCAAGTTGCGATGGTACATTAACGGTGTGCTGAAGAGCGAGAAGGCCTCCAAGTTCACCACCGCCAAGGCGTCAAGCACTTCGCTTTACATCGGTAAGGGTTACGTTAATAACTTCAGCGGATTGATCGATGACGTGTGCATATGGAACCGTGCATTGACTGCGGAGGAGATTTCCGCGGTGGTCTCGTCGGTTTCGTTTGTCGCTCCGCGAATCTTGCGGGACGCAAAGCTGGACAGTGTCCGCCCGCTTGACGGTAGCGTGCTGCTTGGGACGATCGCGAATAAAGACTGGTCGATCACGACGTCATACGGGAAGTTCAAAATCCCCGCGGCCCGCGTTGTGGGATTTGTGGTGAACCACCCACCCGGTGCGGCGACGAGCCGGCCGGCTGGGTCTTCTGACGTTCAGTTACTGTTGATTGACGGGCATGTGCTGGCCGGAAAGCTTTCGGCGTCGCTGGTGCAACTGAAATGGCCAAGCGGACAGATACTGAAGATCCCCATCTCGCAGACCTGGCAGTGCGGTTATCGCATCGTACCGGAAAAACCCGCAATCGACGGTCAGGTATTTAAGGTCGACGCAAAATTCCCCGCCACGGCTGTGCTACGAAGCGGTGATCGCCTGGCGTGGGACAGTTCCGGCGTGAAAATACGATTAAAAACTGCCAGCCGAACGCTGGTGCTGGACGCCAAGATCATTTCGACGATCACCGCCGCCGGGAACAATATGTTGCGGGTGACTCTGAAGGATTCCTCGGTGATACTCGGGACCCCGACGTCCGACGAGATGAAATTGAAGCTCAAACTCGGCAAGGAGATCAGCGTTCCATACCGCAATATCGCATCACTTACCTTCCCCGGCGCCCCGGTAAAACCGACCGATGCCGCTACGGTGCTGCTGGGCGGCGGGGCCCGCCTGGTAGGCAAGTTGGGTGATAAGAAACTGGCTGTTTCAACAGATTCCGGTTCGGTGGACGTTTCGATGGCGAATATATGGAAGATTCTCCGCCATACCGACGGTAAAGTGGAATTGACCATGCAGAACTTGACGGTTCTGCGAGGTAAGCTGAAAACCGACGGCCTGGCGATGATTCTCGGCTCGGGAGTAAAGCTCAATGTTCCGATCAGCCAGATCAACTCAATTACATTTCCTCGCACGCTTCCGGCGGACCTCATCGCGAAGATCGAGGAGTTGATCAAGGAGTTGGGCGACACATCAGCGGCCAAACGCAAAGCCGCCTCGCAACAACTGATCGCGATGGGCAAGGATATACTCCTGGTCTTGCAGCGTCATCGAGGGGGCGACAACGCGATGATCAACAAGGGGCTCCAGCGCGTGATCGACACGTTGGACAACAAGGCTGCACGCGTAGTATGGCGGAAGAGTATTTTCGTAAACGGATCGGATTTACGCGTGATACCTGAAGATATTGATCGCGACTAGCAAGGCTTGCTAAAAAACCGGGTCAGAACTATTTTATCTGTTTATGTGGCAAGTGGTTACGTCTGTTTATTAGGATTTGGGTGTTGAAGGACGACAGGCCGACGGGGTGTCGTTCTTCGCATGTTCACAGGGCGGTGAGGTGTGCAGGTCCGTTTCCGGTGTCAGGCGGGGCGCCGAACCGATTGTTTTCACGGCGCGAGTGATGCATAACTCATGTATCCCCAACATGTTCCATCATGAAACTGCCTGCGTTATCCATGGCCCGGATAAGTAGTACCACTTTTATGGGTAACAGGTGCACACGCTGAAAGTGTGAAGCAATTGTGAACATCCGGCGCCCGCCGAATCATGAGACGGGTGCTGGCTGGCTTGGATGCGGGGGGAGGGCGGTTATTGGGCTTCTAACGCTTTGGCTTTGTTGAAGTCGGTGTCGGATTGGAATGTCTTGCCCTGTTTGGCGTAGGCGATACCGCGATTGTTGTACGCCGGTCCGTATGTCGGATCGATTACGACCGCCGTCGAGTAATCTGCGATCGCCTTATCGAGCTCGCCCAGCTTGGCGTATGCGATGCCCCGATTGCTGTAGGCCTTGGCGGATTTAGCGTCCAGGACGATGGCCTTGGTGTAGGCGGTCACCACCTTGTCGAACTGGCCTTTCTCCCAATATGCGATACCGAGGTTGCTGTAGGCCGACAGGCTGGAGGGGTTCAGTTCGGTGGCTTTGCGGAAGTCGGCCAGGGCCTTGTCGAGCTCGTTTTTGCCCATATAAACCACGCCGCGTTTGTTGTAGACCGACGCCAGAAGCGGGTAATATTGCCCGGCCGCCTTGGTGTAGTCGTCTACGGCGTGGTCCAACTTACCGCGTTTTTTGTAGAGGTCGGCACGGTCCTTGTGGGCCTCAGCCAGTGCGGCGGGAGTAAGATCCCCCTCCTTGATCGCGAGAGTATATTTCTCTATCGGGTCGACCGGCGCCACCGGCGCCACCGCCACAGCCGGCGGGGGCGTGGTTTTGGTTTCCGGCGGGGTTTCTTCGCCGCGGAGCATGCCCAATTGCCTGGCTTGGTCTCGGTTCCACTGGTCCCACTTGTTCCACTGTTCGCAACCCGACGCAGCCAGCAGCGCCAGGGCGATTATGACCACGATTCGGCTTTGTTTGATAATATCCATATCGAATCCATTCAAAATAATAATCCGCATCCGTGCGACCTACCGCCATTGTCCAACCGTCTGGGCGACATGTCAATGCCAATGTTTCGTATAAAACCGCTGGTTTGGCTCAAGCGGCTTATCCCGCCAGTTCCACCAGTTCGCGTTGCATGTTTTCCCGGGCGGTTTGTTCGTATTGGTCGCCGAATCGCCGTGTGTGGTAGATATGCTCGCGCCCCAACATGTTCCGCAGAAACGCACTCCGCCCTGAGGCGAATTGGTCATTGGGCACCGCATATTCCCAGCGCACCGACGCGGCGTAACGCGAATATTCGCCCCATGGCTTGCCCAGAATCGCCAGATCGATATCGCAGATGAGTTGCTCGTCATGCGACTCAGGTTCGTCCTGGTGGCTTGTGATGTTTATCAGTTTGGCGATCGCCTCCAGCCGCACCGTATCCACGCCAAGCCGCCCGAGCATCTCAGCGGCTAGCTCCGCACTACGCGGTTCATTATCCCCCGCCCCGGGCACATAAACAGCGTCATGAAACCAAAGCCCCGCCGCCACCACCGGCGCATCATCAGTAAGCTCGCGAACCTCCTCAAGCGCCCTCAAACAAGCCTCCAAATGCCCAACATTATGATAAGTCCGCCGAGGATCAGACGAGTACATCCCAACCAACTCCCGCCCGGCGCCCAGCAGTTCCCCCCGATCACCCGCAAGCGATAGCGCATCGCACAGCCCCATCCACCTATCAATCAGACCGTCGGTCGGGTTGTTATCAACGTTCGTCACTATCGGGCCTTCTTTCGAGCTTATATATCCCACCGCAGGGGGTGTTTATTTGCAGGTGTAGCAGATTAGTTTTCCATTTTTCTGGGCTACGAATATTCGGTTGGACGCCATGGTTAATCCGTCCCATACCGGTGGTGAATCCAGGAGCGTTGTGCTGCGTATTTCTCCGGTTTTGCGGTTGATTGTCAGGATCTTACCGCCCTTGCGCCCTTCCAGGGCGACGTAGGGGTCCTTCTCGGATATCTCGTCGGGCAGGCCGGCAACCAGCAGTGCGTTGGGCGTTAGCAGCATTGCCTGGCCGCGAACGGGTATCTTCACCTGCCAGTTGAATTTCGGTTTGCTCGTGCGGTAACCGAGGTAGGAGAACGCGGTTTTCTCGAACTGTGCGAACGGTTCGGTTTTGTCGGGGAACTGGGCTTCCATGAGCAGGTACCCGCTTGTTACCTGGAACGTTGAGGAGCGGTGCATGTTCTTGGCGGCTTTGGCGGAGTATATGCGGGTATCGTCGTGCACGATATTGGCGCCGGTAATTTTGCTGGCCCCAACGAACGCCCAACCGAAACGATTGAACATCGCCCCGTCCAGCATTCCACCGGTGGCCAGCAGGAACGGTCTAGCCGGCGCCGCAGCTGCGGGCCCAGCGCCGAACAGCGGTTTGCTCTGCAGGTATACCGTTTTTCCGTCGCTGACCAGTATGTGGTTCAGTGCTCCATCGGCGTCGTAGGTTTGCTTTGGATAGGGCGCCGATTTGTCATTGTGCGTGCTGTTTATGCGGCGTTGCTTGCGTATCTCGCCTGTGGCCGCGTCGAGTGCGAAGGCGTATATTCCTCCGTCGAGGTAGGACGATCGCCCGGCGAGAAAGTACGCCAAATCCTCGCAAACCATAACGCTGCCGTGCACCGGCCAGGACGATTCGAGCTGGCCTCGGGCGAGTATCAGATTCACCGCGGGGGCTGCGTTGAACCGCCAGGCGAGCTTTCCGTCTTTGGCCCGGAGGCAGTAGACGTGACCATCAGCCGAGCCGAACAGCAGGCGCCCTTTGTTGAATGTCGGGGCGCTGTCGATCCGGCCTGCAGCGGTGAAGGCCCAGATTTCTTTCCCGTCGGCTGCGTTTAGTGCGAGTACGCGATGGGTGTTTTTGCAGCTTACAAATGCCGTCTTGCCGACGCAGATCGCCTGGCTGAGCTCGTCGCGGAGATCGATCTTCCACGCCTGGGTCAGCTCGCCGACCGGTTGGGTGGAGTATCCTTGCCTGCGGGCGTTTTTGCGGTGCATAGGCCAGTCGTTTGCTCCCGCCGCCGGGGCGCAAGCTTTGCGATACGCGGGCCCTTTCACCAGTTTCGGAGCCCCGCTTGCCTTTGTCGCCTCGCCTGCAGCCAGGGCCAGCAACCCGCTGACCTTGATGCGAATGTGACATGCGCACGGGTCGGGCGGCGCGTACAGCAACCCGTTGGCCGGGACCATACCGAACCTGCATTCGCCCCGCAACCAGTGGCTCACGAATATCTCGCCGCTTTTCAGATCCGTCAGCTCCGTTCCGCGTCGCCCGGAGAGTACGAACCGCTCGGTCGCGTTGTTGCGGTAGCATCGATGATGATGCTCAATGTTGAAAATCTTGCTCGTGTTGAGGCGCTTTTCGACCGCGCCGGTTTTTGGATTAATCGCCAGCAACGCGTATGGGATGCCAGCCGAATTCACCGGATCGGCGCCCTTCATTGCGCTCTCGATATGTTCGTGCGACCAGAGCTTCCCGCCGGTTAGGAATATGTCTGCGTGGATGCCCCAGGCGAACGATCCGATGCGGCGGGGCAGCGACCAGAGCAGCTTGCCCGTTTTGGCGTCGTAGGCGTATAAGTCGCAGGGGATGGTGTGGAATGTGTTCCGCAGCTTGCCTACCGGTTGGGCTACGTAGAGGCGTTGGTCGTCGGCGACCAGCGTGCAGTTGTCGCTCATGTTCACCGCGAGCATCATGCGGTGGGTGGGGTGCTTTCCTCGCGGTTGCGACCAGAGCGGTTTACCGTCTTGCAGCCCGTAGCAGACGATCTGTTTTTTTGTCATCGCGAACACCCTTTTCGCCCGGACGATAAGCTCCAGGTGCGTTCTGGCGCCGCTGGTGTCGTAGCGTCCAGCCAGGGCGTCAAGCCACGGTGAAGACCACAGCTCCTTGCCCGACTGCGGGTCGAGAACCATGATTTTCTTCCTGAGCCCCGCTGGGGGAGGGGTCCTGCCGCGGGTGGGTTTGCTCGGTTTGGGCGGCTTGGGCGCCGGTTTTTCGTGGACCGCCAGGACCAGCTTCCCGTCAGCCAGGAGGAGTTCGTCGGCGTAATCGGTGCCTTCCAGAACTTTGATAGTCCGTCCGGTTCGGGCGTCGAGAACCGATACCGGGGCGTTGAAGCCCATGGTCGCATAGACCCTGTCGCCATCGACGATGATCCGTTTGGGCAGTTGGATCGGCTGGGCGAATCGGGCGTTTTGGCGCGAGCCCCAGCTCTTCCAGCCCCAGTTTTTAATGGGCTTTTTCCAGAGGAGTAATCCGTTAAACGCGTCCCGTGCGACCAGGGAGAATTTTCCGCCGATGTAGGGGTGGAATGTGGACGGTGGTGATTCGTCGACGATCGCCAGCAGGCGTCCGGCTCCGCTGACCATGGCGCTGGTGGCCAGGACCTCGTCGTGATGGCGAGAGTACCTCGCAGACCCGACCCAGCGAAGGCGCTGGGGCGGTCCGACGAGGGTGTCTTTCGAGACCGCGTTACCATCGGCCGAGTGCAGGAAATGCGTCCATTCGTCCATGTCGGTCGGCCAGGGTTTGACGGTTTTGACCCACCGCCCGTTGCTATTGATGTAAGCGGCGCCCAGCGGGCAAAGCACGCGCATGATCTCTGCGGGCTGAACGTTCGCCGACCCGTCAGAGACCAGCAGATTAACCATATTGTCCGCATACGGCAGGCGTTTGGACGTCCAGTGCATCACCGAGACACGCCCAGTCAGACCCTTGGATTTAAGCAACGCCCGCGCCTTGGCGACATTAGCTTCATCGGCATCCAGACCGTGAACAAGAGACCGACCATCAGCCCCAAGCCCAGCAGTAAGCCCACCCTCACCGCACCCCAAATGCACAATCAACCCGCCACTTGTTTTCGCAGCCGCCAGCACGCCCTCAGCGTCGCCAGCCCCCAACCCAGGCCGCACCCACAACAAAACCGAACAGACAAAAACAGCCACGAGAAGAGCACTTTTCCGAACACAAAAATATTTCATACCCCCAATTGTATCCAACCCCCAACCCCGGACAAGCAAAAACGGGCACACCGATGTTTGAAGAAAAACGGGATGCCCTGGATTGTGCATTGTTCTTTGATATCCAACACCCATTGCTCTTTTATCGGCCGAGCCCCAGGCCCCGATTCGCCGCCGACAATAACCCAATCAATCCCGGCCAAATCCATATCGCAGATCGGCCATCAATGCCTGCCGTATTCATGTGAACTTCGGGCGCCAGCCCGTGGAAAAAGATGATAAGAAGCAATAGAGCCCACTTCATGGTCTCTGTATTAAGGGAGGCTCTATCCAAGTTGGATGGAATGTTCTTTAGTGGCTCGCGAAGCATTTTCAAGGAGGTTCACGAAGCCGTCCACATCGCTGCTCTTGACCTCAACCGCTTCGTCTTCCTGGAGTCTGTTCCCGAAAAGTTTCCTCATATCTTCCAGGGTCGGCGCTTTATACGTTTTTTCCATAAAAAATCTCCTGAAGTTACTTTTCCTTCGATCCTTATTGACCAGGAAAACTAGTCGCCTTAAGCCGTTTCGTTAGGAATTCTACCCATGATCATCGCAGTCCAATAATCGTCCCAGCCAAGCATGTTCGGTGCTGCCAAGAATATTCAAGTCGTTATGGGTCGCCATCTTAATCGTTTCTTGTGCATGAGCTAACCTCGAGAGCATGGGGCCGATGACATTGTTGGTGTGGTTTAGGTAATCACCGATGTCGGCCCAAGTCATGGCCATGCGGTATCCAGCAGAGGTGCCAGCTAGTATGAAGCCTTTGTCGCGAAGCCCCCCAATGACCTTTGAACTTAATGTTTGCTTGTGCAGGTCACTGAATCCGGCACCTTGGAGCATGCCCAGAAGTTTGTCGAGGTAGACGCTCTCCTTGCCTTCGGAACCAAGGATCCGCTGTTGGAGTAGCCGATCCAGAACCATCCGTTGCATTTCAAAAATATCGGGGTCGCCGTCAGGCTGGCTTTGCATGAAGTTGCGAACTTTAGCTAGGCAGGCCCGGGATATTTCAGAGTCCCAACGGCTGCTATCGGGTTCCTGCATTTCGTCGAGGGCGTTGGATCTGGTCCAATATGGGGGCCACACGAGTTCGGCAATTCGCTTTTCACTCAGGCTCCGGCGGAAAGCATCAGTCGCTTCCGTTTCGTGATCGGGATCGTGAATTTTGCCTAAGGTTCCGGCAACTAGATCGGCGAGTTGTAGGAGAGGTTCATTTTGCCAGTCGTCGAAGCTAAACTCAAAGGTATTGAATAGGTCTGGTTTAATGTTCTTGTTCACATATTCGACGAAGCCTTCCATGAACTTTAGATCGCCAAGACGGTCGGCGACAATGGAAATACCCATGCCAGCGGCGGTTAGTCGACGGCATAGAAGTTTGTGGAAATACTTGTAGAAAGACCGTTTGTACGATAAACCGGAATCGCGATGAATACTGCGTTTGTCGACTACAAGGGCGTAATAGGCGAAGGGGATATCGGCTATGGCATCGAGCAATCTTAGGCGGCGGTCGACAGCACGTCGCCCCCTGATCCTGTTAGATCGGATCTCGGCGTTGTTGAAGTGATCAGTTCGGATTTGGTCGATTTTCTCTGAGGCGATTGCCCGATCGTCTGGCCGAAGAAGGACGGCGACGCAAATGAAGAGGTTTGTGACGCCGTCTTTCTCAGTGTTGAGTGAGGGTGTTCCGAACTCGTCGACAAACGCTATTGTGTCTTCTGGCTGTTCCATGGATGTCCCCGTTTAGTATGTCTGCCGCGATTTGTTCGACGACAACTTCTGGAGATTTCTGAATATTCGATACCACCCACTAATTCTCATATCAAAACAGACGGAAGTCAAGGTTTCTGGAGGATTAGTGGGTTTCAGTATCTGCAGGGTTGCCCTTCGTTTATTGATTCGCTTGCCGTTGCGCTCTTCGATTTCGTATTCTGTCGCGTTTTTTTTTCTCCCTGTATCTATTTCTTTCCGCTTTGCTCATCTTTCTCATCTTCTTCTTGGGGGCACTTTTTGCCGCCGATTGCTTTTGGGAAGGTGTGTGGGATGCCTCTTTGAGCATCTGGCTTATCGCGATTTGGAGCATGTTGGCAGAACGTGTAGCCGCTTGTCTGGCCTTTAGATCAGCACAGCTGCGGAGTGAGTTGGCGGCGGTAGCGAGGCGAGATGCCAAAGGCAAAATGCCCTTTGTTGCAGCGTGGGTGCACAGAGATTCCATTTTCGAGGGCATATTGTTGAAACATGCTTGCATGGCAATCGTAATCGGTTCGATGATGCCGATCTCGCGACATACGATGCTTCCATGTCCAGGAATGTCATGGATTGGCACGGCCACCATGTCCTCCAAGGCAACGATATCGGGGGCGCGTAGCACATTGGGAAATGCGCCAATATGTGCAAGCAGCATCAGGTGAGATTTTCGCTTGTTACTATCGTCACTAAGGGGCTGCGCTGCCAACTGGGATAAGATGAGCCAAGGCATAATGTTGTTAATGGTTTTTTCCTGTGATCCAGGCGGAAGTTCGAACTCGATCTCGCCGACACCGGGGAAAGTCGCGGCGAACTGGTGATTTTCGTCAAGAATACCTATCTCAGGTTCATCCCCGAGTAGCCGTTGCATGAATGTGTTAAATACGGCCGGAGAGTTGTGAGCTAATTTGTATATAGCTGCGGCTCCCACGACATCCGAGAATGGGAAAGGGGCAATGTGAGTAAGGAATTGCTCATACGCAGCGTCTTCGTTTTGTCCCACGGTCTCAATTATCTTTTCTGCGACAACATGCGATGCTGCGGCTGAGAGTAAGAGTGGCACAGTTGGGCTGAGCAAGGTTTGGTCGTCAGGGCCTGTAGTGAGTCTTGCATAACCTTGTGCCCTCAATCTAGCCAGTCGCTCTACTCCTAGGACCTCCTCTGCTGTTGATAAGCGGATAAGACCTTGGCCCAAGGCTGCTAAACGAAGCGACGGGCTGCGTTCTCGATCAGATTCGTCAGAGATGACAGCGTCAGCCATGCATCTGAGGTCATTCTGGAGTTCGGCGTCCGCCCTAATCATCTGCCATGTACCACCTAGGTGACTCAGTCCCATGACGCTTGATACTACAGGGACCTGTACCGCGGCATCATTCTGGGCAGGATTATCGGCCGGAGGCTGATTAAATGCGCCAGCAATACTTCGCAAAATCTGCGGCACACGGTAGCTTAGGTTATATTTTGAGCCCGATTGAAACGTAATATGGAAGTTATTTTGGATATCTTCACTCGCCTTTGCAAACTCGTCATTGTCGAGGAAGGACATGGCGTATCGCTTTGCTTGACCTATGAGCGTGTCGTTTGGCCGACCATTCACTTTTTGAAGGACATCGTATGCGGCATCGTGCATGGCCAGAAGCATTGAGAACTGACCTCTGTTGGACATGGCGAGCAGTTGGTCTACGTCCGCCTTGATAAGAGCGGAACTGGCGGCGGAAAATCCGTCAATAAGGACAACCAGACGCCTACTGTCCTCTCGGGTTCGAAGGGAGATGTTCAGCCACTGCATAACCTTTTCGGGGGTGGTTTCTAGAAACAACTGGTTGGTGAACGTGTCGGCCATTTGCCTGAAGATGCCTTGGCTTGTCGCAGCCACATCAACGTAGAATGGTAGAAACTTGTCCGAATCACAGGTTCGGCAGAATTGCGCCAGTACATTAGTCTTACCGGATAATGGTGGACCAGTGAGAATCACTGCCGGTTCATTTTCGGATAGTGCTGTACTTATGACTGGAAGAATTTTTCGGTCTAATGTAAGGCCACGTGCCAAGGAACGTCCGAGGTTTGCCAGTTCACCTTCAAGTTGTGCCAGGGCCTCGGTGGTATGCGACCGTACTACTTCCGTCCATGTTTCTGTGTCGCCAGTGATCAGGAAGCGTACCGCCTCATCGCGATCTGCTGCTGCACACTCAAGGGCGTGGTTGAAGATGTTCTCCAGAGCCTTCTCATTTCTATTGTCGGGTTTCCACGGTTTTTTGTCATATGTATTGAAGAACTTCGTCTTTGTACCATTGGAGATTATGACGAGGGGGGCCATTGTTGGCTCAGTCAATCGTGCGTATGAGATACCTTGGTCACGATCATTATCGGTCAAGGGGGAGTCAGGGGCTTTCAATTCTAGGACTGCAAGCGGCATCCCCTTGAAATTAACGAGAATATCCAATCGCCCTGTTGCTTTATCGCGTTTTTCTTGCTTCACCGTGAACACACGGTGTCCTAGCCTGATCGTGAACGTGTCCTGGTGAGTCAGATCTGCTGGTGTTATTGCGGGAAAAAGTCTTCGTAACTCTTCTGGTATGTTTGCTTCAAACGTTGCTTCATTCATGCTGTGCCTCAGGCAAAATTGGATGTTGTAGAATGGCAGAAGACATATTAATGGTTCTTGCATGTTTTCCGCACTAGAAAATTTGTTCTTTAAACTAGATTCAATATCGCTAACAACAAAAGTTGGGCAAAGGCGGAGTGGGGGTGGCGTTGATCCATCTCCTGTTTCTTCAAGGAGTAGGTCTTGTTGGTGGTTCAACACGCCAAAGATTCTTGATCGTTCTTAGTACACTGCTGACAGATCGCTTTTTTGACGTTACACTTCTGTGGTAGCGAATTGATTTTATTTATTCTTAATAGCGGCCGGTTGGTTGCTTGAGGTTTTGGTTATGGCTGATGGAACTAAAAAAACGGTTCGGGTTTCTGAGTTGATGGACGCTAGTGGGGTTGGGTTTGGTACTTCTGGGGCTCGGGGGCTGGCTACTGCTATGAGCGATGAGGTTTGTTATGTTTATACTGCTGCTTTTCTGAAGCATTTGGCGTCGAGCGGTTTGATTGATGATGGGGGGGCGGTTGCTATTGCTGGTGATTTGCGGCCTAGTACTGATCGGATAATGGCCGCTGCCGGGCGGGCGGTTTTGGATATGGGGTATGTGCCCGTTAATACCGGGAAACTTCCCTCGCCGGCTGTGGCGAGCTTCGGGCTGATCGAAGGGATTCCCACCGTTATGGTCACCGGGTCGCATATCCCGGACGACCGCAATGGGATTAAGTATAATCGCAGCGATGGCGAGATTACGAAAACTGACGAAGCGGGGATAAAGGCCCAGGAAATCTCGTTCGACGAGGGGCTGTTCGATGAGGGCGGAATGCTGAGCGAGGCCTATGAGTTGCCCGCCGTTGACGACGCGGCTGGTCGGTTGTACGTGGCGCGATATGTGGACTTCTTCGGGTCTGGGGCGCTTGAGGGTAAGGCGATCGGGCTCTATCAGCATACGAGCGTTGGGCGTGAGTTGATGTATGAGATATTGACCGGTCTGGGCGCCGATGTGACGAAGTTGGGGTTCTCCGACGTGTTTATCCCGGTCGACACCGAGGCGATCCGGCCGGAGGATGTGGAGCTGGCGAGCAAGTGGGCCAGCGAGAATAATTTTGACGCGATAGTGTCTGCCGATGGCGACACCGACCGTCCGCTGGTGAGCGATGAGTTTGGCGTGTGGCTTCGCGGCGACGTGCTTGGGATTATGTGCGCCGCGTATCTCGGCGCCGACGCGGTGGTCACGCCTGTGAGCTGCAACAGCGCCGTCGAGAAGTGCGAACTGTTCGCCCAGGTGACCCGCACGCGTATCGGCTCGCCGTATGTTATCGCGGGCATGGTCGAGGCGACGGCCGCGGGCGGGGAGTGCGTGGTCGGCTATGAGGCCAACGGCGGGTTCCTGACAAACTCGGATATTCTTGGTAGCGATGGCGAGGGAGAATTGAAAAAGACGCTGGCGGCGCTTCCGACCCGTGACGCGATTCTCCCGATCATAAGCGTGCTTTTGCTTTCGATCAGCAAGGACCAAACGGTGTCGCAACTGCTGGGCGACTTGCCGCAGCGGTTCACCGCGTCGAACCGGTTGAAGGAGTTCCCGACGGCGACATCGAAAGCGAAGCTCGAAGTGTTTGCTTCTGGCGGAACCGGGGCGTTCGAAGCTGCATTCGGGCACCTGTGCGGAACGGTGACGGATATCGACGACACCGACGGGCTGCGTGCGACGTACGACAATGGCGAAGTAATTCACCTGCGTCCGTCGGGCAACGCACCGGAATTCCGCTGCTACAACGAAGCCGATACGCCCGAGCGAGCGGCGGAACTTAACGACGCGTGCCTGGCGATAATGGAAGCCTGGCGTACCTGAGATTGGAGCGAATAATGATGAAATTGAAATCACTGGCGGCTTGCACTGTTGCGATCGCACTGCTGAGCGTTTTTCCGGGATGTCAGAAGGCATCTGCCCCTGACGAGCCCGCCCCTACGACCGCTCCAGCCACCGCTCCAGCCACCGCGCCAGCCACTGCTCCGGCATCGGCTCCGGACATTATGAGCCTTGAAGTTGGTAAGGAGGTTGAGCTTTTCAACGGGCGGGATCTCACCGGATGGAACGTGGCGAGCAAGGATTGGTTCAGCGCCGCCGGGGAGGTGGGCGTAAAAAACGGTCTGCTGAGCCTGGGCTACGGCAGCGATTTGACGGGCATTCAGTGGGCTGGTGAGATGCTTCGCAACGATTATGTTATATCGCTGGAGGCAAGGCGAACCAAAGGTTTGGACTTCTTCTGCGGGCTCACGTTCCCGGTTAACGACAGCCACGTGACGCTGATTCTCGGCGGGTGGGGCGGGACGGCGGTTGGCTTGTCGAACGTGAACGACATGTCGGCGATCGAAAACGAGGTCGGCACGTGGATGGAGTTCACCGACAATAAATGGTACAGCGTGGAGGTCCGCGTTACCGAGGACCACATTCGCGTGTTCCTCGACGAT
>JABGPF010000492.1 GCA_018645065.1 Phycisphaerales bacterium
TTTTGGACTTCTCGTTGGTCAGACGCGCACGCATGAGCAGTTGGTCGCTCCAGAGGCAACCCTGGGCGCCCAGGATATTACCCGCCGCATCGCCGGTGAGCCCAGCCGGGACGGGGTCCCACTGATAAGCTTTCTTCAGGGAGATCGGCGCGATCCAACTGGCGGCGTACGGTTCGCCGGACAGCTTGCTTTCGGGCGCGTCAAAGTAACAGTGCCCAGTAAGCGCCATCACCACCGGGTTACCGCGTTTGGCGCCAACGCTCGCAGTCTTCGGGCGGTGCCACGTCATCACGCCCGCGCTGGTGGAAATTCCACAGCCAAGTATCTCGTCCCAACCGAGAATCTGCTTGCCCTTCTTCTGCAGGAACTTTTCAATCCGTCGCGTCATCCATCCCTGCAGTTCCTTCTCAGACTTCAGCCCGAGTTCCTTGAGTTTCTTCTGACAATGCGAGCATGCCTTCCAACGATCGTATCTGGCCTCGTCGCCGCCGATGTGAATGTACTTGCCCGGGAACAGTTCGCAAACTTCGGTCATCACATTTTCCAGGAACTCCCAGGTGCTGTCGCGTCCGGCACAGTACAGTTCGCGAGAGATCGAGTGCCTCGTAGGAATCACCATCTGCTTGCCCGTGCAGCACAAGTGCGGATACGCAACAACGGCCGACAGCGTGTGAGCGGGCAGCTCAACCTCAGGCACGATCTCGATATGGCGATCGGCTGCGTACTTAACGATCTCGCGAATGTCGTCCTGCGTGTAGAACCCGCCGAACCGCCACTTGCCCTCGCCGCGGAACGCCCCGATCTTCGTGAGCTTGGGATATTTTTTAATTTCGATCCGCCAACCGGGATCGTCAATCAGATGCCAATGCAGCACGTTCAGCTTGTGCATCGCCATCAGGTCGATGTAGCGTTTTACGAACTCCTTGTCGAAGTACCACCGCGAGACATCCAGCATAATCCCGCGCCAGGCAAATGACGGTTTGTCTGTGATCTCCACACCAGCGATCAGCCAGTCGGCCTTTGCTCGTTTGGGCGAAAAAATTTCGACCGGTAAAAGCTGACGCAAAGTCTGTCCGCCATAAAACAACCCCGCCGCGCCAGACGATTTAATAACCGCCCCGCCCGAGCCAACCGTAAGCTTGTAACCCTCGGAGCCAAGCTTGGCGTCCGCCCCGTCGCTGGTCAGCAAGATCGCGTTCTTGCCCGCCTTGGCGCCAGGCTTAACCGCCAGAGCAAAACCGGTAGCCGGACGCAACATCGCCGCCAACATCTCAGCAGGCCCCTTAGCCTTGTCGCCAGCATAGACAATCGCAGTATCAGCGGTCAGAGCAAAACTCTCCCCCGCCAGCGTCTTGATCGACTGCGGCTGGGGAATAACCGAAGGCGCCTTGGCCTCGGCGCCAGAAGCAACAACCGCCAACAAGGTAATAAGCGTCAAACTAAACAGCGCATTAGCAATCTTCATCACGCATTCTCCAAAGTGTTGATTTTTGATCTCAGCCGCCCAGCCAGGGGTCGTTTATTTCTTTGAGGCGGGCGTTCATTTCTTTTGTTAGTTTCGCTACGACGTCTGGTAGTTTCTTGGCGGCGTTTTTCAGTTGGAAGGGATCTTTTTCGTTGTCGTGCAGGACGATCTGCTCGGGCTTATCCTTCTGCCTGGTGATCTCAAGCGTATAGCGATGGTTTCGCAGTCCTCGCCTTCCGCCTGCGGGGTCTTCGACGGGCATCCAGAAGTACAGTTGCGATTTTGGTCGCTCGCCTTTGCCCGTTCGGAACAGTTCGGCGCGGCTGGCGCCTTGCAGGTTTTTGGGGGTCGCGTTTGAAAAGCCCATCAGGTCCAGCAGGGTCGGATAAATATCCGGAGTGGACATCAGCAGGTCGTCTTTTCGAGGGCGGATTTTACCCGGCCAGCGGATCATAAACGGAACCCGCATTGACTCTTCGTAGTGGTTGTTCTTCGTGGGCTTATCGTGGCTGCCAAGACAGTTGCCGTGGTCCGAGGTGAACAGGACGATCGTGTTCTTGTCGAGCCCGGCGTCAGAGAGTGCTTTAACGATCCGCCCGAACTGCTCATCAACGCCGGTGACCATCGAGAAGTAGTTTTTCATACTGCCCAGCGCGATCTTTCCGCCGTACGATTTTTTATCGAGGTTCACGTTATCGCGGTTGATAAGTTCGCGATCGGTCTTGCCTTCGTACGCCTTTTTGTACTTGGCGGGCACTTGCGAGTACGGCGTATGCGGCGGGTTCATCGAGACAA
>JABGPF010000141.1 GCA_018645065.1 Phycisphaerales bacterium
GTTCTTCGAGTCCGGCGCCAATACCGTGTGCCTGGACCTGACCACCGGAAAGCAAATATGGTCCGTAGACAACGCAGCCCCGCAAAAAACTCCCTCAAAGAACACCAAGAAAAACAAACGCAAGAATTCCAGATCGCAACGACGCCCCGGATGGTCGCTGGCCGCCCTCAGCGTAAGCGACGGCGTGGTGCTGCTGGCGGATAACGGACGCCTGCAAGCGTTCTCCGCCAAAGACGGAAAAGAACTCTGGAACAACGGCGCACGCGCCGGACTCTGTCGCACGCCCACGGAAATGTTCGTCATCGGCGGGCTGGTCTGGCAAGGGCCGCACTTCAACGAAGGACGCGACCTCCGCACCGGAGAGATCAAGAAATCCAACAAAGCAACCGACGACATCTGGACCGCAGGCCACCACCACCGCTGCTACCGCGAAAAAGCCACCCCCCGATACATCCTATCAGGATACCGCGGAATCGAATTCCTGGACATTTTCGGCAAGGACCACACGCGAAACAACTGGATCCGAGGAACATGCCAATACGGAATAATGCCCGCAAACGGCCTGGTCTACGCCCCATCCCACGCCTGCGGTTGCTTCATGGAGGCGAAACTCCGAGGATTCTGGGCAACCGCCCCACAACGAAAACCAATAACCGCAACCCCGGCGCCCCAACTCCAAAAAGGGCCTGCGTACGGTTCGCCCGTGCCGTCAAATCCCAAATCAACTGATTGGCCGACTTACCGCGGTAATGTTTTACGTAGCGGATCGACCACCGCCAAACTCCCCGCAGCCCTGAAAAACACATGGCGAACAGAAATCGGCGGACGAATCACTCCCCCAGTGGTCGCTGGCGGATTGGTTGTCGTAGCCTCCATAGACACCCACCGCGTGATCGCACTGAACGCAACCGACGGCAAGCAGAGTTGGTCCTACACCGCAGGCGGGCGTGTCGATTCACCCCCGACAATCTACAACGGAATGGTCCTGTTCGGATCGGCCGACGGACGCGTATACTGCCTCAGCGCCGCAGACGGGAAAGAAGTATGGCGCTTCCGTGTCGCCCCGCAAGACCGACGCACAATTGCCCTCGATCAGATCGAATCGATCTGGCCGGTGCATGGAAACATTCTCGTCGAAGGCGGATTGGCGTACGCAGCGGCCGGACGGTCGTCCTACATGGATGGCGGGATATACCTCGTCGCACTGGACCCCGCCACGGGCAAAAAGGTGCATGAATCAATCGTTCGCACCGATCACCCAAAATCGCGTGATCGCGAAAAAGCCATCGCCGAAACCAAAATTCCCAAGAAATCCTTCGCCCAAAACGCCACCGACCACAAAACGTTCACCGACCCGGATCGCTCCGATGCGTTCTCCATGGGCGGGACCACCACCGACGTGCTGGTAAGCGACGGAACGTCAATATACCTGCGAACGCTGCGGTTCGACCGCAAGTGCGTCCAGCAACCCTCGCACGGACGGCACATATTCTCAACCTCCGCCCTGCTCGACGGAGCCGAAAACCACCGCTCCCACATCGCCGTTGGAACCGGCGACTTCTCCCGCACAACCGTCGCATACTCATGGATCGCCAACCGCAAAGGCGGAGCATATAACCAGAAGCTCTCCGTACCGTACGGGTTGATGCTCAGCTACGACGCCAAAACCGTGTGGGGCATAAAGCGCCCCGGACGCAATGGCGGCCGATACAATCTGTTCGCACAAGAAAACACCCCATTCTCACCGAAAGACAAGCACCTGCCCGACTTCCGCCCGCAGAACTCCTCAACAATCCCAGCCGAAAAATGGACCACGCTACTACCCTTCCGCCCGCGTGCAATGCTGCGAGCCGGCGATATGATATTCCTGGCCGGAATGTCAGACACACCACAACAAGACGACCCACACGCGACCTACGAAGGACGCACCGCAGGCGAAATGCGAACCGCGTCGATCGCAGACGGCAAACCGCTGGCACATCGCACGCTCAAGAGCCCGCCCGTATGGGACGGGCTGGCCGCTGCGGGCGGTAAAATTTACATGTCCGCGACAGACGGTTCGGTAACATGCATGCACCGCGACGATTCGCCCCCGCCGATCCCGCCGATGCCGCCTCAGCAGACGGTAAAGAAGCAACCAGGCGGTAGCCAACCAAAACGGGGACCCAAACAATCTGCGGGCAAACCGATCGCCGCCGACAAGAGCGGCGCGTTTGTCCTGACCCCAGCCGACGCGAAAACCAGCGGCGGACTTCGCTACAACGCCCAACGCAACAACCTGGGCAGTTGGATGAACCCCAAAGGCTCGGGCCAATGGACCCTCACTAACGTACCAGCCGGAAAATACAGCGTCGAGTTCGCATACGGTTCAACTAACCCCGGCGTAGAATACACAATCACCGCAGGCGATCAGAAAATCGCAGGCAAGACAGAACACACCGGCAGTATCAGAACCTACAAGAGCTTCAAATTAAACACGGTCACCCTGCCAGAAGGCAAAGTGACCGTGTCAATTAAATCGGGCAAGTTCAAAGGTGCGATAATGAACTACCGCCTGATGACGCTCACGCCGGTGAAGTAATTTTATTTAGTTCCGATGCAGTACAGATCACCGAGCGTTCGCAGGTAAATTCGCCCGCCCGAGATCACCGGTGTCGCGAAAACGCCGTCTTCCAGCGTATTCTCAGCCAATAGTTTAAACGCCCCGCCGGCCTGCATCACAAAGCCCTTGCCCTTGCGATCAAACAGATATATCCGCTTGCCGACCAGCACGGGCGATGAGTAGATTTTCGTCTGCAGATGCTTCTCCCAGACCACTTTGCCTGACTCGGCGTTATAGCATCGCATGAAGCCTTTGTCCTCAACGGCGTAGACAAGCCCGTCGCTAACCAACGGTGAGGGCACATATCCAGCCTTGCGGTCCGACTTCCATTTCACGCGTTTACCAGTGACATTACCCTTTCCGCCAGCGTTAATCGCCAACAGAGCCTTCTCCGGGTATCCGCCTGTTGAGTAGACCTTGTCCTTATCGAACGCGACCGTCGCGGCGCAATATTCCGCCGGCCCGTCGCACTCCCACAAGAACTTGCCCGTATTAGGATCGTAGCTTCGCGTATTGTCCGGGCCGATAACCACCACCTGATCCCGCCCCGCCACTCGCATCACCAGCGGTGAGGCGTAGCTTTCTTTTGTCCCCGGCCGCGGAACCTGCCAGATTTTCTTGCCCGTCTTGCGGTGCATCGCCACCAGAGCGGCGGCGCCTTTGCGGTCTGAAGGCATGATGACCAGCGATTTGTAAAGCGCCGGCGAGGCGGAGTGCCCCTGCACGGTCCAATACTTGGCGACCTCTTCGTCCCAGATGATTTTCCCGCCGAGCGAAAGCGCGACCATCCTCAGCGTTTTGGGCGTTTGATAAGCAAAGAACACTCGCTGACCGTCACAAGCCGCCATCGCCGAGGCGTATGAATTATCCCTGTGCATTCGGGGCAACTCACCGCTGTAGACCGTCGTACTCCACTGCTCGGTCCCGCTGTCGCGATCAAGGCAGATCATGCTGATCGTCTTTTTTTTCTTGTCGCCTACCGACAGGAATATCTGCTTACCCCAGATGCACGGCGTGCTGTGCCCCTTGCCGTCGAGTTTAACCCGCCAGAGGATATTTTTATCGGGCGCCCACTCCAGCGGCGGGGTTTTGTCGCCACGAGCGATATTATTAAGCCCGGGTCCGCGCCACCAGGGCCAATCATCGGCGCCCGGTTTAGCAACGGGAAGATCGTCCCAACCCTCAGCCGGTTTGATAACGGTTACCGGTGAGCCCGCGTCGTCAGATTCGTTTTGTTCAGCCGCCTGGGCGCATCCGATTAAAACAGCCGAGCAAACTACAAGCAGCCCAAGTGCGATCGCACCCCAAAAACCAGCAACTTTCCCAGTCATAAATTTTACCTTTTCCTTGTCTCGAAAGTCATCGTACGAACTGACGCTAGTGTACAATATGACGTCTGCATTATCCAACAAACAGCCCTAAGCCCCTCATAAATCAGCTATAATAGAAGCAGCAGTGCTGATTCATCCAAAATATCCATCAGCAGATTATCGCCCCACTGTTCAGCGTCTGAATCGTTATCCAGCAGTTCGAGATCGCGTCGATCATCAACAACACTCGTTTCAGGCGACTCAGGTGCTTTCGATGTGATGGACGCTTCAATAAGCAAGTCAAACGACGGCGCCAATACCTCGGCGACAAAGGGGGCGTCAGAGTTCTGGTTCACGGGAATTTCGTCCGAGGAACTAATGGGCGTGGGCGGAACGCTAACGGGGAAAGTCGGCGTCGAAACGCTGTCGCCAAAAGCGGCGCGTAGGATCACAAAATCGCCCAGGCCTACATGACCGCTGAGATCCAGATCGGCTGACAACGCCCCACTGGCGCCGCCGCGTCCAAACTGCTGGCTCAACTGATCAATGTCACCAACACCAACCGTGCCGTCACCATCGCAATCGCCAACGACACTGGCGAAGTAGAACAGATCGTCGGCGCCCAGCCCCAAAGCCCCGCCGTTTGTATCTGATTTTGCTGTAACTTCAATCCAACGATTGCGAATTTCCCCGTCAGACCACACAAGCGTAATGCGGTCGGATCCATCGACGCCGGCGCCGCGCCGAATATCCACCCCACCGGCCGGTATGTTCATCCAGGCGTTCGTATCGGGCGACTCGTTCACGCGAACATCAAAATCACCGATATCCGGAGCGTATTCGGCATCCAGAGCGACGATGTCTATCATGATCCCGTTTATACCGCGAGAATAACCGCTATAGTTACCCTCGGTTATCGGCTGACCGGGAAGCAACGCCTGTTTTCCTGGATCAATGGCGTTATCATCGGCCTCGCCAGCCAGTGGATCGTAGCCGTCGAAGTTCGAGTTATTGTAGAACAAGTGACGTGCTGAGACAGAAACGTCCGAACCGACGGCAGGCGTAATCGTCACCTGATCGGCGGAATATACGTATCTCGCCAGACCGTCGTCAACGATCCTGGCCAGCAGATAATATGTCCCCGGCGCTATTGCAGCGGTGTTAACATCGGCGGAGTCGACGACTCCATCATCAAACACTGTTCCGTCGGAAGTGGCGCCTTTCGTGATAGTCCCGGAGTAAGAAGGCGCCGAGGCGTTATATGGGTTGCGATCGACATCGAATCCGAAGCTGATGTCGCAATCTCCGGTCGCCTGATATTGATAAGTAACTGGAATATCACCGCCCTGCGGGACCTCCAACCCGCCCAGCAGGAGCGATCCGTCCAGATTGGCCCATTGCCCGCCCGAGCGGGCGACCTGGATGCGGTTGGTCGCCGAGGCGAGTCCATCACCGCGCTGCGTCCGGTCACCACCGCCGATGAGGCTGTAATAGTAACCCACGCCCTCTCGCGGCGAGGGCATGTTGTTGGCTGCATTGTACCAATCGACGATATCGACGGCGTTTACGGACTCTTCATAATCGTCGATCCCACCGTCGATATCTATCGTACCGTGATACCAGAGATGCACATCGCTATGCGATCCGGAATAACCGACGCCCGAACTGGTGAGAAAGGATTCCCGCAACTGTTTGTTGTACGCGCCAGTGACGAATTGCCCAGCGGGGTAGCTCCCGTCTCGCCAATAGTTATCGGCGAATCTTACGTTGTCGTACGTGTAGATTGGCGAGTCGTCGGCATCAATAAGATCACTTTCTCCATCCAATGGATGAGGATCAAGCGCCGTAATGTGGTCCACCCAAATCCCAGACTCCGCGAGCCGCTTGGCGATAACGCTGTTCACCGAGGCGCCGCGACTATGCCCGATAAGGTGTATGGGCATCTCGGCGAAATAATTCTGCTCGATCATCCAATCGGCGACGAATCTACCGACATCTATAGTGCTTGTTTTGAAGTCAAGCAGGCCTGAGGTCATGGAAGACCAGTCGACTTTGATAACCGACTGCCCGCTGGCGACGGTGTCGAATGTCTTGGCGGGGTCGGCGGGGATCAGGGTGCGTGAATCAGGTTCATCGTCACCATTTTCTTCCAGCACCAGCGTATACTCAGCGAGGTCTCCGCCGAAACGGTTTGCGATAACATCGGCCATCCCATCAACCCATCCGTCTACGGCGCCGATGTGCCCGTGGGTGATCAGCGTGACGCCATTGAGCAGCAATCGAGGCTCGAGTTGCTCTAAAACCGGAGAACAGACCGCCCCCCGCCGACCGGATCGGTCGCTGTCAACATGCCGCCCAACAATTATCACCGCAAAACTCCCTTCCTATTCACAACGGTCTCAGGCGCGCCCTCACCGAAAGCCACAACAAAAAAAACGCCCGACCAAACCGGACGCTTCCATAGTATAGCACACATCCCCATATTTATGCGTTTTTTCAACTAACGTTTTTTACCGTTCACATACGCCTCCAGCTTGTTTTTGTCGATAACTACCGCGATATGCTGCCACACCCCCGCTTTCAACACGTGAGGAAAGTCGAATTGATGGGCGCCTGTGATTACTCGCAGGCACTGGCCCGGCCAGGTGTCTATCAGGAACCCGTCACGCTTACCGCCGGTTAATTTATCGATAATCCGCCCGCTGTCGCCCTTGGCGGGCATGATCCATGCTTCAAAGGATATCGGGAGCTTAAGTTCGCTGGTCTTGAGCAGTGGAACCATTCCGCTTTTAGGGTTTAACGCACAACTTATCACCGAATCTGTCGCAACATTCTTTCGGCGATTTCCGGCGGCCAGGGCGCCAATCGCCTCGGGCTTGAGCAGCCCGCGAAAAATCGTCACCCGACCAATCTTGCCTGCAAAACGGTTACCACCCGATTGATTGGCTCCTATGCGGAGCGGCAGTTTGTTAACCGGCAGCACCAGACCACCGGTCGCACCAGTCAAACGCTTGGGCGCGGTTTGCGGTTTGTAGACCACTACGTCTTTCTTTCGAGAAGCCGGGGTTACCGTCCAATCGGTAAGCTTACCAGCGATAACTGTCCCGCTGATAATCGTGTTCTTCTCCAGGTGCAGTTTAAAGCTGGCGTCCCAATTTGCGGGCCATGCCGGAAGCAGCAGAATCTTGCCATTGGCCTCCTGGGCGATCATGCGTTGCAACGCGGTGGAACCGGCGCCAAAGTGATCGAGATCCGGGCAGGAGTCCGGCCGGGCGCTGCCGTAAAGCGGGAAGCGACATTGCGTTGAGGCGTTGCGGAAGCGGTGGATGAGTCCATCGGCGGCCTCTGCAGCATTGCCCGCATACGCCCAGTGAATCTGATCCTGGGTCCAGCATTTGTACCCGAATGCGTTCTTGTTCGTTCGATGCTGCATCGTCCAGTCCACGATATCCTTCGTCCCCAGGCCCAGCCCGAAGCAGCGGAACGGGAACACCGGATAGAGCAAACCGTTCTCGGCGTTGTGCCTCCCGCTCCATTTCAGCGCTGGCGCTATCGCCTTTCGCCCACCGATATCATGCAGATGAATCGGCGGTATCTCGGCTCGGAAACGGCGCCAGCTTTTCTGATCGCCAGGCCGCCCCGCCTTCATCGCCAGAAGTTCGTCGAGGCAAAACTGCAAACCAGCAACATCGGGCGCCGGATTCACCGCGATCCACCAGGTCTCCAGCACCATCGCCGGATCAAGGCGTATCTTACCCGCAGCATCACGCTGATAATGCTTATCGAAGAACAGCAGCACCTCGCGGGCAAACGGGACCAGCACATCGTCGCGGAATTTCGTATCGCCGGAGTACTTCACGTACTCGATCATCATCGTTACCGTTTCGAGCCCGCAGGTGAAATAGTAGCTGTGATAGTATCCCTTGCCCTTGTTTTCGCCCGGTTTGGTTTTGGGCGGCTTGCCCGATCTGCCGCAGTCCCGCTCGCCGCCTGACGGTTCAATATTCTCGCGATAGTAGGCGCCATCGTGCCCGAACCAGGCTTTGGTTATCGCCTTGCGGATCGGCAGGAGGTTCCAATAGTAATCGAAGAACGGTTGCATCAGGTCGCCATCGCCGCTCATCAGCAGCGGCCAATAGAGCAGACGCTGGTTCTGGTAAGTGTATCGCCTGCCCCAGTCGCGATCGTCGCCGTAGAGCATTTTTCGCCCGCGCAACGGCTGGGTGAACAGCCCACCGTTGAACTTGGCCTGGATCCGCCCGCGCGATTGGCAGGCCATAATGTAGCGAAACACGTTGTAACTCTGGGCCACAATCGCCCCACCGTCTTTTTCCGTTCGCTTCCCCGACGGAGCCTCACCGTTGAGTTTTTCACGCTGCTCGGCGGGCAAGGTGTTGTCCGAAGCGATTATCCAACTGCGAGCCCAGAACGCTTTCCACCATTTGCAGTGGGCTGCGAAATCTTTCTTCGCGTCGATCGGTTTAGCTGCATGACGCTGGATGGTTTCGATCCAGTCCAAAACCTTGGGCGTCTGTTTGGTCAGTGCATGAATGCGGATATCGAAACGCCTCCCGCCGCCCTTCAGCACCCCATCGACGAGTTTCAGATCGGGGCTTTCCAGGAGATTCCCAAACGTATTGAACCGGTACGGGTCGGGGTATTTCGCGGTCATATGCGCGACATCGTAATACTTCAGGTCTTCATTGTAAGTACTGCGATCGCCGACCGCGAAGTACCATAAAATGTTGCCATCACGCTCGATACGAACATCCTGAGTCGGGTTTTTGATCGGAGCTTTAGATACGTTGTACTTGCATCCGTCGATCCTTTTCCAAAGTGCGGGCTCAGCGGTCACGGTAATCTCACCGGGCGAGTCGATCTCAACATGATACACCGCCCGATTGGCGTCAGCCCAGATGCGAACGCTGACGCAGTCGGCATTGATGCGGACCGAACCGGTGTCAAGATCGAGCGTCTGCCGGAACTTCTTACCTTTGGCGAACGGATTGGGGCTCAGGGATATCCGCACGCGCCCGGTCTTGAAGATGTCGCCGTTGTAGGTGAACGCGTCATTCTTGGCCAGCAGCAGATAGAGATCGCCATCTTCGATAGCGCAAACGCTGGCGGCGATGTCTCCGTTGCCTAGCGGCATTTGCCCGGTTTCGTCCTTCGACGGACTGTCCCAGACAACGTTGTATCGCGCCATCGATTCTGCACCCGCGATTGAAGTCAACAGGCACAACACCATCGTAATGCGTAAAGTCATCCTATAAGCCTCAGCCGATTCGGTTAGTGGTTGTGTCCGGCATGGTCGTCTTGAACAGCCGGAGCTTCAGCAGCCCCATCAACTTCCACCGCATGGCTGGATCGCATTCCCATCATCGGCATGAGGATACCCATCACAGGCGAACCGCCTTTCATGCTGGCGGTGACGGTGACTTTCGCCCCGTCGGCTTTGGCTTTGATACTGTTGACGAACTCAGCCATCGGTTTGAACATTGGCATGCGCTGGGCCTGTTTCGTAAGTTCCTGGCGCCCTTCGGCCATGTGCCCATCGAATTCCTTGACCGCCTGTGCGACTTTTTCCGCGTCGGTTCCGGTGGCGACCAGCTTGAAGTTCTGCACATTTTTGGCGATTTTTGACGTTAGCGTCATGGTGTCAAACGGAGCCAATATCGAGGCCTGGCGATAGGTGTCGGACATTTTAGCTGCCGCCCATATCGGCGAGGTGGTGTCGACGGTTTTGATAAGCTTGCCCATCTCGCTATCTGCGGTAACCGCGCCCTTGCCCGCCTTCACCGCGGCGATCATCTGCGCCACAGGCTTTTGAGCCTTACGAGGCCCGCCGATCATGACCAGGCGATCTGACGAAGGGAGGAATATGGCGAATTCTCTATCCGGCTTGAACACTTCAGTGTTATTGATAGTCTCGGTTTCGCTGCGTGATGCCTGAATGAGCAGTTCGCGAAGCGCCTTGGTGTTATATTTCCCGCGAGCGATAATCACCACAAAGCCGGTATTATCTCCAACGTCATCAGCCAGACCGAGCGTGACTGCATCGATCCGAACATTCCCCACATGCCCGGCGGCCATCGTTAGCATCGAGGTAAGTTGCCCAAGCATCTGCTTGGGGTTCTGCCCACCGCCCATATTGCCCATCGCCTTGATCATTTTAGCGATATCGACTGGTTTTCCCGGAGGCAAGGTCAACTGCCCCACCACACCGCATCCGGCGGGCAAGAGCGAAACATCCTTCATCCGTTCCTTCAGCGACAACCCGGGGCGCTTGAACGCCTTGCCTTCGATGGCGGATATCGAGGCCGCGGCGTATTCGGCTTCGAACAGCGCCTTGGATTTCAGCAACGGCTTGAGACTCGCCAGCGCGTCGCGTTTTTTAAGCTCGCCGAGCGTGCGAATGGCCATTAGTCGTCGCACCGAGGGCCCTTGCAGGTCGGCGTAAATCTGGCTTATCAGATTCTGCACGCGTGCGGCCTTTTCGGGCTTGCCCTGCGCATCACCCACAGCTTTTTCGAGATGAGGCATCGCCGCCAACCCGAGCTGCTTTAGTTTTACCGTGGCGGCTTTGATTTTGGCTTCATCGTCACCGATAAGCTCTTGCGCCAGCGCAGCGGCGGCTTTGGCGTCTGGAGCCGCTAGTTGCGCCTTCATCGCCGGAACAGTAACTTCAACGCTCTGCAGCGCCCAGTAGGAATTCGTGTCGACATAATCGATCAGATCATTCCCACTACCACCGCCGCCCAAAAGCATCAACATCATCATCCATGTGGGTCCCATAATATTCACCTTTCATTGCAGTAAAATTGTTTGACGTGCATTGTCACGAAGAGTCCCCCTGTGGTCAAGCCGATTACTTCGCGGAATCTACAGGCAGCTTCAACAGCTTAGCTATCATCCACATCAAACCGAGCCCAAGCCCCAGATAAACGCCCAAATGGATATGCCATACTCTCAGGAATCTCTCAGCGGTCTCCAGGCCCAACGGTCTGGTGAGATGTTCGACAAATCCGAACGGATCGAACCACGAGAAGACAAATGGCGCCAAGGCTCCCAGGACAATCGCCAGCAACAGCGGTCGCCAGGCCAGCAGCATCACTTTGGGCATTTTTATCGCCGCAGTGCGTTTTCGCATCCCCACAAAGAGACACAGGGCTCCGGCGATAATTCCCGCGGAGAAACCGGCCTGCAATCCGAGCAGCATCGCATTTGCGCAAAGCCCTTCTTCGGGCAGTTCCTTACCGAATATGAAATACTCCGGTGATATCGACGAAGTGATCAGATCAGTCATTGCCCCAAACACAGCTCCGGCGCAACCGGTAGCCAATATGAACAGATACTCTTTCCACCGCCTGGCCCTATCGCGACGACACCACAGATCGACAGCGGCGACGCACCCCATCAAAGCCACAAGCGCAGCGGCGCGCATCCAAAATGATACATCTGGCATTTCCGGCATATATATCCCGCCGTTATGGCAAAACGCACGACGTTACAGTACCGCGCCGCGGTTTTCTAGGGCTTTTCCTGGAAGGTTATATTCACCAGTTCGCCCGGAGTTAGGGGCAGGTCGCGTGGGACTTCGATTTTCACAGGCAGCCCCCACTCGGGCACTTTCGGGTCGCGAAGCTGGCGCGTCGGTATCGACTCGATCTGTGGGCCAATGCTGACGATAGTGCTTTTTGACGCTCTTATTGGTATCGTCCTGACCTGAACGCCCACAGGAGTTTTCACCTCCAGGCTAATGCGATTAGGTTGCCTGACATAGCTTACAATGTACATGCGGTCGAGATTGGCGATTCTCATGATCGGTTCGCCTGCTCGAACGGCCTGGCCGGGCATCTTGTATACTTCCACAATTGTCCCGGTCGAAATAATCTTCGGGACACGTATTTCAAGTGATTTTCGCTCTAGCAAAGCTTCATTGACCAATGCTCTCTGCCTGGCGATAGAGGCCTCGATTGGCTTGAGGAACACGTCGATCTCTTCATGGATCGTCACCGCGAGTGAGTCCGTGGCGCCCTGTGCGGCCCGGAGAATATCCTCCTCGCGAATCATCTTGGCGAACTTGTCCACTCTGGCCTGAGCTTCCACTTCGAGAGCCTTTGCTGCGATGAGTGTTTTTTGCTGCTCGGCTAGTTCTTTCGCCTGGACATCATGCCGCAATTGCGTATCGCTGAGCACATAGGGCGTATCGAGCTTTTGTGCGACAAGTTCCTTTACGATGGCGAGTTTTTCAGCGTACCTTTTCAGTGCGATTCGTCCGGTCTCTATATCGATCGTGCGATCGGCAACGTCGAGTTTCCTTTTTTCCAGATCTATCGCAAGCCTTCTGGCGTCATCCAAAAGCGACTGGCGCCTGTCGGATTTATCGCCTCGTCGTTCAGCGAACTGCATTTTCATTTCAGCGTTTGTCGCCGCAAGTTGTGCGGTAATCTGTTTGAGTTCGGCTTGGAGAGTGATGATGGTCGCATTAACAGCGGTGTCATCGAACTTGCAGATAAGTTGCCCCTCCGAAACCGGATCAAACATATCCAGCGGTTTGTCCATGTTCGGCAAGGCTACGAGCACTCCGTCGACAGGACTGACAATATCAACACGAAGCGCTTTAACCGCGCCAATACCGTTAGGCAATTCGGTGTGCTTACCCCACAAGAGCACGATGGCGTATATACCAAACAGGAATACCAGTACGGGTATCAGTTGATAACGCATCTGTCGCAGATGCTCTTTCAGTGGCGTACGAATTCGCTTTGAAGCTGCGGCCATATTCTAAATCTCCGACTCGTCTTGTCTGTAGTACAACGACGCTTGCATAACCGCCTCGGCCGTTTCGAGCTCGCCAAGCAGTTCACGGCTTCGCGCGGGGTCGCGAAGCAACAAACGGTATGTAAGATCCAGTCCTTCTTCGGGTCCGTCTCGCTGGCTTGCAAGCTGCACTCGTGCACTGTGCCTGCCCAATATCGCCTTTAGGGCTCCGATATCTGCGAGGGCGCCTTTCCAGTGCACCGATAACACTACGTCGTAGCGGTGTCTGGTTCCGTAGGAAACAAATCTGAGGTACATGAACACCAACGCGACAACAGTGCATCCCATGATCGCAGTGCTGAATCGCATGGTGCCGACGGCCATACCCTGCACGATCGACCAGAGTATGAAAACGGTGTCTCGCGTGTCCTTAAGGACGTTTCGGAAGCGTACGACGGCAAAAACCGCCAGCAGCCCGAATGCAATCGCGACGTTACCGGCCATGAGGATCATAACCAGCGCCACAATAAGGGGCATTACTGCTATTGACGTAACGTACATTCGCGAGTAGGATAGGCTCACGTGCGTCAGCATGTAAACCCACCCGATGACCTGCCCTATGCAAAATGCCAGGACCATCACCAGGAGTGCGGTTTCCGGACCGTAAGTCGTTCCACCGAAATCTCCGCTCACAAAGATTCTCGCCCAATCGTTCATCCGATAACCTCTTGATAGCTTGGACTCATCATTAATTCATACTTGTGCAGCGAGTCAACACACGTAACGTACTTGGCAAACGGTCTGCGTTCAAGATCAAACACGCGAACCATTTCTCTCAACCAGACCGGGAAAGCGTCTGTGAACTTGATTTCCAGTACAACGCCCGCGGTGTGCACCGGGCGAATCGCCATACCAGCAAGCGAAAAGACGCCCCGGTAAGCGGCGGTTTGCAGGTTCCTGTCGAACGTGACTCGCACGGAGTTATCGTGCTCGGTGACGTACGCCTCACGCATGTAGGAAACCAGCACCTTCCCGTTTGCGTTCAATCTGTTCCGCAGCCCGGTGAAGTTTCGCAGTGCGCCGAAATCATCTCGACCAGGCTTGGCCAAATCGCTGAATTGCGGAAAATGCCCAGCCATCAATTTATGAATCGAACTGCGTTTGACACCGGCTCGCTGTTTGAGAATAACATCGTTATGACGTCGCTTGATCTCGAAGAAGATCGGAGTGTCCGGGTGTTCGTTGTAGAACCGAGCGCGAAGTTTGAAGCGGTTCTTGTGGCCTTGGACGGTGGAATTATAAAGAGCGTAATTCGCATTATCGAGGTACATGCTGTGAACCGGATATTGATTACCGTTGCTGGTGTCGGCATGCTCATCGACTACAAGATAACCCCGCAGGAAATCGCGCACCGAACGGGCGCATAATTCATGTATGACGTACTTCAACTCAAATCGGCTATTTTGCAACTGGTGCGTAGCCATACAGGCAAACCTCATTAGTGATTGACTGTCACTATAACCGCAAAGCCCAAGCCGGTCGAACTGGAACGCCAGCACCGCAAAAAACCTCCGGCGTTCACTCAATACATTCTACTCCAGACGGCCCGATCAGTCAATGCATGATCGCAAGAAATGTCGTATTCAGAAGCTATATAAACGGTTATGGATTCTTGGTTAATACACAACATAGACCAAATTTCACATAACTCGACCGGACGTGTCATCCAAACCGTTCTCTCTTCAGGCAGGGCAAACGCATTGTCACCATTATTAACGGCAAACGGCCTTGCCACAGAGAGC
>JABGPF010000493.1 GCA_018645065.1 Phycisphaerales bacterium
CTGCAAAAGCAGCTCGCGGCTGCTACCAATTCGACGCCGGACCCGGGGGCTGAGATGAAGGCCCGCGAGGCCGCACTCGATGCCCGCGAACAGGAACTACAGCGGAAGGATCGCATAGCGGAGGGTGCGCGGGATCTCGGAGCCAGTAGGGAGAAAGTGTTTACGGTCCTCGGCGGAAATGATGTTTCAGACGATGAAAAACTCGCGGCCTTGGGAGATCTTCTCGCCGAGAACGTCGCCGGGGCCAGAAAGGAATGGTTAGTCGCGAACGGTCGGACGCCATATCAGAGCGTAAGGCTGGGCGGCGAGTTGTCCGCCGAGTCACTCGATAAAATGGCAAAAAACAACCCGCAAGCCCTCGCCGGGATCTCCAACGATGTTTTGCAGTCGGCGCTGGATACCGCCGAACCGAGGGACAAAGGCCGAACATTGCGGTCGCGCATATCGAGATCGCTTGCCGACGGGAGGACTGAATAAATGGCTTTTGACCCAACCATGCGAATCCTACTCGACGAAGACACCAGCAACCTCAACCGGCAGATCTCGCAACGCCTGGCCGGGATCGACGAAGCGGCGGCGGTCATGAAGAAGGTGGATTCCCGAAAAGAAGAAGGCGCAGGGCGGAACGTCGAGGTTGAACTCGGGCCCGAGATCGCCCAGCTCACCGCAGACGTGGACGCCGCCCGCATGGCAACGATCTCCGCGATCGATAACGACCTCGAGACCCGCCGCGAGAACTGGACAGCCGCCAGGGACCGGAACCCGACGAAGGAAGTCGCCGAGATTCGGAGAGCCGAGAACCGGATCAAGGGAATGGACGACAAGAGCGTCGCCGACCTGGCGGGTGCATACGCCGACGATACCGCCGGGCTGAATGTACCAGAGTTGAATGAGATCTCCGCCAGATTGCGCCAGGCGAACATGGGACCAGAGAATGAGATCCTGCACCTGGCTATCGATCAGAAGCATGGGCACAGTCCGTGGATCGCCGGAGATCCAGAAGCCGCCGGAATGGCGAACTACCGCAAGGTGCTTTCCGAGCTGCGAACCGGGGAGGTATCAGTCGGCAACGACGAGTTCCGCCCGAAGATCCGCGAGCTTGCCGACCTGCACGGCGATCTGAATAAAGTCTGACAAGCGCCGCTGCTTACGGCGCGCGTAGTTTGTCTGGACGTTCGTCGGCGTCGCCACCTCCGTCGACGGGCGTCCTTTTCTCTCAGGAGTGCGCCACCTTGCCACAGGGCCACACCCAACGCCACGACATCACGACACTATCCGCCCGGATCTCGACCACAGTCCTCGAATGCCTCGACAAGTCGGCCCCATCCTATTTCGATATGTTCGACGCCGAGGGAATCCACCCGCAAAACGCTATTGAGGACGGAATCTACAGTGCAGTCCGGCAATGGCTGGAGGACTACCGCGACGCCTGAACCGCCCGGATCTACGGCGTCTGTGTTTGTCAAAAGTCACATACCCGGGAATGTGTGTTGAAAATCTTACGTGCAGTGTAAATGTTTGATAATGGTATTCAATAGACGGGCGAAAAACTATATGTGCTATCGACCGCCCAATCTTGCACTAGAGCAGCAGATGGAGCTGTACAAAGAAAAGTGACTTCAAAGCCCCGGCTCCACCACCACCAATCTATAGAATGGTAATTCGCCGAGTTGTATTCAGACACTTCTTCAGGTTGGCCGTATTGATCAAGAAACGGTTGTGAAATTTGGCTAAATGTATACCAAGTACTTTCTTGCGCTTCCCAACTACCATAATAATCGCCATGCAAATATACGCATAGCATATGATCGTTTAGATCCCAGTGCCACCAAAGCGAAGGGGTATAACGTTCATCTTTGATTACTGGTTCGCCGTATTGGTCTATGTATGGCTGGGATACTTCCTCGAAGGTATGGATGACCGGCAAGTCAATTTTTTTTTGGCTGTAAACTTTCCAAGTGGTTAGGATTTTCGAAAAGACAACCTCTATCCTGTATGTATCAAAATTCCAAATCCAGACGAGGTTCTCATCATTTATCTGATTCGTTTCATTTGGTTCTCCGTATTGATCAAGAAAAGGCTGTGAAATTTCTTCAAAAGTGACATTATCCAAAATAGGGTCATAAGCATAATCTGAGCAAGCGGCGAGACTGAGTATGCATAGTAGCAAAGCAACGTGCTTCATCGCTCTATTATATGTATAACGCGCCCTTTTGTCAAGACAGCTTTTCAACTAGTTTAAGGTGCCCTCCTG
>JABGPF010000494.1 GCA_018645065.1 Phycisphaerales bacterium
GTCAGGCGTTACGATGGTCGCCGGCGCCCTTGCCATAGAACATCAGACCGCCGCGCCAACGGTGAACTTCACAACGCCTGACGACGGTTGCAGACTGTCGCTGTCCGGCGATGCTCGAAAGTGCGATATTAACTATGCGGTAATCGGCGCGTTTTCCGTCGGCGGACAAAGCGCCGCGTGCGTCCTGAAACGGTGTGAAGCATGAATCCCAAACGAGTAGTCATAACGGGAATGGGTACGGTTAACCCGCTGGGCCACAGCGTACAAGACACTTGGGACGCACTGCTGGCGGGCAAAACCGGTATCAGCAAGACACAAACATTCGACGCCAGCACGTTCCCGACAACATTCTCGGCACAAGTGCTGGACTTCGACCTGGCCGACCACGTGGACGACGCCGAAAAGCATCGTCACGCCGGTCGTCATTGCACTTTCGCGATAGCAGCAGCCGTGCAGGCCTGGAAGCAGTCCGGCTTGGGACAGTACGATAAACTCGACCGCGATCGCCTGGGAATTTACCTCGGAAGCGGTGAGGGCAGCCTGGACTTCGATAACTTCATCTCGCTGGTGGTCGACGCGTGGAACGACGACGACACGCTCAATACGCCCGAATGGGGACGACTGGGCTTCGAGCGAATGAACATGTATCGCGAGGTCGAGCAGGAATCGCATATGGTGGTCTCGCACCTGGCAGCCGAGTTCGGGGCGAGGGGTCCGGCGTTCAATGTGCTTACCGCATGTGCAGCCAGCACCCAGGCGTTGGGAGAGGCCGTCTGCATGATCCGGCGCGGTGAGGCCGACGCCATGATCTCCGGCGGCGCACACAGCATGATCCACCCGCTGGGCGTGATGGGCTTCAATCGCCTTACCGCCCTTTCGATGCGGAACGACGATTTCGAGACCGCATCACGCCCGTTCGACGCCACGCGAGACGGATTCGTATTAGGCGAGGGCGCCAGCATACTGATACTCGAAGATTACGATAAGGTGGTCGCACGCGGCGCCGAAGACAGCATTCTCGCCGAAGTCATGGGTTATGGCTCATCGGCTGACGCGTTTAGAATAACCGACCAGGACCCGCGTGGTGACGGAGCTGCAGCTTCGATGCGAGCGGCGCTGATAGACGCCGACATGAGCGTCGATCAGATCGATTACATCTCAGCGCACGGAACTGGCACGAAGCAAAACGACCAGGTCGAAACGCTGGCGATGAAACAAATTTTCGGCGACGACACAAAAGTACCGGTCTCCAGCGCAAAGAGCATGCTGGGCCATCTCATAGCCGCCGCCGGCGCCACCGAACTGATAACCTGCATAATGGCGATGCAAGACCAGATCCTGCCCCCCACAGCCAACCTGAACACCCCCGACCCCGACTGCACCCTGGACTACATACCCAACGAACCCAGAAAAGCATCGGTAAAAACCTGCATGTCAAACTCAATGGGCTTCGGCGGACAAAACAACACCATCATCATTACGGGCTAACGGCCTGACGGCGCGGCAATTGCCATGCCGTTTACCTGACGCTTCTATAGGGTTTTTCCGCCAGGTAGAGTTCTGAGCGGGAGCGTATTGTTTTTGCCAGATCGAATTGCCCTTCGTCCAGCGCCAGTTTTTCGGCCCTTATGGATATATTTGCAGCGTCCATGAATCGACCTGATTCAGCATGAGCAGCCCCAAGCGTGTCATGTAGCTTCGGGATCGCCGCTTTTGCGTATTGGCGAGCACGCCGGCTGGACGTCGTCTTCACCTGAAGCCTCGCCAGGCGAATCGCCTTAGACGCCAACCTTATCGCCTCGGGACCGTCGCGGAACTTCGCGTCCGGGTATGTTGCGTATATCCACGCCAGTTCGCTCAATGCGGGCACAGCGGCTGCGTGAGAATCAGTAAGTGACGCGATTGAGAGTTTGTATTGGTCAATAGCGCCGGCGATATCGCGTGCGGCGACCATTTTACGAGCCGCCAGAGAATGGCTGCGAGCCTTCTTGAGATCGCTTGTGATCGCCCGTCGCGGCTGGGTCGTCGGGGTTTTATCGTCTATCGCCTCCTGCCCGGGAACCTCGGGCATTACCGCGAACTTCGCCTGCTTTGAATCAGGCGAAGTGATCGCTTCTGCAAGTAGATTCGGATCGATACGGACCGGGCTTGTGATAAGTTCGGGCGCGTTGAAATTTTCGATAAACGAATCGTAAAACGCCGGATCTCGCTGCGGCAGCAGGATCGGTTTCCGGGCCTTTCCCTGCT
>JABGPF010000142.1 GCA_018645065.1 Phycisphaerales bacterium
CGTTCGTTCGGGTTTTATTGGGTTTGCCGCTTGCGGCTTAGCGCTTTTGGGAAGCTTGTTGTATAATCCTCCCCTTGCGGTATTGGCGGTGCTGCTGTGCGTTGAGCAAGCAGAATCCGGGCCTGGGCATTGGGCCATAGGCTGCGGATCGCGCATTGGTGAAGTCGGACATATAAAACAATCACTTGTCGTTCAGACCATGAAATCCGTAGAATCAGAGATCGTGCGGAGCCAACGACATATACTCGATACCGCAAGCCCGAAGCCAAGCCCTTCTTAAGGAACAATCGAATGACGCGAGTTCAATTCATCATCGTTGCAGGACTGGTGGTCGGCGGTGGCCTATGCCGCCCAGCCGTTGGGCAAAAGAAGGCCCCTCCCTCGCCATCGTATGTGGTGATGCACATAAAAAGTTCACTCAAGGATCTTGGCGAATATCAAGTTATGACAGTGCCCGAAGCTAGAGAGGCGATTGCTGCGGCGAAGAAAGAATACGCAGAGGCCTACAAATGGTGGAGGGTGCAAAAGGCGATTGTTGATAGGGACAGGGGTAGTACGGGCGGGAAATTCGAGACACCACGCCCTGTACAAAAGAAGCTTCGGACGGTGAGATTGGGCATTAAAACCCGGGCCGCCGCACAAGAATTTGCAGACGCATATCAGAAGAAACTGGATGCAATCGCCAAGAAACGCGGCCTCGTCGCCGGATCGCAGAACAACGGGAACGCTTCGTCGACACCGAAAATCGCAATCGATACGCGCAAGCCGTGGATCGCCGCGGGTCAGAATGTGGAGGCGGTCGTCAACGCTACACCAAAACGGACCGTTGACAACCTCCTGGAACCGGTTAAGACGCTCACTTACGACGGCGACAAAAATATGATCTGGGCGCCCAATCCCGACGGTAAAACCTGGGACGTTATCCCCGTTTACTTCCGGGGCTACGGCGGGCCGGTCACACTGCCCATCCTTGACTTGGGCAGTGGTCAGGTGAAAGTCGAAACTCACCAGCGCATGGGCTGGCATCTTAGCCCGAATGTTTTGGCTCCTAACGGTAAGGTCTACATCTCGGCGATGCGACAATCGCGCGTTTCGATATGTATTTATGATCCGGCGAAAAACGAATTGAAGGTGGACGCGGTCGCAGTGCCCGATCACGTGCGCGGTGAAACTCACCCGCTCATACGCAGCACCGACGGGATGATCTTTGCCGGTGGAGGGCACCCGTCCCAGGCGGCTTCCTGCATCATGATAGATCCCAGGAATAATTCCGTAACCGATTTCGGAGCTTGCGGTCCCAGCCACAAACCGTCCAACGCCTACAACTATTACATGGGCGCCGACGACACGCACGTCTATATCGCCAGCGGTAAGGTTCCGTGGTATCTTCTCGCTGTGGACCGCAGGACGAAGCGGACAACCGTGCTTGCCAAGACAGCCAACAGCGGAGGACTCGTCACGGTCACCCAGGATATCCATGGGGTCAAGGCCTACGTAAGGACGGGCTCGGGGGCGAAACCTCGACGATACTGGTGTCTCCGGGGAAAGCTGGTCCCAAAGGAAAGCCCCTGCCCCTGGGGCAAGACCGGGACCGACTGGAAAAAGGCGTTGCCCCCAAAACCGGAAATATATTCCGAACTCGCGGTGCCTGAACCTGGAAAGCAGGCTGAGCTCTGGGTCAAGGCCAGCGTGCCGAAGATCGCCCGCGACCCGAAGCACCCGGGTTGGACGCGCTTTGCTTACGACGTGCCTCTCTACGCGATGGGCAGCCATCGTTTAATCGAGATGCCCGACGGGCGCCTCTTCGGTACAGCCGGTTCCTACAACGGTAACTATATCTACGATCCGGTGAGCGAAAAGTGCACCTACATGGGCAAGATCCCCCTAAGCCACTACGCCACGGTCGTACACGACAACAAGATCTGGATGAGCGGGTATCCGTCTTCACGATTATACGTTTTTGACTGCAGCAAGCCCTGGAATGTGCGTACTCAGGGCTCCGGTCCGGGCACGAAATTAGTCTCGCACGAATCGCCCGATAGTAACCCGCAGTTGCTCGGACGCTTTTCGGAGTCCGGTTGCCACAAGATGTACGCTGCGGTGGTCGGGGCCAGCGGGCGGATCTACTGCGGCGGACGCTGGATGCGTACGGGCAATGGCGGCGGATTGGGGTGGTGGGATCCGGTCGCGGGAACAGAGGCAGGGATCTGGAAACCGTTCAGCAACCACCAGATCGCTTACATGTGCCCTGCCGGTGAGGGCAGGTATATCGTCATCTCGACCAAGCGCCAAAACGACACCGTTCTCAAAACCCCCACGCCGCCGGAAGGCAGGCTTTTTGTCTTCGACGACGCGAAAAAAACACTCGTAGGCGAGATAACCGCAGTCAAGGGCGTTGTTGGCCCAGGGCCTATCGCATGGGCCGGCGGCAACCGTGTCATCGGGTGGACAAACGACCCTATCAACGCGCAGAAGAGCATTCTGTATGGCGTTGACGTCGAGAAGGGCAAGGTCGCCTGGACCGTGCCGTTACCGTTTAAATTCCCAATCGTGATAGGTTCAAACCAGAAGGAGAGTTGGGATTTCCGGCTGGGTCCGGACGGCTGGATCTGGACGTTTATGGGAAAGGACGCCAAGACACTGGTTCGGATTGATCCGCAAACCGCCACGATTAAAGGCGTCGCCCAGGTTAGTAGAGGCGGGCGAATAGCTTTCAGCCGGCGGGATGTTTATCTGTCCGGCACGACGTTCCTTCGCCGGATACGGGGCGTAGTTGAAGGTAAGTAGGGCGTTGGCAGGGCAAACGCATTCTCACCATTATTAACGGCAAACGGCCTTGCCACAGAGATCACAGAGAACGGCAACGGCGGAGAAGATGTTAACGGCAAAGGCAACGGCTTACGGCGAGAACACAGAGGACGGCAACGGCAACGGCAAACGGCCTTGCCACAGAGAGCGGCAACGGCTATGAGGTTACGGCGTGAGCTTGGCTCTTGCGGTGTCGCTCTGCGAACTGTGCAGGACAGGTGTCGTCTCTGTGTCCTTGCCGTAGTCGTTGTCGTTGCTGTAACAAAATTTTCGCTGTTTCCGTTGCCGTTCTCTGTGATCTCTGTGGCAAGGCCGTAGACGTTTGGTTTTAGAATACCGTTGCCCTGAGGGCGTTGGTTATTGGCTGGTTTCCTGGTCGAGGATGCGCATTGTTTTTTGGTAGAACTCCTCGGCCTGGGCCTGATTTTCTCCGATGCATGTCACGCCGAATTTTCCGAATTCCGACAGTGCTCCCATCAGGTGAAACACTACGCCTTTCTGGGCGGTGCTGTCGAAATGCAGTTGGTGGTAGACCATTATATCGATCAGGTCATCGGGGCTTAGGCCTCTGTATCGCGGCTTTTGGAGATTGTCCGAGGCGTAGTAGCAGCGGGGCTGACCATCGGGCAAGCGATAGACGCCGCTTTCGGTGTCGTAGGACCCGTCGGTGAGAAATTGGAGCACCAGGAACGGGAACGTGGTCCCGCCTTTTCGTATATTGATCTCGATGGCGTAATGCGTCCACTGGGCTCCGGATTGTACGGAAACAAAATCGACGCCCCATATGCCCAGGACGCCTTTTTCCTTTAGTGCGTGCGCGATTTTAAGTCCGGCTTCCTGAATCTCCAGGCGATATCGTTCGTCGGCAGGAAAGGTGCAGCCCAGGTATATCTGCCCGCTTGGACCGCCAAGCATCTGGTCGTGAGTTGAGATGACGCTGACCTTCCCGAGGGGGTCTATTCGACATTGCACCGACGGTGAACGCTTTTCCGTCCCCTCGATCCAGCACTCGACAATACCGCCCATCCGCTCCAATTTTTCTCGATAGAGGTCCCATGTCATGTCGGCTGCCTCGAATCGAATGCGCTGGGATAATTGTGCTGCAATCCAGTCTTCAAGTTCTTGCGGCGTTTTGGGTGGGTTCTCGGTGTCGTACTCGAACAGGGCGTTCCCTTCACCGGAGAAACCTTCATTCAGTTTGATGACCGCCCTTTTCAGATCGGGGTTGCGGAGCTTCATTTCCGTCAGGGCTTTGACCAGTTGGGCTTCATTATGGAGATGTTCTATTCCGTCTGGTATGTCTACTCCGGCGGTGCGGAAGATCTCGCGTCCGTCGCTTTTGGAGCCGTAGTGTATTCGGTCGGGGTCGCAGGCGTACAACGGGAGCTTTAGTGCGACGGCCAGTTTTCTTTCCAGGTGCGTCGCGTTGAAGCATGTGATATGGCTCGCCAACGGGTTGACCACGGCCGAGCGAATCCGTTCCAGCAAACGCGGGCGGTCCAGAATTTTTTGCGTGAGGGGCGCCGGTGAGGCGTCCTGGCAGTTTAATAGTGTCAGGCGTTTTCGGGCGTGTTTGCTTGGTATTCCGGGCAGGAGGTGCAGGTAGTAGTCGATAATGGAGTCGTGAATGGGCTGGCTGGTTACGAAGACAATGTTCACGCGCGGGAGGCGCAGAAGGATCAACAGGCACAGCAGGCGTTCTTCGTAGTGATGGACCCCCGAGACTTTGGCCAGCACTTCGGCGTCCAGCGAGAGGCTCGGGACGATCAGAACTGTCTGTTGCGCCGCGCGGTCGCCGAAAGACGAATAAATCTCTGGTAGCCTGGTTTGCAGGTCCGCGAAAATCTTATGCTCCAGATCAAACTGGTCAGCCGAGTGCGTTGATGTGGGGTTAGCGGGCGGATGCGCCATATAAGCTTCTCCTTCACCTTGTTCAGCTATCGCGCCCTGATTTCATCGCCTGGCGCCTGATAATTGGGTGCAACCTGAATCGTTATTACAAGGAATCGCCTTTCAGGGCAATTAAAAAAACGGGAAGCCCTCACGCGCAGAGCGGGGCGTTTCGGGCGATCCGAGACTTCCTCGCACATGCCCGCCCCCTACGTTATGATGTTCATCAAGCCGGAGAAGGCGCGAAAAGTCCGTTATGAAGCGGAATAGCGATATTGTCTGAGTAGAGGAGACAGAAAGTGCCCAGGCGTCAAATGCGACGATCACGACAGCGAATCTGCCTGACAGTTGGCTTGTTTTTGCTGATGAATGTTGCGGTAGACGGTTTGTTTGCGTCCGACAAGCAAGCTTCGTCCGGCCGATGGGTGATTCACTCCGATAGCCCCGCCTCTGGTTGGGAGCATGGGATGGTCACCGGTAACGGGCGGCATGGCGCCAGGGTGATGGGGCTGACTGACAACGAACGTATTATCATCAATCACGAGGAACTGTTCGTCCGATTCTGGGATCGCAAGGCTGAGATGGTCGCCAACATAGCACGCCTGCTGCCGGAAGTGCGGCGCCTTATTGACGCGGGCAAAGAATCCGAGGCGTACGCTTTGGCGAACACTGAAGCGAAGAAGCAGCTCGCCGAAAAGGGATGCATATTTCCCAAAGCGGTTATTCCGCATCCGGGGTTTGACCTCAATATCCAATACAAATCGATCGGCAAACCGTCTGATTACCAGCGCCGGTTGGATCTCGAAACCGGTGAATCGCTGACCTGTTGGAAGAAGGGCGACGGCGGCGTGCAGCAGCGCGTGTTCTCGTCTCGGAGGCATGACGTTAACGTTGTTCAGCTCAAAGCTGCTGGCGTTGGCAAGCTCGATGTAACGCTGTTCCTGAGCGAAACGCCGGGACGCAGGAAGAGCGTAAAGGGAGTGAGTCTGGCGAAGTTCACCAAGCCGCCGAAAACCGCCGCGGCAGCGGGCTGGCTTTACTACGACGTCGAGTACGGGTTCGACCCGGGCGGTTACCAAGGCGTTGCGCGGGTCACCGCCAAGGGCGGAAAGACCTCGACCGACGGCGCCAAGTTGACCGTCACCGGCGCCGATGAGATTCTGATCGTAATCCGCATCCTGCCGCAGAAGGATGCTTCAGTATCGCAGCGTGACGCGATTCAGGCGAAGTTGGCGAAACTACCGCCCAGTTTCGATGAACTGTTCAAACCGCACGCCAAAGAGCATGGCGAGATGTTCGGTCGCGTGGTCCTGGACCTTGGCGCCGCTAAGCAATGGGCGACGACCTCCACCGAAAAACTTATTGCGACGTCCGCCGAAAAAGGCGTCACGCCGCTGTTCCTGGAGCAGATACACGCCATGGGCCGGTACTTGCTGATCTCGTCGTGCGGGAAGTATCCCGCGCCGTTGCAGGGCATATGGGGTGGGAACTGGTCTCCGCCGTGGCAGGGCGGGTTCGTGTTGGACTCGAACGTGAACTTGCAGATATCGTCGGCGGCTATGGGCAATCTGCCCGAGTGCGCAAAGTCCTACTTCGGTTATATCAAGGGGATGCTGCCGGGCTGGCGGACTAACGCACGCAAGTATCTCGGTTGTCGCGGATTCCTTGCGGGCAACTACACCGATCCGGAGACCGGATATCTGGTCCACCTGGGCAATCGAATGGGCTGGATGTACTGGCCCGGTGGGGCGGGTTGGAACATTCATCCGTTCTATGACTACGCGCTGCTGACCGGCGACCGCGAATTTATGAGAAAGGAAGTCCTGCCGATTTACCTGGAGATGTCCGATTTCTACGAGGACTACATGGTCAAGGGTTCTGATGGTTACTACCACATTTACCCGGGCCTATCGCCTGAGAACTCGCCGCGAGGCCAGGTGAGAACGCTCAAGGACTGCACGTTCGATCTGGCGGTGGCGCGGGAGGTTTTTCGCATCCTGATCGAACTGGGCGGGCAGTTCAAGCTGGACGAAAACAAGATCGCCAAATGGCGCAACTATCGTGACAAGATTGTTCCTTATCGCATAAACAGGGACGGAGCCTTGGCTGAATGGGCGTCGGCGAAGTACGGGGAATACTACAAGCATCGCCACCTGTCGCACTTGATCATGGTCTACCCGTGGTGGGAATTTTCGCTTCCGGGCTCCGATGCGAAACTGATAAAAGCCGCCGGTACGGCGCTCGACAAGCGGTTCGATTTTGACGCCCGCGAGACCCACGGCCTGATGCACGTGGCGCTTATGGCGACCCGGTTGAAAGCTGTCGAGAAGGTGCGCACCAATCTTCATCGCCTTGCCTCCGGCAGGTACTTCTACAACAGTATGGCGTCATCTTGCCGGCCCGGGCCAAAAATAAATAACCTGGACGCCTCACTAAGCCTGCCGCGCCTGTTGATGGAAATGCTTGTGTTTTCCCGACCGGGACACATCGAACTTCTACCAGCCTGGCCGAAAGAATATCCCAACGGCTCGATCAGCGGCGTACTGCTCCGAGGCGGTCATAAGATCGACCTGACCTGGGCCGACGGAAAACTCCTTACCGCCACTATCCACGCAGGATGTGACGACCGCGTAACAATAACCTATGGCGCGGTAAGCAAAACTTTCGAGTTCAAAACCGCCAAGAGCTACAGGCTCGACAGTCAACTGAAGATGCGTTAGTTTTTATGTCTGTATGGAGAAGTCCAGATGCTGAGACAAGGAACAGTGAAGAGGTGATGAACATGAAAACAACAGGCGTCTTTTTGGCGATCATCGTAGCTGTGCTTGGCGGTACTGTGGTTATCGGGCAGGGTGAAGAAAGGTCTGCTGGAACAGTACCGAAAGATAAGAAGAATTTTCATATCTTCGTCTGCTTGGGACAGTCCAACATGGCCGGGGGCTTCAAGGAAAGTCATCTCTACAACGATAGGGGGCAATACGACCCGGTCACCGATCCGGAGCCCCGTGTTCTTGTATACAAAGCCGGAGGCTGGAAACCGGCTGCACACCCGCTAATCAAACATAACAAGGTCAGCTTTTCCCTGCCGATTCCTTTTGCGAAGAAATACCTGGAACTGCTGGGGGATCCCAAAGTTAAAGTGGGACTGGTCACCAGGGCTTATGGCGGTAAACAAATCGGTTTCTTCATCAAAGGCAACGCGATGTACCCGGGTAATCTGGCTCGTCTGAAAGAATCGGGCGTTTATAAGGGGGTTCTCTGGCACCAGGGTGAATCGAACACCACTGGCGTGGGAAGATACGTCAGCTTCAAAGACAACCTGCTGGGTATTGTTCGCGATATCCGCTCGGACCTCGACATACCGGCTCTACCGTTTGTCACCGGGCAGCTGACCCGCATGGCGAGCAATTCGATCCCGGAAAAGGGCCATTTTGGAAGCGAGTCCTGCGGGACTATCACGCGTGTGCTGGCCGATATTGGCGACTACATCGACAACGCCGCTCATGTGCGATCATCCAATTGCGGGCTTTGCGTAGAGCATACGCGGAATCTTGTCGATGATGAGGGCAAGCCCACGGGCAAGACTATGAAAATGCCCGAAAATACAATCCACTTCAACCGTTCCGGCCTGACTACTATGGGCCATCGGTATGCCCGAGCCATCCTCGATTACCCGTCGTTCAAGAACAATCCAGTGCGTCTACTGGCGGTCCCTGGGCGTGAGATAAAAGCCTCGCTGGTCGGCGAGGTGTCGGATCTTTCCAGAGATAAGCTGAGGTTCGGCGGCAAGGAACTGCCCGACTGGTTGACCGTCAAACCGGACGGCTCGGTTTCGGGGACTCCTCCCGCCGTTGGCGAATACAAGGGCAGGCTTACCGTCACGGACAAAAGCGGCTGGGTCGATAAAAGCGATTTGGTCATCCAGGTAATGAAAGGAATCGCGCCTGTTTTCAATGCCGATGCGTTCACAAGGTCGCCCGTAATTGCCGGGCTGAAGTTCAGCAACTCTGTAAGGTACGGGTTCCACAAGACGTGGAGTTCGGAACTGTACGAACCCAATAACGACAAGCTGACCTTCTCCAAGCTCGATGGGCCGGAGTGGCTGACGGTTTCCCCCGACGGGGTGTTTTCAGGCGTTCCCGCGAATTCCGATGCGGGCAAGACCGTCACCTTCAAGGTTAAGGTCGCCGATGCTGACGGGGCCGACACCGCCGCGTATTCCATGAAGGTCCTTGGTAATGAAACGGTGTGGTTAGACAGCTTCGACTACCTTCCTGACATCAGGAGCCGACAGGTTGGCGAGACATTTGAACTCAGCGCTAAATCGCCGAAGAACATCTATTTTCCCGGTGTTTTGGTTCAAAATACGAAGCATAAAATCTCGGACCTGTTCATCGGTATATCCGCAAACGGATACAAGTTCCGCAAAGGGTCGCTGAAGTCGTTTAGCATCCTGCTGGACGCCCGTCGGTTTAGCGGTAGGGCAGGCGACTACCGCTTTGGCTTCAGGCAGTACGGTGTCGGAAAATACGGACATGTCATCGCAAGCATTTACGGTATCGACTTTGGAAAATCGCCTACGGCGTCGGTAACAGTTCAGCGAGACGGTAAGCTGTACGCCGTTGGCGCCCCGGTAAGCGCCAAGGGCGGAGCCAAACTCAAGAAGCTGGCCGAGCAGAACTACAGGGATACAGCGAAAGCGGGGCTCCAGGAATTGAACTTCGAGTATAATGGAACAAGCGATATCCTGCTGGTGTTTTCAGCTTCCATTAAGCCTGACGATCTCGGTAAGATAAAGACGGTGAAATTGAGCAGAGCGCAAAAACGAAAGCAGCAGAGAGCCACCGGCGGCGTCCGACCGCCCACACTCCAGGAAACCGGAGCTGATCTGGACGATTTTAACATCACCCGGGTGCGGACCGCCGAAGTGCTGCGGAGTATGCGCCCAGCCAAATAGCGATGTTATGAAGAAAGTAGCTGAGAAATGAAAAGACGCGATTTATTGAAAGCTTCGTCGCGGGGCTTGGCGGCGCTGTCGATTATACCTTCGTCCGTTCTTGGCTCCGGGCGCACCGCCCCGCTCAGCCGTATCACGGTGGGAATGATCGGGGTCGGTAACCAGGGGCGTCATCACACAAAGCATCTGTTGGGCATGCCTGACGTGCAGGTTGTGGCGGTTTGCGATCCGGTAAAGGCTCATCGCACAGCGGCAAAACAACTCGTCGAGAAATCCTATGCGACCTCAGGCCCGCGCCGCAAATTCAAAGGCTGCCGAGCCCATAACGACTTCCGCGAGTTGCTGGGGCGAGATGATATCGACGCGGTCTTCATCGCGTCGCCGGAGCACTGGCATGCCCTGCACACGATACACGCCGCCAAAGCCGGTAAAGACATATACTGCGAAAAAGCAATGTCGAGAACCATCGCCGAAGGTCAGGCTATGGTCAAAACCGTACGCCGGTACGCCCGCGTGTTTCAGACCGGAACTCAACAGAGATCCTCAGCCAATTTCCGCAGAGCGTGTGAACTGGTCCGTAACGGATACATCGGCAAACTCCACACGATCAAAGTGGGAGACCCCAAGGGATATCCCGGACCGAAGATCACTCCCGCACCCGTACCTGAAGGCACTGACTATGATATGTGGCTCGGACCGGCGTGTTGGGGGCCGTACTGCCCTGAGCGATTGATCAATTTGAAGGGCTGGATGCTGTGCTATGATTACACGGTGGGATTCCAGTCCGGTTGGGGGCAGCACGATATTGACATCGCCCAGTGGGGAAATCGGACGGATCATACCGGGCCGATTCAGGTTGCCGGCAGCGCCACTTTCCCCAAAGCAGGCCTGAACGATACGGCGATGACCTGGCATAGCGAGTACCTCTACGCCAATGGGGTCCGGATGATCTTCACAAGCGACAACGAGAATCCGCATGGAATCCGCTTCGAGGGCAGCGACGGATGGATATTCGTCAACCGCCGGGCTTTTCGGGCCGGACCGACTTCCTTGCTCAAGGCGCCCCTTAGCGCCAGTGATGAGCGGTTATATAACAGCACCAGCCATCACAGGAATTTCTTCGATTGCGTCAAATCGCGGCGCGATCCGATCTGCCCTGTAGAGGTCGGGCATCGCAGCAACGTTATCTGCAGTATGAGTAATATCGCAACCCGCCTGGGGCGAAAGTTGCAATGGAACCCCAAGACCGAGCGATTCGTAGATGACGCCGAAGCAAACCGAATGCTGTCCTGTGCAATGCGCCAACCGTGGAGCCTGTAGAATCGCCAACGCTCGGGATTAATCGTTCATCCGAGAAGGTAATGGCTGAAACCATGCCGAAGCGGAAATCGAAACGGACCAATCAGTTTTCTTATCCATACAGATAGCCTTCTTCGTCATCGGTCTGTATGGTCTCGATATCCTGGTCGGTGGTTTCGTCGGTGGTTTCGTCGGTGGTGTCGTCAATGGCTTCGGTTGCGTCTGATGAGTAGCAACCGTCTACATCCTCATCGTTTTGGTCATCCGCTTCGATATCGACATCGACTTGGTCATTTGCCGGGCTTAGGGTAATATCCTCGAAACCGAAGCGATCCTTCATGCCCTCCACTGCTGCTGCGGTCTTGTCGACATGCTCGCCAAGCGTCGTAAACCCAGCCAGGATGTTCTGCACATCGGCCAGGCGAGTGTCGAGCTCGGCGAGTTTTTCCGTTGCGGCCTGCTGGCAGGCTGAAATCGCGTCTTTCATCGGGCCGCTGAATTTGGCGACAAAATTTCCGACCAGTTCTGTAGGCAGTCCGGTCGAGTCGGTGTTCATCAGGACCTTAAACTGCTCTGCTGTTACGTTGTCGATCGCCTCTCGCCCGGCTTGGACGATTCTCTTTGCCTTCATCACAGCGGTAACCGGAAGCGACGGGGCCTCGCTGGGTCCGAACATTCGTTTTCGCACGGTGGCTTGGGATCGCATAAGCAACCAGTCCCAGAAACCTCGTCGCACTGGAATCTGATCTGCGTTGAGTTTCGCTTTTATGGGCGTAGAACCGGAGGTCGCGGCCGCGTTTTCCATTGCCGCTCTGGCCAGGGCGCCCAGGTCGATATCGATCGCCGCCGCATTGCTGCAGATTTCGGGTGATACCGCAATGCTCGTTTCCTGCATACCGGGCAACTGCTGGGTCATTTCGCTTTGCAGGAAGTGTAGGAACTGGGTGCGGCAGGTGGTGAGCAGGGGGGCGATTACTTTATCGCACAAATTCGCCAGCGACTTATTGGATTCGAGCCAGGTTTTGGCGGCGCCTTTGAGGGCCTGTCCGGTGGTTCGTCTTATTTCCTGGGCTTGTTGCTGGGCCTGGGTCAGCAGGAAATCCAGAAGCGGTTGGAACTGCTGTTTCCAGTCGATGGCGTCCAGTTTGAGGGCTGTTTCGCGTCTGGCGAGCGTTTCCTGGCGTTCCTGCCGTAGTGCGTCGGCTTCACTGGCGAGTTGTGAAACGGCGTTGTGGCGCGCCAATTCGCCCAGCTCGTCCAGGATCGATCCGGTGCGACGTAGTGAATCGTTGAGGAACGCCCGCAAGTATTCGCTGGAGTTCAGGTAGTCGGTAAGGTCGGTCAGGAGCGTGTCGAATCGCTCCGAACCGTGCGTGTCTTGATCGCTCTGGTCACCATTGGCGCTGCGGATTCGGGCGCTGGCTGAACCGAGCAGGTCTACAGGATATATTCCGAGGCGCCCGGTTTCGGCGGCGGTTTTGAGCGGACCGCTCATCGACAGATCGGTGAACGCTTCGATTATCCGCCCCGGATCGTCGTGTTCGAGGCTGGGGACGAGCTGGCCCGACGGGTCGAGGTCCTTCTTGGTACTGTCCAGATTTACGATCAGGAAGACGCGACTAAACAGGTCAAGCAGTTCCTGGAATTCGTCGAACACCTGTTCGAGGAAGAGGTTGTCGGTCTTGACGATGAAGATCGCGCACGCCGCTGCGTCGCGGAAGTCGCGGGTCAGGCGGTCGTAACCGAATTTCATGCGGCTGTAGAGTCCGGGCGTGTCGACCAGAACGGCGCCGGATTCAGCCAGATCGCCCGTGGGCAGATGCACGTCGATTTCTCGAATGGCGTTGGGCATGTGGATTACCGGATCGAAGTCCTCTCCGTCATCCTCGATGCGCCTGATCGTGCCCATAAGTTCGCTGTGGGCCTGCTTTATCACATCGTGGACCACATCACATTGCTTGTCGTGTGTCTCGCAGCTTCCGTCGTAACGTTTGACGGTGCACGAGGTTTCGGTATCGTGGGAGACGTTGACAACGCACGGATAGGCCGGAAGGGATGTGACTTCGCTAACGTATGACGAGCAGATCGCGTTCATAAACGTACTCTTACCACTCTTGAGCGGGCCGAATATCAATACGTAAGCCTGCTGCTGAGCAACTTTTTCCGTTAGCACCGTAATGTCGTGCAGCAAGTCGCGCAGGTCCGGTAGGAGTATCCCGGCGGCCAGTTCGTCCGATGCTGAGGCCAGTAATTCAACGATCCCCGACACCGGGTCGACCAATGGTTGAACATCGACAATGAACTCTTCGCTGAACTGCTTAAGCAGCGTTTGCATCAGCGGTTGGTTTTCCGCGACTTCGGGCGCCGGGATCAGTTCGATAGGTTCGATTGTCTCTGGAGCATCGGTAGTTTCAGCCTGTTGATTCGTTTTTTCGCACATCGATACGTCTCCCGTAAATATCATTCGTGTCACAACAACGCGGCAAGCCGCCTGAGGGCATTGTAACAACGCCTCGACGCATTCCAACTATATTCTGCGGGCGCACGATAACGGACGCGTCGTCAGGGGTTCTATTAGCTTATCTCACCGGGTTTTGTGCCAGGGCGAGAAATGCGGTATGATCGTGGGCAGTAAACACAGCTGCGGGTGGTCCTGATGAGTTAGGCGGCAAGAATGAGAAATGATGGACAATCGAGTTTGACCGTAACTGTCCGTTCGGGCGAAAGGTTCACGAGTTTTATTTTGTTCATCGTGCTCTTCTGTGCGGGTTTGTCTACAGGATGCGCCCGGAATTTCGAGGCCAAAGACCTGTCGTATCACAGCTATGACGCCATGTTGGGCGAGTTGCGCCGGTTGGAGGAAGCCCATCGGAAAACAGGAAAACTGCATGATCTGGGGCCAAGTTCGGACGGGCGCACGCGAGTCTGGGCGTTTAAGATATCCGACAATGTCGACCAAGAAGAGGACGAGCCCAACGTACTGCTGACAGGCGGCGCCCACGGTAACGAACCGGTTGGTCGGGAAATGGCGATGTTTGCGATCAGGCGGCTTCTTGCGGACGATTCCCACCGTGCTCTGATCGACAAGACACAGATTTGGGTGATACCGAGCCTCAATCCGGCCGGTCAGGAGGCAGGCAACGCCCATTGCAACGCTAACGGTGTTGATCTGAACCGGAACTTTCCTGTCGATTGGACAACCGACGACCTGGACGCCGTCGAGATAGAATTACAAAACCTGTTCAAGAATTTTTACCGTCGCCGCGCTCACGTTGTGGCTGGAATCGACCTGCACACTCACTCCACGGCCTCGGACGGCACGGACGCGCCAGCG
>JABGPF010000143.1 GCA_018645065.1 Phycisphaerales bacterium
GGAGCCGCGGCGTGTCGCCGCGGTGCTGTTATGGGGCGAGTAAACGAGGTGCTCCATTCCGTCGGCGAAAGCCTCTCGACGTTCGTATGACAGGGTCGTCGCCGCGATACAGGAAAGTGTGCGGTGACACGGAAAAATGCTTCGGCGGTGTTGAAAGGCACCGCGGCGACACGCCGCGGCTCCGTCCGGTGCGTGTCTCGGCGTTGTTGTTTCAATGTTGTTTCAATAGTATTGTGTTAAGTGCGTTGTTCTCGTATATACTGCTCAACATTTTGCAGGTATTCCTTGTCCCATACGCATTTAATGCTTCCGCCCATAGCCCACCACGATTGGCCATCCGGCAAGGCCCAACATGCGCTCATGCTCTCACCGAGCCAGCGTTTGAGCCAGCGACGAATCGCTTTGGGCTCGCGATGAGACGCGAGAAGGACATGTACGTGGCTTGGAGCACAAGCAGTTTGGATGAACTCCCATTGGCCTCGTTCGCAAATATCTTCGATTTCCTTCTGTGCAAAAACGCACTGATCTGTGGTAAGGAGAATTGGTTGGCGTTTCATCTGATCGGTCGCCATCTGCACTCTGTATTCGCTGTGTATGACAATTGGTTGGCCGTAGGATTTCTGGCGTCTGTCCACTGTGCCTCTCGGGTCGCCGTGGAGGCGAGAACCGTATGTTCCGAACGTGATGTGATACGCCAGCGGTGAGTTGTCCATTGTGCAAATCAGGATAATGAAGACTGTATGTGCAGTCGAGCGAAAAAATGCCTCGGCGGTTTTGAAAGGCACCGCGGCGACACGCCGCGGCTCTGTCCAGGCGAGTCTCAGCGTTATTGTTATGCGGCGTGGCGATACAGTGTGTGACACCAAAGTTTTTAGATCACATGTATGCACATACGCGCACTGGACGGAGCCGCGGCGTGTCGCCGCGGTGCTGTTATGCGTCACCGGACGTAACCGCGGCGTTGTTTGTTTCGGCGGTATGGTATTTAGATGCTCCAGGGGCTTCTTATTGGTCTGGACAGCAGTTTTGATGCTTCTGCGTCGCCGACTATCACTTCCGTGGATGGGTCCCATTTGACTGGGCGTTTGAGGCGTATGGCGATGTCGGCGATGTGGCTCATGATGTCTGAGTAAACCGCGTCGTCGATCGGGCCAACGGTAGTTTCGCGGGTCTTTACGCACTTGATGAAGTCGGTTCCGAGGTTGGCGCATTTCAGGCGGGTTTCGCCCGGTTTGATTACCTCTTTCCAGAGCGATTCGGGTGTTGATCCCTGCCCGCGGTCGCTGGCCCACACAGTGCCTTCGCTGCCGACGAACTCCACCTTGTTTCCGCCGGTTTTCAATGTCATCTTCACGCCGTTGGCGCACTTCATCTTAACGTCCCAGCTCACCAGGTTGTCGTTGAGCCCTTCGTTGGGTATCACGCCTGTGCCCTGGTATTCGGTGACGCCGGCTTTGTGGATATCGTATCCCCATTGTGCGATTGACAGCACGTGCGAGCCCCATGCGGCGATCCATCCGATACTGTGGTCGTAGATGGTGTACCATCCGCGTGATTTGCAGCGTCCCGGGACGTAGGGCACTTTTGGGCAGGGCCCCATCCACATCTCGTAATCGAGAGTTTTGGGCGGGGCCTGGGCTGCGATCTTCTTGGGCGCACAGGCTCCGAATGTCATTGTTGTTATGTTGATCTCTTTGATCTCGCCAATATGCCCGTTTCGGGCCAGTTCGCAGGCGTGGCGGAACTTGTGCGACGCGCGACGCTGCGGACCGTATTGGAACACGGTTTTGTAACGCTTGAGCACCGCTCGCAGCGCCAGATCCTGCTCAACGCTTACACCGAGCGCCTTTTCGCAGAAGATGTCCTTGCCCGCTTTGGCGGCCAGGATCGCCATGGGAACGTGCCAGTGGTCCGGCGTGGTGATCACAATTGCGTCGATTTCCTTGTTAGCGATAACTTCGCGGAAATCGGCGTAGGCTTTAACTTTGTATTGAGCGGCGATTTTGTCGCGACGATCTTTCCAGGTGTCGCAGGCGGCTAGGAGTTGTCCTTCGGCTCCGCCCATTTTGCAGTGTCGCGGTCCGCGGTCGCCCAGGCCGATAACGCCGAACGTGATACGTTCGCTGGGTGCGGCTTTTTCGCCTTTGCCCAACGCGTCTGCCGGGATGAATTGCGGAATCGCAATAGCAGCGGCCGCCGTGCCCGTCGCACCAAGAAAACCGCGCCTCGTCAACTGTCTTTGTCCTGTCGCCATAGTATGTCCTTCTCTTAAATCGTCGTTATCCAAATGAATCTGTCTGTGGTGAGTCTATTGTCGCTATTTTCCCAGGAACAACCAGACGTTTCCGCCCATTTTCCTGGTCTGTCGGTCACTGTAGAAGTTGCCTACAAGAATGTCCATCTTACCGTCGTTGTTCCAGTCGACCACTTCAATTCGATTGCGAGAACCCTTCTCGAATCCGTCGCCTTTCAACACAATTTCGACCGCCTTGCCGAGTTTCGGGGCCTTGGCGGTTCCCACGTTGCGGTAGAACTCCAGCTTCCGAGGTTCGGTCGACACCAGCAGGTCCTTCTTCCCGTCGCCGTCGAAGTCGACCACGTGCGGAGAGGGGCGGGAAGCGAATCCGCCCTTGGGCGGGTCTATCGTTACCGGCGCTTTGAAGACGGGCTTGGATTTCGTGCCCGCGTTCTTGTAGAAGATTATCGTGCTGCTGTGGCCGATTAACAGGTCCTTCAGGCCATCGCCGTCCCAGTCGGCAAGGTGAATCTTGGTGTAAACTTCGGCCAGCTTGCTGCTGCCGGGGATGATCTTGTCAACAACGTATCGCCCGCCGTCCTTCTTGTAGGTCTTGCGGGAGGCGCTGATCGGCTTACCGTCGGCATGGACTTTCTTACCGGCGGCGAGTTTGGGTTTGTCGGTTGTTCCGAGGTTAATGTAAATCCACACATTTCCGGCTGAGTCGCCCGAGATGATATCCAGTTTTCCATCGTTGTTATAATCCACTCCTTGTGGATAAGCTCCGATGCATCAGCCCGAGGGTAGGCGGATTTCTTTGGTGTCGGCCCGCAGAAGGCTGAAGTCTTTGAACACAGGCGCGTTGTCGGCGCCCTTGTTCAGGTAGACGCTGATCTTTCCGCCTGAGAACTGTCCGACGAGCAGGTCTTTTTTCCCGTCGCCGTTCCAGTCGACGACAGTCGGGACGAGATGCCCGATGCGGACGTCGATATTCTTCCCGCCGGTCTGGAGGCGAACGCCCGGTTTGAACCCGGGCAAGCCTGCAACCGCTGCGGTGCAAAGCATCACAACCGGCAGCACGATTAATCCCACAACTCTACGCCTTTTCATTGTGCGTCTCCTTTGGTCTGCTATTATCGCCAATTAGCAGTGTTATTGTCCGCTTATCGGTAAGTCGCTGTCAATGGGTAGCATCCGCCCAGGCCGGCGCCGAGAGCACCAAAAGCCCCATTGCAGTACCGTACGACTCGCCGCAGTGGTCTTTTGAGTCGATCCAGTGGCCGTCGGGTTTCTGCAGTTTCAGGAAGTCGGCGACCAGTATCGGGCGATACTTTTCACGGGTCTCTCCACCCAGAGTCTCCAACGCCTGGGCGAGATGGTAGTAGGCGTAAAAGCAGTAAAACGTGCCTATTCCATAGGGTCTTTGATGGCAGCCTTTCTCCAGTTTGAGCACTTTATCGAAGCGGTCGCGATACTTAAAGAAGGTCTCGACGGCGGTGGTGAGCCTCTCGGTCGAGCCCGCTCCGGCTTGGAGAAGCGTCAACTCCAATTGCACTGAACGCCCAGCCGAGCCGCGCACCCTGGCAGCACTGTCCAGGACTTTGGGCACGCCCTGGTAGGCAACGTGGTTTCCCGGATTGCTTTGGCGTTTGAGATAGGCGATTGATCTGTCGATCATGGTTTTGGGGACCGCGATCTTCGCTTCTCGAATGGAAACCAGGCCCGCCAGGACGGTTGCGGTGGTGAAACTTTCACTTGCTCCTTTGTCGTAGGTCCATCCGCCATCGGCCTGCTGGGTTATTTTCAGGGCGGCGACCATGGCGGTCATCTTGTCGCGAACCTGTTTTTGCATTGCCTTGGGTACCTTGCCGTCTCGCAGGAGGCGTCCGAAGACGAATGTGCAGAAACCCTGGCTCCACACGTTTCGCTCGTGAATTTTGGGCGTGTTGTCGCGAGTGTTCTTCATCTTGCCGTTGTCGGTGATGGTGTCGAGTATGAAAGCGAGGGTTTTGTCTCGACTTTGCACGGCGGAGGAGTCGTCGGACGCTACTGTCGCCAACGCCAGATAAGCCAGGCTGGAGATCGCCACCGGATAGTCGCTCTTGTGCGATGACTGCACTTTGACATCGTCGCCGCCCCAGGAACCGTCGTCGCTGTGCTGCCTCTGGAGCAACGCTTGGACGCCTTGGGTGATTGATCCGGTCGTTTTGGGCTCAAGAGCGTTGAGATTTGAACCGCCCGGGCCCGCGCAACCCGTCAACGCCAGCATCAGGCCCATTGACAGTAATATTACTTTGGAAAGATCAGGGGTAAGCTTCATGTGCGATCCTTTTTGAGCGTTAGTATTTCCATATTGTATCGAACCGCGAATATTCTACCCGAAAGAACTTCAGTGTGGAAGCCCATGCTCGGCCTGCACCCCGCTGCGTTGCGGGTTCTTATAAGTCGGTAAAAAATATCGGCGCCCTGCATTGTGCAAGGCACCGAATATTTTAGTTTTAAAAACTGCTTCCAGCAGTAAAGGCGCCTTTCCGCCGCAGCGGAGAGGCGGTTTGTCAGGCGGGATTATTTACCGCCCAATTCCTTGTAGAGCCTGCCTGCTTTGCTGACGTTGCTCTTGTTCTTGCTGGTTTCCTTGATGCTCTTCATGAGCTTCAGGATCGCGTCTTTGCACTTCTTGTCGCGTTTGATGCGGTTTGCGACGTCGATGGTTGCTTGTTCGGCGGTCGCCTTGACCGAGTCGTCAGCGATATACGCCGCCACCGTGTTGAGCACATTAACGTTTGATCTGCGGATGTTTCGTAGTCCGCTGATGATCAGGTTCTTTTCATCGGCGCGAGTCGCCAGCGGGGCGATCTTTTTGTACATGTCGGCCCGTTTGCGTTCGTCGTCTTTGCCTGTGACCTGGATGTAACCTCTGACTGCCAGGATCTTGTCCTTGGCGGTTTTACCGTTCTTGGCGATATCCAGAAGGATGTCTGCGGCGCCTGAATCCTGCCATTCCATCAGTGCTCGCATTGCGGCGGTTCTGATGTCTTCGTCGGACGATTTCAGGGCTTTCTGGGCGGTGGCGAGAGCTTTCACGCCGCCTGTTGTGGCGCCGATCTGGAGGATCAGCGTTTTCATGTTCTTGTCCGCCTGGTCGTATGAGGCGCCGATAGCGTCGAAGCATTTGCGTCTGTCGCTGGAGTTGGTGCAGATGTTCTTGATCGCGTTGGCGGCTTCTTTTCTGATACCGTCGTCGGTGATCTTAACGACCATCTTCATCAGCGCCGCGAGGTCCTGATCGCTGGCCAGTTGCGACATGGCCTGCCATCCGGCCTGTTTGGCTTTGGTGTCGCCATTTTCGATCATCTTGATGATTTCGCCCGCCGCTGAGGTGCATCCTCTTCGCGTCAGTGCGCTGATAGCTCCGGGTCCGAGCTTGGGATCGCTGATCTTTGACGCCAGGATCTTGTCGACGCCGTCAGTTACGATTATACCGAAGATTTCGACGGCTTTTTGCGATACGCCGTGATCCTTGTCATTGGCGAGTGTCAGCAGGGGTATTACGCAGGCCGCGTCGCCGATGCGTCCGGCGGCGGTGTAAGCAGCCATTTTCAGATCGCTGGACTCAGAGGCGTACAGAGCTGCGATAGCAGTCATTGCGCCAGCGTCGCCTCGCTGCCCGAGTACGTCGAGTACTTTGATCTGGCAGGGTTCGGGCAGTTTGCCCAGGGCTGCCGCCACTGCGCCGGTCAGGCATTTGCACTGATCGCTTGCTACGATTCGTAGGGCGCTTGACTTCATGTAGCCGGGCTTGCCCTTGAGCAGTTCAACTACCATAGGGGCGGCTGTTTTTCCGTTGGCCTTCATCAGTCCGCGAAGTGCGGCGATTCGTACGGGGTTGCTGTTTTTCGTGTCTGCGTAGATCGCGCTGCAGATTTTGGCTGCGTCTGCTTTGTCCAGACTTTCTGCACATACGATCTGCGATTCGCGAAGCACGGGCATCAGTGCTGCGGGCGCTGTGGCGCCAGCGAGGCATGCGGAGGCTTGCTTTCCACCGATTTTGGCCAGCGAACGCATTGCCGCCGCGGCCGTTCCGGCGTCTTTCGAACCGAGCGAAGCTGCGATGGCTTTAATCGCGGTGGTTTCTTTCCGCGTACCGAGGCTCATGATGATACCGGCTTTGAGATTCTCGTCAGCTTTGGGCAGTGCGGCCAGCAGTGCTGCCGACGCCTTGGGCGACTCGCTAACTTCCAGAACGAGCCTTGCTGCGTGGCTCAGGATTTTATCGCACAGCAGCGCCGAAACTGCCGGGACGCACTTTTCGGTTCCGATCTGCTGCAGCGAGCGGCAGGCCAGTGCTTTACCGGTTTGCGTAGAGTCTTTTGATGAAACGATCCCGATGAGGATGGTTTCGATTTTTGCGTGTTCAGCAACGGGCGTATCCTGCAACAGCAGGTGGGCCTTGTTGCCCGCGTCGGTTTTGTCGCCGTATTCGTACTTCGCCAAATCCTGCCAGACGTCGCCCATCGACATTGATGTCAGCAGGCATCCAACTGCCAATATAATCGTTAGTTTCCTAATCATTTTTATCTCTTTTCGAGTTTAGGGTCTTCGTAATCTGCGTTGGTTTGCTGTGTGCTTATATCTGCCAGGGTCCGCGTCTGGGCCTGCTGATAAGGTTGGCCGCTTCGTTGTCGCCGATGAACTGTTCGGTATCGGGATCCCATTTCAGGTTACGCTTGAGCATGAGGCAGATGTTGCCCAGGTGGCAGATGGTGGCGGTGCGATGTGCGAATTCGACATCGCGGAACGGGCGTTTTCTGGTGATAACGCAGTTTGCCAGGTCCCTGATCGGGTTGTTGGCTCCGTCTTCGTACCAGCGAAGTCCGGGAGGCACCTTTTCGCCGCGGATGGGCTTGGCCTGTCCGCCTTCGCACTGGTAGCCCTGTCCGCCGCCGACAACCAGTTTCTGTCCGGTCTTGAAGACGTATGTCAACTGTTTTACGTCCTTACCGTCGGGGAACAGAATGTCGGTCGGTCCGGTGTGGTCCAGGCCCAGTCCGTGCATTGCTCCGCCGAATTTGTGTCCGCCCCAGTCGGTCATCATGCCGCCTGAATAGTCATACCATGTGCGGAAACCGCGTCCGCCCAGTCCGTAAGCACGGCCGCAGCGATACGGGTTGTACGGAGCCCAGGGCGCCGGTCCGAGCCAGAGATCCCACTCGATTGTGTTTGCCGGGATCGGTACGCCCGGAAGATAGCAGTGGCGGGGCGGTCCGCCGGGGTTGGCGTTTGCGACGAGGATTTTACCGTAGCGTCCGGAGTTGGCGGCTTTGGCGAGATGACCGTAGTCGCCGATTACTCGTTGGGAACCGCAGGAGAAGACGCGTCCGAAGCGTCGTGCGGTTTCGACCATTTTGCGGCCTTCGTCGATCGTTAGCGAAAGGGGCTTTTCGCAGTAGATGTCCTTGCCGGCCTTCATTGAGTCGATGGTGATCTGTGCGTGCCAGTGGTCGGGTGATCCGCAGAGGACTGTGTCGATATCGTCGCGTGCGATTAGCTCGCGGTAGTCGAGATATCCCTTGCAGTCTTTGTTCTTGTAGCGTCCGTTGACTCTGTTTTGGCAGCCTTTGAGCGCGTCGTGCTTGACGTCGCAGACGGCGAGAACCTGGATGCGCTTATCGCCCATGAAACCGTTCAAGTCGCCAGAGCCTTGTCCGCCCATTCCGACTCCGCCCATCGTGATGCGATCGCTTGCGGGGGGACGTCCGTCGGCGCCCAGAGCGCCGGAGGTAATTGCGTACGGAAGTGCGATCGCAGCCGCCCCCGTACCCTTCAGGAACCTTCGTCTGTTGAGATTACTCATTGTAATACCTTTCCTCAAAACTTCGGGTTATATATCATCAAGTACTGCTGAACGAGCAGCATAAGCACAAATTTCATTATTGTAAAGATGCATCATAAATAACTTTTCCCCCGCCTTTAAGTTGCCTAACTCCTACTGGTTGTCTATCATTTCTCATATTCCGACCAGACTCAGGAGACATCCGAATGGTGACGAACATAATTGATAAGTTTGTTGAAATCGCTCAGTCCTCAAGCGACAGGCACGCGATCTATAATCAGGACGACGTATACACTTACGGGCAATTGCTCACCGCCGCACAGGCAGTGGCGTTGAACGTTCAGCAAAACACCGATTGCAAGCGTGTGGGGTTGCTGGCGCCAACGGCGGCGGATTTCGTTGTCGGTTATTTCGGTATCCTCCTTGCCGACAAGACACCGGTTCCGCTGAACTTTCTGCTCGACGCTGAGTCGCTGGACTTCGTCGCCGGCGATGCGGGGTTTGACATGGTTTTGGCGTCCAGATCGTTGCAGCCGCTTGCCGATGCGATCACGGCGCGGTGCATCTATATAGATCAGCAGCCTGACGACGCGACCGCTTCGTTGGCGCCCATGACTCGCGGTGATGACGACGAAGCCACTGTTTTATACACATCCGGCAGCACCGGACTGCCCAAGGGCGTAATTCTTACTCACCGCAACCTGCTCCGCAATTTCGAGAGCTCGTGTGAGCATATTGACCTGGACGGTGAAGACGTGGTGCTCGGAATGCTGCCGCTGTTCCATTCGTTTGGCATTATGACCTCGGTGCTAATGCCCCTGTTGCTCGGATGTTCAGTGGTTTATATGGCCAGGTTCTCACCGGGCAAATTCTTCAAGGCGATCGAGAAATACCGTGTTACGCTCTGTTTCGGAGTGGCTTCGATGATCCGCGTGCTGGTGCGGGCGGGAGGAAAGAATAAATCGGACCTCAGTTCGTTGCGTTCAGTTTTTGCCGGCGGTGAATCGCTGGGCCAGGTAGTTTGCGAGCAGTTCGAAGGTCTGTTCGGAGCCCAACTGCTGGAGGGGTACGGGCTTACCGAGACGTCACCGGTGGTGGCGTTCAACCAACCCCAGCGCAACAGGCGAGGGTCGGTCGGCAGGCTGCTGAATTGGGTTGAGGCGCTGGTCGTCGACGATTCCGGTCAGCCGGTTGCTTCCGGTGAAGAAGGGGAACTTTGGTTGAAGGGCGACTGCGTAACTCAGGGGTATCACAATCGACCTGACGAAATGAGCGTCGCTTTTGCGCCGGATCACTGGTTCAAAACCGGCGATCTGGTGAGGATCGATAGCGACGGGCACCTCTGGATTACCGGGCGGAAAAAGGATCTTATAATATCGGCCGGTGAGAACATATCACCGGCGGAGATCGAAGGGGTGTTGCGCGAGCATCCTGTAGTGCAGGAGGCTGCGGTTATCGGCATCCCAGACGCCAGCCGTGGTGAGATTCCCAAAGCGTTTGTCACCACCGAAGCCGGTGCGGAGGTCACAGCCTCTGAGTTGGGCGAGTTCTGCAGCCAGCATCTTCCGCGTCACAAGACCCCGGCGAGTTTTGAATTCATTCCCGAAATGCCGCACGGTCCAACGGGCAAGATCGATAAACGCCAACTGCAATAATTGGGGACTATTTAACGTTGCCCATGCGATAGCCGATGGATAGCAATGACGCCGCTGTGTCTGGATATTGGTCTGGACGCTGGTTGTCATATGGAAGCTATTGCATGAACATTGACCAGGAATATCACGATGGAGTAACGGTGGTAATCCCGCATGAATCACTTGTCGGTGAAGACGCCGAACAGTTCGGACAGGCGCTTACCACCGTGCTGGCTGAGGATCCTCGGGACGTTATCGTCGATGCGACAAATATAGCTCAGATCGACAGCAAGGGGCTCGAGATGCTAGTCGACGCAACTGAACAGCTCATCCGAAGCGGGCGAGTTCTAAAACTAACCGCTGCTGATCAGACACTACGCGAAATACTGGAACTTACCGAAATTGCTTCGCTGTTCGAATATGCAGACAGCGTTGACTTCGCCGATGAGGGCATTTGACGATGGCCAATGCAGCGGTCGCAAAAAAAATACGCATCGGTGAAGTCCTTGTAGAAGAAGGGATTGTCACCGCCGAGACGATGGCTGCGGTTCTTGCAGAGCAAAAGGGCAGCGGTAAGAGGCTCGGTGAGATGCTCGTTGAGCAGGGGCTGGTGACTACCGAAAAGCTTCTGGACGTGCTGGGGCATCGCCTGGGAGTGAGGCATTGTATTCTTCGCAGGGGGTTGACGGATGCGGCTTTGCTGGGCTCCATCGGGCAGGAAGAGGCCCGGCGCCTCAAAGCCATCCCAATGTTCAAAGTTCACGATACGATGACCGTGGCGATGGCTGAACCCCAATTGCTTCCGAGCGTCGACAGGTTGCGACAGTTGACCGGATGCTCGATCAGGCCGGTGTTGGCTACTGAGGTCAATATTCTCGAACAGATCGATCGTTTGACCAGCGCTGAAAGCGATATGGATGCGTTGATCGCCGCTATTTCGACCGGTGATGTCGAAGTTCTTGAAGACGCCGATGATGAAACTGCGATGACCGATCTGGCTGAGGTTAACGAAGCCAGCCCAGTTGTTAATCTGATCAACATGGTTATTCTCAAGGCGATACGAGAAGGCGCCAGCGATATTCATATCGAACCGGACCGCCACGCGACGAGAATGCGATACAGGCTCGACGGTGTGTTGCGCGACTTGCCTGCGCCACCGGCTGGGATGCATCCGGCGATAGTGTCGCGCATAAAAGTTATCGGGCGAATGGATATCGCCGAAAAACGCCTTCCCCAGGAAGGGCGGGTGAGAATCGGAGCCGACGGGCGGGAAGTAGACCTGCGAGTATCGAGCATGCCGACGCTTCTGGGTGAAAAACTCGTGATGCGCATACTCGATAAAGGAAACCTGAAGACCAATCTTGACGATCTGGGTTTCCGTCCTGAAACGCTGGCTGCGTTCCTCCGTATTTTGCGTCAACCGTACGGGCTGGTGCTGGTTACCGGGCCTACTGGCAGCGGTAAAACTACAACGTTGTACTCGGCGCTTCAGTTGATACGCAATCCGGAACTGAACATTCTCACCGTTGAAGATCCCGTCGAGTACCAGTTGGATATGATCAATCAGATTCAGGTCCAGGACTCTATCGGAATGTCGTTCGCCCGCGCGTTGAGAAGTATTCTTCGCCAGGACCCCGACGTGATCATGATCGGTGAAATACGCGACGAAGAGACCGCTCGCGTTGCGATTCAGGCGTCTCTCACCGGCCACCTGGTGCTGGCGACGCTGCACACCAACGACGCACCCGGTGTTGTGGCTCGCCTGGTCGACATGGGCGTTGAACCGTATCTGCTTTCCAGTGCTCTTAACGGCGTATTGGCCCAGCGTCTTGCCCGCACGATTTGCCCTCACTGCAAGAGCGAATATGTTCCCGACGATATTTTCCTCGAACAGGCCGAACTCGATGGCCTGAAGGGACGGACCTTCTTCAAGGGTAAGGGTTGCAGCAGATGTCACAAGTCCGGTTACAAAGGGCGTGTTGGCATATACGAGGTTATGGAGTCCAGCAACGCCATCCGGCGTCTGGTCCACAAGGGCGTTTCCCCGCATGAAATCCGCGATCAATGGTCACGGGACGGTGGGCTCACGCTTCGCCAGGAAGGCCTGCTGCTGGCCGAGGACGGGAAAACGACGCTTGAGGAAATCCTGAACGTGACACACAGTAACAGTGACGAGTGCGGACAGTAGGCCCGTAGCGGCGCCCCAGAGGTTATGTACAGATGAAACTCACATACGAGGCATTCGACAAGACCGGAACGAAGGTCCGCGATGTTATAGAAGCTTCTGACCCGGCGCAGGCTACCGAAGAACTGCGTCGCCGGGACCTTTTTGTCGCCGATATTTCGCCAGTTGGCCCCGGTGGCGAATCGTCTCGCGGCAGCGCCGCGGCGGATCAGAGGACCGCAGCTTCGGGGAAAGTGCTCGTAGGGGGAAGTAAGACAAAACGCATGAAGACCCTGGCGATGTTCACCAGGCAGTTGTTTGTTCTTGTTTCGTCGGGCACTCCGCTGGCCCAGGCGTTGTCTGCATTGGAACGCCAGATGCAAGACGAGCAATGGCGCGATGCGATAAACGATGTGCGATTGAAGCTTGAAGAGGGAAGTACGCTTTCTATGGCGTTGGCTTCGCATCCGGAGTGTTTTGACTCGATTTATCGACACATGGTCGCTGCTGGTGAATCGAGCGGTGAGCTGTCGTCAATGCTCCAGCGCCTGGCTGAGTTGACGCATAAACGCCTGCATATCAGATCGGCGATCCAGGGGGCGATGATCTACCCAGCCCTGCTTAGCGTTGTGGCGTTTGGGGTTATGATTCTGCTGATGGTGTTCGTGATACCGCGTTTCGGTGAGTTGTTCGATAGTCTCGACACCCCGCAACCAGCTTCGACGGCGGTTCTGCTTGCAGTTAGCCAGACGGTGTGCAAGTACTGGTGGGCAATGGCGATAGGTCTCATTGGCGTGGTTTTCGGACTTCGCGCGTATTTTCAATCAGACGCAGGCTCGCGATTTTTCGACACCATTGTTCTCAAACTACCCAAGATCGGCGGGATTGTACGCAATTTTTCCACCGCTCGCATTGTTCGAATGTTGGGCGTTTTGCTTGAAAGTCGCGTACCGGTTCTCGAAGCACTTTCACTTACAAGAGACACAACAGCGAACGTTCACTACACCGAACTTATGGATCGTGCCGAAAAGGCCGTCGCGCAGGGCCAGGAGATCAGTTCGGTCTTCGGAGAAAGCAATTTGATCACCCCTTCGGTCTACGAAGCCACCCGGAGCGGTGAACAAAGCGGACAAGTTGGACCTTTACTACTCAACTTGGGCGACTTCCTTGACGAAGAAAACGAAGTGACTCTGAAAGCGTTAACAAGCATCATCGAACCGGTGATACTTATAGTTATGGGACTCCTGGTTGGTTTTGTCGCGTTGAGCATGTTTATGCCTCTGTTCGATGTGACGTCGATGACCGGTGGAGGTTGATTTTGGAATTAATGCCTGGAACATCTGCTTTGCCGATAGGCGTGGATATAGGCCAACGCCACATAAAGGCCGTCCAGTTAAAGGGCTCGCCCGGGCGTTGGAGCATATCCGCCGCTGGTGCGATACTACGCGAAAATCCGGACGCCCAAGCCGACCGGACCGACGCGCTGCAACTACGCAATCTCCTTGCGACCGGAGGATTCAAAGGACGCAAAATCATACTCGCCGTTCCGGGCAAGCATCTGCTTACCGGGATAATGGAGCTTCCGCCCAGAAATTCAGGAGCACCGCTGGGACAACTGGCGAGAAATGAGCTTTCGAGACTGCATCGCTGCGAGCCCGATTCGTTCGAGATGGCCTGCTGGGACTTGCCCGATCCGGCGCGTGCCGGAGGCTTGACTTACGTAATGGCGGCCGGTTGCGAACATCAATACGCCAACTCGCTGGTTGACACTATCGAGTCTGAGGGGCTGGAGGTTGCGGCGCTGGATATACGGGCTTCGGCGATATCGCGAGCGTGCGGTCCGATGCTGGATGGCGTCAGTGGTATTGTAGCGGTTCTCGATCTCGGATGGAGCCGCGCCCATCTCGTTCTCCTGCATCAGGATGTGATTGTCTATGAGCGAAAATTGACCAAGTGCGGTATCGGGGCGGTGGTCGAATCGCTCAGCCGGGAACTGAAATTACATCGCCAACGGGCCGAAGCACTGCTCATGGAAACAGGTCTGTCGTCACCGGCGTCAAATGTCGGTTCGGAACAACGCCAGGGCGTTAGCAGCGCGTCTGAGACATACTGTCGCACTCTGGTCGAAGAGATGCGAATACCTCTTTCGTATCTGGGTAATCAGTATCCCGACGCATTGCCCGAGACGCTTTTGATTGTCGGTTCAGCCGCCACCATACCGGGAGTCGAAAAGCAGTTGGACTCGCTGTTGGATTTTCATGTGCGTACGGTTCGCCCCGGCGATGTCGTAACGTGCACATCGGATATTGATGAGCGTTTCGGTCCGTCTATTATCGCAGCGGCCGGGCTGGGACAGTTTTCAGTGAGGGCCACAAGTGAACAGTTATAACCTCATGCCGGAGCCAAAACGCAAGG
>JABGPF010000144.1 GCA_018645065.1 Phycisphaerales bacterium
ATCCGAAACTGTTGGTGCCCTTGACCACGAAATCGTGAGCGGCTGCGAATCGTTTTGGGTCCACCTTGAGCTTACATCGCTGCATGAGCGACCAGGCCATTTTGCACTGCATCGTTATCACGCAGATCGGCCCGTAACCGTTGCCTTTGGCTGCGGTGGTTATCCATGGCCCGTGTCCCCAACCGCCTGCGGGGGCCTGGGCCTTGAACATCCATTCGTAAATTTCCTGCAGTTCGCCCAGCACCCATTTCTCGCCAGTCAGCAGGTAATACTCGCCCAGAACTGTTCCGTACAGCCCGTACTGCCAAGCGGGCAGACCGCCGATTTTTATCTCGCTGCTGGTCGAGCGGGCCATCGCCTGGACGGCTTTTTTCACCGCGGGCATGCATTCTCGCCGTCCGCTGCCCATGAGCGCCAGCGTCGCAAAGGCGTTAATGTGAGGCCGTCCGCTCCACATGCCATTGTCCCGCTGCTTACGCACAAGATAATTGCACAGCTCCAGCATTATCCGATCAGACTTGGGGCAGTTGTAGGGATATGTTTTTGAGTATTGCCCGTACTTCGCGGGCAGTTTCAGCGCGACCAGTTGCCTCTTCCCGGCGCGAATTACTTCGATTGACAACTTGCCCTTGCGCGTTTTGCCTGCACTGGCTTCCAGTGCATTACCGAACTCCATCATCGGGCCTTCGTACCCGAATTTGCCCACACCGTACCCGAACTTGTGGGGCGTGGTGAAGCGTCTACCGTTTACGCCGACAATTTTATCCCCGACTCTCAACCCGCCTCTTGCCGCCGCGGGGGTCTCCTTGAAAATGTACATCACTTCGAGGATTTTCGGCTGATCGTCGGGTATTTTCGCCCTTGCTCCGGTGATCCCCAAATTGATATACCAACCGGGCACTTCTGCATCTGGCCCGTTTTCTGTGGTTTTGTCCCACGTCGCTCCATCACCGCTTATAAGCCCCGACGCCGGGAGACAGACCATACAAACAACTATCCCCACCGCAATGCCGTAAATCGACATCATAGATCGTTTCATTGGTCAATCTCCCGGTTGTCAAACTTGTTGTCGGACTATTTGCAGTTGGCTTTGTCGATTGCGTTTACTTTTTTGACTGCGTCTTTGAGGAAGTCGGCGAAGGGTTCTAGGCCTTCTGTGTGCTTGGTGTTCATCCAGGCGTCGACCATGGCGTTGGCTTTCCAGGGTGCGATGAACATTGCGCCCATGGTCAGGACGTTCGAGTCGTTGATCGCGCGGGCCATTTTGGCTGCGTAAACCGATTCTACGCAACTGGCGGTGACGCCTTTGAACTTGTTGGCTACGATCGCCATGCCCATGCCCGTTCCGCACAACAGGATTCCGCGCTCGGCTTTTCCGGCTTGGATCATTTTGCAGGCAGCCGCGGATCCGTCGTAATACGCCATTTCCTTGTCCTTCGTCGCTCCGACATCCGTGACCTTATGGCCGGCTTCTGTCAGGTGCTTGATTATCGAATCTTTGAGATCAAGTGCGAACGGGTCGGCGGATATTACGATGTTCATGGTGCTGTCCTTTGAGATTGTTTTGCTTGTTTTGGGTGATTTTTCTGCTGCTTCAAGCGACGAGGCGAGCGTTACCGCCGCCAAAGACGCCGAAGCGGCTTGGAGAAACTGACGTCTGTCCATAATCTGCTCCTAAAGTGGAAAATAAAAACTTAATCGATAGCCTACTATCATCGCGTTTTGGCGTGAAAGGTTCAAGTAATCGTGAAAAAATCACTGGTCGCGCGGGTCCGGGGCTGGGGACACGATCCCAAATTCGTGCGTTCCGCTACGCTCCACTACCGAATTTAGGTCATGTCCCCACCCCTACATCTGAGGGCCGCAGTTTCAAGTAATCGCGAAAAAAACACTGGTCGCGCGAGCGTTTCGTTCGTTGTAATTGCGGGGGGCGGGCGCCAGGGTTTGGCAAGGCCAAACACAGAATAGGTGAGTAAGAGAATCCCGATGTACATCGGGAAGCAGGTGAAAGACAACGGCAAGGGCGAGAGGAGTTGGATATGGAAAATTTGAAACGTGCTAAATTAATGTTGGCGATAGTGGCTTTGGGGTTGTTGCTTTCGGGTGTTACGATCTGGCCGGCGACGTGGGAGCTTGAAATACTTGTCGATTCGCTCTGGGGCCCTGGCCCGGCTGGCGGGGTGATGCACGGATTTATCCTGAAAGTGATCGAAGCGATCGATCATGTAGGCGCAGAATACCCGTTCCTGTTCTACGCGGGCGACTGGCTGGCGTTTGCGATGATCGTTCTGGCGATTCTGTTCTACGGGGCGCGTCGAGATCCGGTGCGCAATATATGGATCGTTCAGTGCGGGCTGATAATGTGCGTATTGGTCCCGATACTAGCCGCCATCTGCGTGCCTCTGCGCGGACTGCCCCTGCGATGGTTCTGGGTGGACACAGCGTTCGCGCCAGCGGCGGGTATTCCGCTTTGGATCGCACTGCGTGACATTCGTCGCGCCGAGAAGCAGCGGGGCGGTTATTGAACCGGTTGAGCGTTGGGAATTTTCGCGGCCTCTTTGACAGCTTCCACTACGGTCAAGTGCGTTTCGGGGTCCATCATTTCGGGCAGTAGGTCGCCTTCGGGCACGATGTCGGCCAGGGTTTGCGCCGCGGCCATCAGCATTTCCATGGTGAATTTTTCGACTTGCGCCTCCATCGCTCCGCGGAAGAGGCCCGGGTATGCGATGGCGTTGTTCATCATGCGTCCGTCGGCGTAGACGGCTGCTCCGGCGCCAAGTGCGTCGTCCTTTGAGATTTCCGATACGGGGTTGGCCAGCGGGAAGATGATCGGGTTGGGCGCCATTGATTTGACCATGTCGCCCGAGACGATATCGGGTTGGCTCACGCCGATGAACAGTTCGCGTCCCTTCATTGCATCGGCCATCGAGCCGGAGAAGTTTTCCTTATTGGTGCGTTCAGCCAGTGCTTCTTTTTCGGGGTTCATTCGCTCGGTTCGTCCGCGATGGATCACGCCGACTGAGTCCAGGAGCACCACGTCGGGCACTCCGGCGGCCAGCAGGAGGTCGGCGATAGCGGTGCCCGCAGCCCCTGCGCCGCTGATAACCGTGGTCATGTCCTCCATCTTCTTGCCCGTTATTTTCAGCGCGCTGTAGAGCCCGGCAAGTACGATAGTGGCTGTTCCGTGCTGATCGTCGTGGAGCACGGGTATTGACAGTCGCTTGTCCAACTCGCGGGTGATTTTGAAGCACTCGGGCGCCTTTACGTCTTCAACCTGGATAGCCCCGTATCCGCTGGCGATTTTTTCCATCACGTGGATGAACTCGTCGGGGTCGTGGGTGTCTATCAGGACGGGCTCCGCCGACACGTCGGCGAACTCGGCGAAGATGGCGGCTTTGCCTTCCATAACGGGCAGTCCGGCGACGCATCCGATGTCGCCCAATCCGAGGATGGCGGTTCCGTTAGTTACGATCGCGATCTTGTTTCCGATGCCCGTGAACTCGCGGGCGAGTTTCGGATCGTCCTTAATCGCCAGGCACACGCGTGCGACGCCGGGCGTGTAAACAACGCGCAGATCGGTGTTCGACTCGATGGGTATGCGCGACTCAACGACGGTCGATCCGCCGCGGTGCATCTCCATCGCCATGTCGGCAACTTCGAGAAGTTCGACCCCGTCGATCGCTTCGATAGCCTTGCTCAGACCGGCCATCTGTTCGTCACCGGTGGTGAACACTTGCAGATCGTATATCACTGATCCCTGCAGTTCTTCAGCCATGTCTACGATCCCGCATCTGGCGTCTGCTGCGTTTATGGCGCCTAGAACGGCCGCCAGGGAATCTTGTCCGTCGGCCAGTGCGATGCGCACTCCGAAGACGATGTTACGTTGATACCGATCCTGCATAGCTTCTTGGGACAACATCTTAATGACCTTTCTCTTGGCGATTTCCCGGTCTTCAGCGCCGGGCTGGAGGAGGCATTATACTGAAAAGGCACGCCATTGGGAATTGCAATTGTGAATTCAGCTGGGCTGAACGGGCGGGCGTCAGTCGATTCTGCGGCAGTTGTCGTCTTGAACTTCCCAGGTTTTGATTTCTTTTCCGTTATTCGTTACACGAAAAGGAGATGCCCGCCAGTTGGTCCAGTGCTTCAAGGAACAGCGTTGCGTTCGGCAGGCGCCCGTACTCGAAATTAAACTTGCCCTTGCTGCCCAGCCACGATGAGTCGCGATGTTTGAAGCTGAACATTCCTTCGTGTATGGACATGTCCTTGAACTCTTCGACCGGTACGCGATGAGTATCCTTCGGCCAGGCGAATTCCACGTATCCAGGCCCGATACGAATTGCGTGTTTCGCATCGATCACGAATTCCACGTATCCGTCCCGTTCGAATTCCGCTTTCATTCGCTCGAAACGGTGTTCGCTCCACTGGATTTCCGCCGACTGAAGGTAAATGTATCGATGGAGCGATGTGAACTTCTTGCTTTTTTCGTTGTATCGACCTTCCTCGGCCAAGACAACCTCACCCTGTGTGTCGCACCATCTGAAATCATAGGTGGATCCGGTGTAAATCCCGTTGTGGTAATTGCGGGTCCGGCGGGCTGACAGGGTGTCGGCTTCCTTGAACAGCAGAATTTCGGATGTTACACCGTCGTCGATGCAGCCGTTCAGGCAATAATGCGCCAAGCCGTCTGCGCCAACGTACGAACACCATGGCAGTGCGCGGGCGCGCATGTCGGATTGGATTCTTGTAACTAGAAAAAAGGCAATTCCGCCAACCACGACCAGCAGGCCGAAAAGCATTGCGATTGTAGATAAGGTCATCGGTCCGCTTTTCGAGGCCCAGGCGATGAACAGCGTGGCGGCGGTTGTGAGCGAAAGAGCCACTGTGATAATCATTATCACCTTCTCGCGGCTTCCGAGTGCAGCGGCCGAAGGCGGATTGTCTTCCTGGTTCAATTTGGATTCGGCGGTGATTACTGTCCCGATCTCAGCAGGCGGTGGGATGAAGAAATCCGCATTGCCGCGAACCGGCTGGCCGTCATGTGCAACGATATCCCCACTTGGTTTCCATGCATTTCGTTTAATATCCATATCGTTATGAAACACTCCCAAAATTGGTGCGTCAAGAAAATTGCCGTTTGCGGACCGAGTGTGTGACAAGTTTTTCTGGTAGTCCTAACTTTTGACGTGGCAAGAATATCAGTGCGAAGAATGTTTCTTAACGGATAAATAGCTTTTCGACACAGAGACTCAGAGGCTCAGAGAACGGCAAAGGCAAAAGCTTTCTTTGTTACGGCAAGAAACGGCGACAGAGACGGCAGAGAAACAGAGGACGGCTAGAGTTTTCGTCATCTCCTCTGTTTCTCTGTTTTCTCTGTTGTCGTTACAAAAAACACTTTGTCGTTGTCATTGCCGTTCTCTGAACCTCTGAGTCTCTGTGTCGAAATCAAAACCGCCGGATACCGGACCGATGACGCGGTTATGCGGTCGTTTGTCGAGATAGTTTTCTCGAAGATGTTTTCTCGTGCGTATGTTTATTTCGAGCGTTTAGAACCCGTTTATTTGTGCTATGTGTCCGAAGATCGAGGTCCCGTACTTACCGCGTTTTCCTTTTCCGGCTTTGTGGTATTCCTTGATCATCGGCAGGGCGATATCGCCCATCCAGTCAAGCGCGTTGTGCAGGAGATCGTTGCCTTTCGCGCCGCCGAAGAGCATCTTGCGCAGACACGCCAGGCCTTCTTTCTGCTTGCCGATTTTCACCATCGTCCATGCAGCCATGATCTTAACTTCATCCGCCGGGTCGCCCATTGCCTTGGTGATCGCAGCTTCGGCGCCGGCGGCGTCTTTGTCCAGCAAGTGCAGGCCGACGATCGACCAGTGACGAATGCACTCGTCCTTACTGCCCAGCCCCTTGACGAATGTCGCCATGTTCTTCTTGTCGCGATCGAGCGCCATGTCGGCTGCGTCGAGATATGTCTCAAGCGGGTAGAGCTTCTCGTTGCGAATCATCTCGTAGATCGTAATGTTGTTGGCTTTGGCGCGTCGGACTCGCATAGTCTCGGGTATCAGGCCGGAATCAAACAGTTCGAGCTGCTTAGCCCGCAACGCCGTCTTCAACTCGGCGATTTTGGCTTTATGTTTCGGATCGTCGATCAGATTCTTTACGTTGTCGAAGTCGTCAACTGTGTCGTAGAACTCTTCGGATACTCGCGGGCGGAAGAATCGTCCGGTTACTTCGTTTGTTTTACCGTCTCGGTGATGCTTTTCCCAGGCCGGTGTGGCTGGGGCCTTCCAGAGATACGCCAGATATTGGCCCGCCGGCGCGTAGGGCATGTAGTTTTTGTGGTATGAATACTGCTTGTCGCGGATCATTCGCACGCAGTCATATCGTTCGTCGGCCCGTTCGCGGAAACCGAGGTGATACTTCGGTGCGGGTTCTATACCCTTGCCCAGAAAGATCGTCCCTTGCAGCGTATCGGGCAACTCGCCGCCAGCCAGCGAGACCCACGTTTTGGGCATGTCCACGAAACTTACGATCCGATCGACCGTCATTCCCGGTTTCTCAGCCGGGTAAAACTTCTTCCACTTTTCGGGTATGCGGATAACCAGCGGGCAGTGAATACCGCTGGAGTATACGAACCGTTTGCTGCGGGCCATTACCCCGCCATGATCGGAGTTGTAAACGATTATCGTGTCGTCGTAGAGCCCGTCAGCCTTCAGGGCCTCGATGCTGCTTTTGACTTTGGCGTCCATTCTTTCAACTGCTGCTGCGTACTTGGCGTAGTTCTCGCGGATTACCGGTAGGTCGGGATGGTACGAGAAGAGCTTCATCTTGGCAGGGTCTTTCCCCGCTCCTCCGCCCTTACCGTGGGCGCGGCTTTCGTGACTGTCGCCAATGTTAATAATAGTGAAGAACGGTTGGCCTTTCTTTCGCGATCGCCAACCGTACCCTCCCCTTTTGCCTTTCTTGCCCTTTTTGCCCGCCGAACCCCAGCAGTCGCCATCGCTGCGTCCGCCGATGTTGTAGTCGGTTTTACCGCCGTTTGTGATGTGGTATCCGGCGGCCTTCAGCAGGTCGGGGTAATATTTGATCTTGTCGTGCGGGATGTGATTGCGGCTACGCATTGGCTGTGTGCCGTTGGAAATCGCGTACATGCCGGTTATCCATGTCGAGCGAGTGGGGGCGCAGACCGCTGCGTTGTCGAAGCACTGGGTGTATCGGAACCCTTCTTTGGCCAGTTGATCGATCGCCGGTGTCTTTGCGTTGACCCCGCCGTAACAGCTAACCCACGAGATACCGTTGTCTTCACTGGTTATCCATAGAATGTTGGGACGCTCGGTCTTTCCCGGCGCCGCGCTGGCCGGTCTTCCGGCAGCGTTAAGTGCAACCGCCGCTGCGGGCAGTCCGAGTGCAACGCCCTTGATGAAATCACGCCGACGAAGTGTTTGTTTATTTAACATGTAGTGCCCTTTCATGGTAATGACATAGCTTAATCCAGACCCGCCGCCGGAGCAAATAGAAACCCTGTGGGGTCAGAGCCCCAATAGTGAATAAGGAGGCCTTATTCACTATTGGGGCTCTGACCCCACAGGGAGGTTAGTTGGTTGTCAGGCGTGCTTCGGCTGAGAAGTCGTCGAAGAGGATGTGTCCGAATCCGGTTTTTGAGGCGTCTACTACGCGGATCAGGAGGTGGCGGCCTTTTAGTTTTCCTGCACCCCAGTTGACTCGGTGCATGTGTTTTGCGCCCGGGCCGCCAGCGGTCATGAGCACTTTGCCCGTCTTGGCGTCGCAGAGGTCAACGCGTGTGCTGTCGTTGCGCCCGCCGCCTGCCAGGAACGATATCTTGGCGCCTGTGAGTTCGAAAACCGGTGATTGGATTATGACCAGATTTGCGTCGGCGGCTTTTTCTGCGGATGGGCCAAGCGTGCTGAGGAAGAACTTGCCCTGTTTGTTGATCTTCTCGCCAGTGCGGTAGGGGCTCGCCAGGTCGACTATCGGGGTTTCGAGTTCGCCCTCGACTACTTTCCATCCTTGCAGATCGCCGCTTTCGAAATCGAATCGCAGATCGCCAACCGGCTTGGGGTGCTTGTAGACGATTTTTGCATCCGTTTTCTTCGGGCGGGGTTTGCGTCTTTTGTCCGTCCCGCCGCGAGTGGTGGGGGCGTTGGGTTCGAAGAATCTGGCGCCCTTGCCTACGCGATTGTAGTCGCCCAGATCGGCGCGAGCCTTTTCCACCAACTTCATCATACTGGCGACAACTTCGGGGTTCTTCTCCGCCACGTCACGTTTTTCGCCGATGTCCTTTTCCAGATCGAACAGTTGCGTTTGGGGCACTGCATCTATCATTCGCCCTGACCAGCCGGTGCCCGGCGGGCGAGCGGGGCGGGCCAACGCCAGCTTCCACTTACCGCTGCGAACCGATGTCAGACGCAGATAGTTGTACGTGTAAAACGCTTCGTGCGGGCTTGCGGCGCCTTGCTTGCCGGTGAGCAGGGCGGTGATGTCCTTACCGTCGATTATGCGGTCTTTTGGCGCCTGGGCTCCGCTGAGTTTCGCGAACGTCGGCAGCAGGTCCATCGTGGTTGCGATCTCGTCGCAGGTCTTGCCCGCGGGCGTTTTTCCAGGCCAGCGAACGATGCACGGTACGCGCGGTCCGCCTTCCCACGCCGACATCTTCCAACCGCGCAACGGATCAGCAGACCCGCCGTAGTCGCTGAGATGCTTCTCGATCCACGGACCATTGTCGGACGTGAACAACACCAGCGTGTCCTTGTCGATGTCGAGGTCCTTGAGTGTTTTGAGCACCTGGCCTGCAGACCAGTCCAACTCTTCGATTACGTCGCCGTAGAGCCCGCGCTTGGACTTCCCGCGGAACGCCTTGGAGGCGCCCAGCGGAACGTGGGGCATGTTGTGGGCGAGGTACAGGAAGAACGGTTTGTCCTTGTTGGCGGTGATGAACTTGACTGCCTCTTTGGTGTAGTCGGCGGTCAGGTTGTCCATGCCTGCCTGGTCGAGCGCGTCAACGAGGATTTTCTCGTTGCGGACGATCTGGGTTTTGAATGATTTGGCGTTGACCGTGCGGGTGTATCCGTTGTGCAGAGGCGTACCGTAGTGGTAGTCAAAGCCCTGTGCGTTGGGCATTAGTTGCGGGTCGTACTTGTTGGTCCGCCCGCCAGCGAGGTGCCATTTACCGATTAGTGCCGTGGCGTATCCGGCGGCTTTCAGCACTTCTGCAATGGTGACTTCTTTGGGGTGCAGAATGTTGTGCTGGTTCTTGCGATTGCCCGGTTCGCCCACGCGGATAGGGTAGCAACCGGTCATTAGCGCAGCTCGCGACGGTCCGCAAACCGGTTGGGCGTAGAAGCTGGTGAACTTGGAGCCTTCGCGGGCCATTTGGTCGAAATTGGGCGTGCGGATGTTCGGTGACCCGAAGCATCCGACATCGTTATAGCCCTGGTCATCGGTGAAGAATATGATGAAGTTCGGTTTGCGCCTCGCGGCCTGCTCGCCCGACAAGCATCTCGGCAGCGTCAATGCCGCAACGCCCGCGCCGACTGTTCTGATAAACTGTCGTCTCGATACTCCGGCGATCTTCATCCGATGGCCTTTCGATGCGTGTTATTTCTTCTTTTTGGCGGTTTTCTTCGCTTTCTTCTTAGCGACTTTTTTGGTCTTCTTCTTTTTCTTTCCGCCCAGTTCGAAAGCGTCATGCACGAGGCGCAGCGCCTTCTTTCCGTCGGAGCGGTCGATCATGCAGGAGATTTTGATCTCGCTGGTGGTGATGTTCTCGATGTTGATTTTAGCGTCAGCCAGCGCGCTGAACATTTTCTCAGCCACGCCTGTATGCACACGCATTCCAACGCCGACCACGCTTACCTTCGACAGCGAATCGTCGTAGCTTACATTGCACTTGAGAGTTTTGGCGAGTTTGTCGCAGACTTTCTTCGCGTCGTTGAATTCCGCCAGGTCCACGGTGAACGAAAGCGATGCGGTGGTCTTGTCATCGTTTACGGTCTGGATGATGTCGTCGACCATGACGTCGTGCCTGGCCATCGTGTGGAATACGCGAGCGACCATTCCAGGCCGGTCGGGTACTTTGGTCAGTGAAACTCGGGCCAATTCTTCTTTCAGCGCTGCTCCGCTGACTACGATTCTTTCCATGGATTCGGTAGCTGCCACGATCATGGTTCCTTTTTTGCTGTGTGCGCTGTTCCGCACGTGTATTGGTACGTTGTATTTCTTGGCGAATTCGACGGCCCGGTTGTGGAGCACGTTCACGCCAAGCGACGCCAGCTCGAGCATTTCGTCGTAGCTGATTTTGTTTATTTTGCGGGCGTTGGGCACTACTCGCGGGTCGGCGGTGTATACTCCGTCGACATCGGTGTAGTTCTCGCAGACCTCGGCGTTGATCGCGGCGGCGATCGCAACGAGCGTTACGTTGCTGCCTCCTCGCCCGAGCGTGGTCATGTGACCTTCTTCGGTGACGCCCTGGAAGCCCGCGATGATCACGATTTTGCCCGAGTCGAGTTCCTTGTGAATCTTCCCAGCCGCTATCGTTTTTATCCGCGCCTTTGTGTGGCGGTCGTCGGTGACCATACCGATCTGACCGGCGGTGAAGCTTATCGCCGCCGAGCCCATTTCTTCGATCGCCATCGCCATCAGCGAGATCGTCACTTGCTCGCCGGTTACCATTAGCTGGTCCCATTCGCGTTTGGGCGCCGGTTTGTTTCGCATCACCTGGCTGGCGAGATCTTCGAGGTGATCGGTGGTTTTACCCATCGCCGAGACAACCATAACGACCTGGTGGCCTTGTTTCTGGGTCCGCACGGCGCGTTTGGCTGCTGCCCGGATCTTATCCGCGTCAGCAACGCTCGTTCCGCCGAATTTCATTACAACGATACTCATTGTTTCTCTTTCACCTGTCTTTCACAAAAACGCTACAGGACATCAGCCCGCACAATTTGGGCCATAATACAATAGCTATTTACTGGGGTAATGCAAGAGTTGTTTAAACTGGACTGTGTTTAATAAGCACACGCGAGTTGTGATTTAAGGAATTGTTGTTTACGGTTTTGTAGCCTGTGTTCTATGTTCGAGAACAGAGAACGCAGGAGATACTTGATAATCGGTTGCTCACGAGCGAGCGGAACTTGTTATGGCGACAATCGCACAAATTTCAAATCCAGCAACCGGCGGTTAGCCTATCTTACCGTCAGGAAGAACTCCATTAGTGTGCAGCTTTTTGCTATGTGCAGATCGGCGTCTTTTCAGGCAGTGCAAATGGTGGCGTTTTCGATGCTTGCGAATCCTGGCCGGTTCCTCTACGATTCGGATATGACCGATCAGACAACAGAATCCGCGACACCCAAACCGAGCAAACGATGGCGCAAAACCAAGTGGTTTTACGGTATCCTGCTGTCGTATTGTGTGCTGACGATAGTGGCCATCGTGTGCTGGTCGAGCTACTCGCATCGTAAGTTCCGCCAAGCCGTGGACCCGATAATCGCACGCGAGGAACCATTAGCATGGTCGGACTTCGCAACCGACCCAATTCCCGACGACCAGAACGCAGCGATCCTATACAAACAGGCCCTGGATAATCCGTTATATCAGAGCCTCGACAGTGCGCATCGGCGGGGGGGCGATGATGTTGAGCGGGTCCGTGAATCTGAACTCATGGGCCTGTTCTATGAGTTTGAAGAAGACCCCAAGGTTTACCTGGAGCATCCCAGGGAATTTCGGGAACTATTGGGCCTCCTTAGAGAAGTCTTTGCGGATTGCCGCAAGGCCAGGGGGCTGGATAAGGTTGATTGGGGGCTCGATTACAGCGTAAAACCCTATAGCAAACTTGGCGAACCTCGGCTTCGGTCGTACGTTCAGCTTGCAAACATGCTGCATTTGGCGGTTGTCGAGGCTCATGAGTCTGGACGCGATGACGACGCGGTTGAGTATTTACGGGATATCATTGCGATGGGTGATGCGCTGGAGAGCGTTCCGATAGTTATTGGTCATCTTGTGGCTATTGCAGTGAAAGAGATTGGTTACCAACCGCTAGAGGAGATTCTGCCCGGGCTCAGAATAGGGGGAGACCCGGGTTGCGCGAGTCCCGAGAATATTCATGGTCTTATGACAGAGTTTATGGGGCTGTCGAAGGCTCGCAAAGGTCTCACTTTGTCGCTGATGGGCGAACGTAGCTTGAACTATGATGTCTGCCGGGACATTATAAGTATGGACATGGCGCTGGCTGGAGTAGACGCATCGCATGGAATGGGATTTCCCACTGACAGTTCGCAGCCAAATAGTTTTATGCGAACTGTTTTTAGTTTCTCTGTTGCTCCGGCGTTGCGTATTGATTCGGCTTGGCTTGTCAGGCATTTAGACGCATATGTTAGAGCTTCCGAATGTCGAACGTGGCCTGAATGCCGCGATCTTCTCCAATCGATTATCCAGGATCGGGATGAGAGGTTCGCAAGCCTGTCGTTGACCCGGTTTATCTCCAGGATGCTGGCTCCGTCGATCAGGCGAATGTTCGAACTTCACTATTACGGTCTGGCAAAACGGCAACTGGCCGGGGTGGCGATTGCTGTTCGGATGCACCAGGTGGATAAAGGGAACTTGCCCGATACGCTTGCGGATCTCGCACCGAACTACCTGGCGGATGTGCCGATGGATCCGATGGGCCAGGCCGGATCGCGGATCAGGTATATTAATGAAACGAACATGCCGCGACTTTACAGTGTAGGCCTAAACGGACGTGATGATCAGGGCGCTTATGATGATCAGGCTGAGTGTAGAGATGGTACGAAGGAAATTCTGCTCTTTCTCAAAGGGAGGCCGAGTGGGTGCATTTTCAGATTTGATGAGGACGATTGATTTTGGCGGTGTGACAATTGCAGGGTTACGATACTGACGAGATCAAGAGGAACCATTGAAGAATGGATGCGGGGATGATGCCTACCAGACATTGTTGTCCGAGCCAGATCAGAGGAAGGGCGATAGTAGTGATGGTGGTTCGTTTGATGTTTTGCCCGGTGGTGAAGTGGATCGCCTTCACCGACATCGGCCACCATGCCAGGAAAATCGACCACCATGCCAAGCTCGTAATGAGCAGGGTTGTCGGAATGTTTTGCAAAGGAGCCTGTATAATAATGGCGGTTGATACGATCGCCCCTGCTACCGCGACGATTAGAATAGGCCCGCATGCGTAGCAACTCAGGGTGATAGCTCTGTTCTGGCGGGTTGGGTCAAAATCTTTTGGGCGTGAGAACCATTCCAGCGAGCGGGTAGCCAGGAATAAACCAATCAGCGACAACACCATCATGCCCATGCGTGCTAATATCTGCAAGCTGATTAACCCCATGTCATCCAGAGAACATCCCGGCGCATATACGCTCATGAACGTTTTTACAAGCAGAAGGGCAAGAACGCCCAGGGTGATGATGAACGTGAGTTGGACGGTGACGCGGCGGAATTTCTTTGCGTGTTTTTCGCAAACCGGTTCGTCCAGGAACGGTTTTAGTTTCGCAGGATTGAACATCGCCATTTTCGCGGTTTGCCAGTAGGCCCGGAACGATCCGATCTGCTTACGCTGCTCCCACGGAATCTTCGGTGGTGGGGGAGTTTGGCTGAGTGTTTCAGTGTCGTTGGGAGTTGCATGTGTTTCTGCTTGGCTCATCTGTCCCCTTATCTTACCGTCAGGAAGAACTCCATCAGGTTGCAGCCTTTTGCTATGTGTAGGTCGGCGGCTTCTGCGGTTTGTTCTGTGAATGGTGCGTCTACTATTCCGGCGGTGTCCTTGCCGGCCAGTGCGAACGGTACTGGTTTTCGGGTGTGGGTTCGCAGTTTGCATGGCGTGGGATGGTCCGGTAGCAGCAGCAGACGCCACTCGTCGCCTTCCTGCTTCAATCGTTGCATTACCGGGGCTACGATGTGGGTGTCGATCTGTTGCAGGGCCTGGATTTTCGCGTGGGGGTTTCCGCTGTGCCCGGCTTCGTCGGGCGCTTCTACGTGTACGAACACCAGGTCGTATTTGTCTATCGCCTCGACGGCTGCGGCGCCCTTGCCCTCGTAGTTTGTGTCGAGGTAGCCGGTTGCTCCTTCAACGTCTATCAGGTCCCATCCTATGAGCCCAGCCAGTCCGCGCACCAGGTCCACACCTGTGATCACCGCTCCGTTGAGCCCGAAGCGTTTTTTGAACGAGGGCAGGTGGGGCGTTTTCC
>JABGPF010000145.1 GCA_018645065.1 Phycisphaerales bacterium
GTGGCAAAGCCGTTTGCCGTTTGCCGTTCTCTGTGATCTCTGTGGCAAAGCCGTTGGCCGTTTGCCGTTCTCTGATCCTCTGCGTCTCTGTGTCGAATATCCAAACCGCGCGGAAGCCTAAGCTCTTTGTATATCACATCCGATTGACGCCATCTGATCTACGAAACCCGGGAAGGTCTTTTTCACGCAGTCGATATCAGTGATTCGCGTTTTCGACTCAGCCATCATCGCCGCCAAGGTCATTGTCATTACCATTCGGTGGTCGGCGCGGCTGTCGATATTCGTACCGTGGAGTCGACTTTTTCTTATAACCAGTCCGTCAGGTCGCTCTTCGACATCGGCGCCCATGGACTTCAGAGCCTTGTAAGTCTCGGTTATCCGATCGCATTCCTTGTGTCGGCATATTTCGGCGTTGGTCAGCACGGTCTGCCCTTCTGCGAACGCCCCGACAACCGCCAACAGCATGAACTGATCGACAAAATCGTTGCAATCGATCTCCATGCCCTGGAGGAAACTGGTTCTGGCGGTCACTAATCCGTCTGCGTCAACTTTGATGTCGGCGCCCATTTGGCGGAGAATATCGACGACGGCTTTGTCGCCCTGGCAGTCGTCCATGTCCATTCCGGGCACCGAGACAACACTCGACGGGCAAAGAACACCTGCAACTATCGGATATAGCGCAGCCGACCAGTCCAGCGGAATATTGGTGTCAAAACCCTGCCACTTACTGTTCCCGCGCACGCGGTATTTTGCATAGTTATCGTGGCTGAATTCGACACCGCATCGTTTAAGCCATTCGAGCGTCACACCGACCCATGGTTTTTCACCCGGGTTGTGCACGGTTATTTCACTTGGCGCATTGGCCAACGCCGCAGCCACCAGCAACGCTGAGATCGGCTGGGAATCCATACCGTCGATTTCCGCACGCCCGCCTCGCAATTCTCCTTTAACGACAATCGGCGCATGTCCGTCGCCTTTTGAACTGACCGCCCAGGCGCCAAGTTGGTTAATTGCGTCGATCAGCGGCTGGCACGGGCGAATATGCCTGATGGAATGATCACCGCTGAGTATCGTGTAACCCGAGCAACATGTAGCAAGGGCGGTAAAGAACCGCAGGATGATCCCGCTGTTACCGCAGTCAACTATGTCGCTGGGCGTTTTGAGTTTTCCGCCGGTCCCGATAACTTCCCAGACCTTGTCGGCTTTGGGCCTGATATCGGCGCCGAACATTTCCAATGCTTCGGTTCCGCGCATCCAATCGCTGCTGACTGCCGGACCAGTTATGTGGCTCGTTCCCTCCGCCAGCGCAGCCATTATCAGGGCGCGGAACGAGTGGCTTTTATTTGGCGGGATAATCACCGTCCCACTGAGATCACGCGACCTATTTATAACAACATCCATGTTTATGTCCTTCCTATGACCAATGATATTCGCCCACAGGAAAATATGCAAGACAGAACAGGTGAAACGATGCGGGCAATCGCATCTAGATCGCAGACCTTCCAATCGTCTGCGCATATCGACTGAGAAATGCATGAGGTAACAGATTGCATAACCACAACCCCGTCGTGATCATTTGTAATCAGAAGCAACGACAACCCACAGATGCTATCTGTGGGCTTGCTATTTGAGACCGCAGCGATCAAGCATGAGCATAGTTATCCATTAATGTTCCAGCAAAGTTTCAGATACAATCGCTCTGGGTGAATCGCTGCCGGAGATTGATGGGCGATTGGGTGGTGTGGATAAATGGTGACCGGGCGGCGCGGTGCTGTTGATCGTAAAGCGCCCCGAACGTCGGACTGTTTGTTAGTCCGACGCTCAGGACCACCCCGCCAGCGCCTTTACTGCTTGTTGAACCGCGATGATCAGATCGCCTGGGGTGCGACTTGGCGACGCGAAAGTTTGAATGATCGCGGTTTATGTGTTTGGTGTATTACTCCGCCGGTTGCTCAATCATGTGCGGAGCGACCTTTGTTAGTATGGCGGTTTTGATTTCTTCTGCGAGGTCCGGGTTCTCGGCGAAGAACAGCTTGGCTTTCTCGCGTCCCTGCCCGAGGCGCACATCACCGTAACTGAACCATGCGCCCTGCTTCGTGACGATGTCGTTTTCGACGCCCATGTCAACCAGGTCGCCTTCGGCACTGATGCCTGAGTCGAACATTATGTCAAACTCAGCCGTTCGGAACGGAGGAGCAACCTTGTTCTTCACCACCCGCGCTCGTACGTGGTTGCCCACAGCAGTGTCGCCGTCTTTGATCGTCGAGACTCGCCTTACATCAATTCGCACCGAGCTGTAGAACTTCAGTGCTCGTCCGCCCGGAGTGGTTTCAGGATTCCCGAACATCACGCCAATCTTCATGCGGATCTGGTTGATGAAGATCACGCAGGTTCGGCTCTTTGCGATGGCGCCGGTAAGCTTTCGCATCGCCTGGCTCATTAGTCTGGCCTGCAGACCAACGTGCGACTGGCCCATCTCGCCTTCGATTTCCGCTTTGGGGATCAGGGCGGCGACTGAGTCGATAACAATCACGTCGACAGCATTGGAGCGAACAAGCAGTTCGCATATCTCCAGGGCCTGTTCGCCTGTGTCAGGTTGCGAGACGAGCATGTCTTCGATGTTGACTCCGAGCTTTCTGGCCCAGGTCGGGTCCAATGCGTGCTCGGCGTCAATGAACGCAGCCACTCCGTCACCCTTCTGCGCACATGCGATAATATGAAGCGCCAGTGTCGTTTTACCCGAACCTTCAGGCCCATAGAGTTCACAGATTCGCCCCTTGGGCATGCCCTGCCCGCCAAGTGCGATATCCAAACTCAACGCCCCTGTGGGTATTCCCTGAATAGGCGACAACTGGTCGCCAGCAAGTTTCATTATGCTGCCGGTTCCGAAGTTCTTCTCGATCTGCTGTAGTGTGGCGTCGAGTGCTTTGGCGCGTTTCTTCGCTGCGGCGCCGCCGGCAGCGCCGGATTTGGTGGGTTTCGTAGATTTGGTTTTGCGTGCCTTTGCGTCAGTTTTCTTAATTGCCTTCGCCATCACATATTCTCCTGTGGCTTCTTATATTAGCTCGCTTCCGTGCGTTCTTTTTGCATGTGCGGTTTTCACCTATAGACAGACTGTACGGAATCTGTTCGGGTATGGCAAGTTAAAAATATTTTTTTCTTTCGTGCCAAAATCGCCTGTAATTCAGGGGTTATGTTCAAACGGGAAACCCATGACTCTTCGGTAGATCGGTCCGGCGGGTGTGAGTTGGCTTTGGTAGAGCGTCAGTTCTTTTGCGGTAATTACCCCGGGCTGGTCGTCCGGAAGGCGCCTTATAATGTCTGACAGGTCGGCTGTTTTGATTCTCGCCACAGTCACGTGTCCGGTAAACGTGCGGGCTTCGCTTCGCCATCCAGCGGTTTGCAGAGCCTGGTTCATTGTCTCGTGCATTGAAGCCAGCAGTTCGGCGCCTTGGCTTACCGGCGCCCAGATCATCCTTGGCGGTTTGTTCGGCGGGAAGCAGATCAGCGGGCCGAGCGAGAAGACAACCTCCCGGCTCCCGCCGCTCCATCGCGTTACGGTCGCCCGGGCCAGATCGCACAGTTCGTCTACGCGATTATTCGGAACATCGCCCAGGAAGTTCATCGTAACGTGCAGGTTCCCGGGCTTTGTCCAACTGATTCGTCCTGGCGTTGCGCGGAGTCTATCGGCGGCTGCGACGATTTTGCCGCGAGCGGTGTCGTCTATATCCAACGCGAAGAATAATCGCTGGCCCATCGGCACACCTGACCTTTAGAAAGCCGAAAGCTCCTTGAACTCTTCGAACCTGGCGTCGATATCGCTTCTGTTGATTTCGGTGAATCGATTCAGCGAGAAGTCTTCGAGTTCTATGCTGGCGACCACTGTTCCGTATGCTATCGCCCGGTGGAGGGTTTCTACGCTGACGCTGTCTTGTTCGGCGATGTATCCCATCATTCCGCCGGCGAAGCTGTCGCCTGCTCCGGTTGGGTCGACGACTTTGTCCGCCGGGTATCCGGCAAGCGGATAAACTTTCCCGTCGACGAACAGCAGGCTTCCGTGTTCGCCCTTCTTAACGACTACAAATTTTTTGACCATCGTTGCGCATTCCATACCGGCTTGGACAATGTTCGACTTGCCGGTAAGTAATTTCGCTTCTGAGTCGTTCAGGACGAGCCCGTCGATTTTGCTCAGCAGATCGACAAGCATATCGCGTTCGATATTTATCCACAGGTCCATCGTGTCAGCCACTACCAACGAGGCGTTTTCAAGTTGGCCTAGCAGTTCGATCTGCAGTGCCGGGTGCGTGTTGGCCAGGAACACGTATTTGCTATCTCTGAATTGCGGCGGAATGGTCGGTCCGGCTTCGCCCAGCACGTTGAGGTCAACGCTTACAGTGTCGCGCTGGTTGACATCGTCATGATACTTACCATGCCATCTGAACGTTTTTGATCCCTTGCGTACTTCGAGTCCGGCAAGGTCGATATTTCCGCGATCGGCCAACGGTTTGAGGAAGTCTTCTGGGCAATCTTCCCCGACGACTCCGACAAAATTCACCGGCGAGAAGAAGCTCGCGGCGTATGCAAAATAGACGCTTGATCCGCCGAGTGCGTCCTCAGCGCTTCCCGAGGGCGCCTCAACGGTGTCAATTCCAATACTTCCTGTCACCAGCAAACTCATATCCAACTCCTGATTCTCATATCAATATTCACCCGCCCCAATACGGGGCGGCGTCGAAGAGCATCATACTCTTTCGCGAAAATCACGCAAGGGCTGATTCTATGGTTACGGATATCCAACACGGAAGGCACGGAAATTAATGGGACCAGCGGCAGCGGGCCGGGGGCGGTGGCGTGGTTAGGACTCTGGGGTCATTTGGGCCAGGTCGGACATTTGTCGCACTATCCAGCCCGACTGCCCCACCTGAACCGTTACGTGATTGGTCAATGGGAGTGAGATTAGTTTTTTGGGTCCGGAGGCGGCTTGGTATATTTGCTCGCTGTGATTGTGAGGTACGATTATATCCAGGCGCCCGTGAGCCAATATGAGCGGGCATTTCAATTTCCCAGCAGCATCAATGGCCGACGCGTCAGTAGCGTCAAAACCGGCCAGTTCACCGGCGCAAACTACCGTTCGATCAAGCCAGTCCTGCGTCGCCAGAGGGTACATTCTTCTGGCGACGCCATTTACGCCCGTGGGCGGCGCCAGCGCCAGGACGCCCTGGCATCTGGTGTCAAACGCCGCATATTGGATCGCAACGCATCCGCCCAACGAGGCGCCCATAGCGTAAAGTTTCGGTTCGATGATCTCTTCGGCTAGCAGTTTATCCACAACGGTTTTTATGTCGCGTTTATCCTTGGCGCCCCAGGTAACGTATTTCCCGCCGCTGGCGCCGTGTGCTCGCAGATCGGGCAGGACTACGTCCCATCCGTTGGCGGCAAGTTGCTCGCCCAGCGAGAAGAACCATCCCTTGCTCATCATTAAAGGATGTATTACCACCACCGTCGCGTCGCGGTACGAGGAACCGTCATTCGGACGGGCTTTAATCACCCAGACGTCTATCTCGGCTCCGTCAGCAACAGCCACACGCCGATGTGCGTCGATTCTCCCTTGTTCGATGAGGCTTTCGGGGCTACCTTGCATCGCCAGGACCATTTTCCCGCCCACGGTCACGGATTCGACAATCCGGGTCGCACACATTTGTTCGCAGCCCATAACACCAAAAACCACAAAAACTCCGCCCGCCAGCATTACGCAGACGATGACATGCTTCAACATATTCATAGCTATTTCCCTTTTGCCTGGCCGGCAAGTAACAGCCTACAATACCGCCAACAAAATGCAATAGTAAATAATATCGATTTTTACGAATCACCACCGCCACATAGAGAAAAAGCCCCCCTGCTATCGCTCTTTAAAACGTCGCTTTTCTTGCTTTTTGGGGCGTCTGTACATACACTTGGTCGGCTAATCATAGCGGTGAGAGCGGCTTTTGTGTCGCGACGCTCAAACATAAAAGGACTTTTCGATGACAGTGGCCTATTTCGACTGCTTCGCCGGAGCCGGCGGAGATATGATCGTCGCGTCCCTGCTTGATGCAGGCTGTGATATCGATGCGCTTAGAACCGCACTGTCCAGCCTCGATCTGGACGGATACTCCCTGGCTACAAGCAGAGCGGCACGGAGCGGGATATCCGGAACGAAATTCGACGTTCTGATACCCCACCACCATCATGATCACCATCATGATCACGACGAAGACGGTGAACACGCACACCATCATCCGCATCGCGGGCTGAAAGACTGTCTCGACCTGATCGACGGAGCCAACCTCCCGGCCCGCGCCGCAGCCAGAGCGTCAGAAATCTTCACGCGTCTGGCCCAGGCCGAAGCACAAGTACACGGTTGCACGATCAACCAGGTGCACTTCCACGAAGTCGGAGCGGTGGACAGCATCATCGACATCGTCGGGGCGTGTCTGGCGATGGAGCAGTTGGATATCGATCAGATATTCTGCTCGGTGATACCCGTTGGCTCGGGCACAATACAATGTCAACATGGAACTATCCCCGCGCCGGCGCCGGCGACGGCTGAGCTGTTGCGAGGCTTCAAGACACGCCAGGGCCCGATCAACGGTGAGATGACAACACCAACCGCTGCTGCGATCCTGACGACCCTTTCGGGCGAACTTGGCCCGATGCCCGCGATGGATGTCGCGTCGATCGGATACGGAGCCGGAACGCGAGACAGCGACCAACTGCCCAACCTGCTCAGAGTTTACATCGGCGAGCTGAGCGGATCAGGCTCGGGCGACACTGTGGTCGAACTTACGGTTAATCTGGACGACTGCACGGGCGAGATTATCGGCGCGACGATCGACAAGCTGCTGCTCATCGGGTGTCTGGACGCCTGGGCGGCGCCGATTGTGATGAAAAAGTCCAGACCGGCGTGGCAACTTTCGGTCCTGTGCGACACCGCCGACGTCAACGCCGCCGAAGACGTGCTGCTAACTGAAACCACATCGTTCGGCGTGCGGAAGAGAACATGCACGCGAACGAAGCTCAATCGCGAATTTCAAACCGTAACCACCCCGTTCGGGCCTATCAATATAAAGATCGGGCGACGCGGAGGGACTATCGTCACCGCCGGCCCGGAATTTGAAGACTGCCGACAAGCCGCACAAAGCCACGGGACGCCCGTGCGAAAAGTCATGGATGCCGCACGAGCAGCATTCGACAAAGAAGGACCGCGAAACTCCAATCAAAAAGGTCGAAACTAATGACGGCACTGTGCATAGTCCTGACTGTATTTTCCGTGCTGGTCTCGTTGCTGTGGATATCGCGGCACGTGATGATCTACAAGCAGCAGAAACCCGAACGCATGATCGGACCGAACAACCCCGGAGCCGACCAAGACCCGCCGATGATCAGCGTTATGGTCGCCGCCAAGGACGAAGAAGCCTGCATCGAGCGATGCGTCAGATCGATACTCGACCAGGATTATCCAAACTTCGAGATGATCGTCTGCAATGATCGCAGCGACGATAACACCGCAGCCATTGTTGAGAAAATAGCCGCCGAGGACCCAAGGGTCAAGCTGGTGAACATCGAGACCCTGCCCGAGGGCTGGTGCGGTAAAAACAACGCCATGCAAACGGGAATCAAGCAGGCCAAAGGCGAGTGGTTGTGCATGATCGACGCCGACTGCAAGCAAACCTCCAACCGAACGCTTTCGGTCGCGGTCGAACACGCTCGCAAAAATAAAATCGACATGTTCAGCATCCTGCCCGACCTGGAGATGGAAGGGTTCTGGGAGAAAGTCATCCAGCCGGTTTGCAGCGGCGTGATGATGATCTGGTACAGTCCCGACAAGGTCAACAACCCCAAGAAGCCCAACGCATACGCCAACGGCGCCTTCATGATGATGCCTCGCGAATCTTACGAAGCGGTCGGCACGCACGAAGCGGTGAAGGACCAGGTCAACGAAGATATGCACATGGCTGACCTGATCAAGAAGAGCGGTAAAAAGCTCCGCGTGTTGCGCGGCGACGGCCTGTATAAGGTGCGGATGTACACGTCGTTCGATCAGATTATTCGCGGATGGTCGCGGATATTCTTCGGTACGTTCGGAACGCTGAAGCGTCTGATTATCTCGTTCCTGCTGATGGCGATTATGGGGATTCTGCCCTACGCCGCGGCGGCTGTCGGATTGTTGTGGTTCCACTGCGGAGCCGGATCGACTACCGCACTGGCCTGCGGGATCGCCGGACTAACCGGCGTCCTGCTGCAGCAGAGCGTTATCTTCCGGTACTATCGAATGCTCGGAAACGCCGGAACCCTTGCGCTAACATATGCAATGGCGTGCGTTATCACGCTGTACGTGATTATCATTTCAATGACAAAACTACGCCCCGGCGCGACAGTAACCTGGAAGTCAACCAGCTACGCCAAGACGAAGAGTTGACCGACGAATTGGTCGAAACGTTTTTTAAAAACCGCGCGACACCGCAAGCGGTGGGAGCTATCCCGCTTGCGGTGTTGCGCGGTTACTTCGCGCAGGCGTTACGCAGCGTTTTGTGGAACTCGCTGGGGTCTTCCTCGAATTCCAGGGTGTGCTTTCCGTTTAGTGATATGATCTCCGCGTTTTGGGCGGTTAGTCGTCGTATTATTTCGGCGACCGATGGGCTGTCAATTATTTGATCGTCATCCGAGAGGATCAGCGTTGTCGGTATTTTGATACTGCCCTGTGGGGCTCTTGATATCATTTGTTCGAGGCGGCGGCTGGCGTACATGAATCGTACGGACGCCTTTCGCAATGAGAGCTTATCGTCGCGAAGGAACTGTCGCATCGGCTCGTTGTCAGTGAACAGTTCGGGTGCGTCCAGAGGAATTGTGACCAACGTTTTCGGGGCGGCCAGCAGGCATGAGGCGATCTTGATTTTCGTAGCGAGCGACACGTCGACCCTGGCTGCAATTCCCGGTGCGATCAGCGTAAGCGATGCTATCTCGCTGGTGTCGCGTTTGGCGCAATACGCGGCGGCGAGTTTCCCGCCCCAGCTAACGCCCACCAGAGCGACCTTTTCAGCGCCGGTGCGGTCCAGAACGAACCTGATCGCCGTTTGCACATCGTCGAGCAACTGACCGGCCGATCGCGCGTGCCCTTTGTCAACCAGATTCGCCCCGCTTCCTCGCCTGGCGACCTGGAACACATCGTGGCCGGCATCACTCAAACTCGCCGCCGACGCGAAGAACCAGCCCGGATGCGATTGTATCCCATGCAGATAAAGCACAGGCGCCCGGCTGGCCGGACCGGTCGGTTTGTGGTGGAACACGCCGGTGGCGTACCCGTCGCTGAGCGCAAGAGGCTCGCGATCAGGCCAGGAGCCGGTCGGCGAGGAAAAAGGCGTTGAATATTCTGGGGCGTTTTGCAAAGTCAGCGGTCTCACATTTTGCGGAAGTCAGGTCGTCCGTCAGCCGCTACCGGGCCGTACGGTGCGGGCGGTTTCTCACGCTTCTGACCGTGTTCAAACGGACGGCGCGACAGCGTCATCGGGCGATGGTACCCAACGTTCACTAACAGACCAAGCGCGGCGCAATTAACCACCAGCGACGAACCACCGTAACTTATCAGCGGAAGCGTCATACCGGTAATCGGACCGAGCCCGACTGTCATCCCGATGTTAATCAGTATCTGCGAAGCCAGCAACGCCAGAACGCCAACGGCCAAAAGTCGCCCGAACGGGTCGTAAGTCACAATCGCAATTTCCACACCGAACAGGAATATCAATCCGTAAAGCAGCAGCACGCCGATGCATCCGATGAAACCCCATTGGCCCCCTATCACCGAGAAAATAAAGTCGGTGTGGTCATCGGGCAGCATTTGGAAATACGAGTCGGTGTTGTTCCAGTCGCTCCTACCGGTCCATTTCCCAGAACCCATAATCATTTTCGACTGGTGCAAGTGATACCCAATGCCCCTGGTGATCGCGGCGTCTTCCTGCCTGAGCCATCCTTCGATGCGTTTTAACTGGTAGGATTTCATCATCACCAGCGGCGCGGCGCACAGGGCGTAGTCCTTCCCGCCTGACTCGTAATTCACATACGACAGGGCGCGTCGGCTTTTGTGTTCGGGGTCTCTGCTGTCGGCCGGCGCGTTCACCGGTATGGGCATTAAAACCAGCGCCGTGGCGACGGCGACTATGCCCAACAGATGCTTCATTCGTGCTCCGGCCATAAAGAGCATGACGTAGAGCGTGGGCAGCAGGAGCAGGCTGGTGCCCAGGTCCGGCTGCTTCAGGATCAAACCGATCGGAATCAGCGTCAGAACAAATGGTATGATCAGACCGATGATCGTGCGATAGCGGTCTCCCGATCGCAGATACCACGCCAGAAGTACGATATATGAGATTTTGGCGATTTCCGACGGTTGGATCTGAATCGGCCCGATTTTGATCCATCGATGCGCCCCGCGAATGCCCGGCAGCACAGTTCGGATCAGGGCGTTTCCGTCGCCCAGCATTCTCGGCAGCAGCACAAGCGCCGCCAGCACCAACAATGTAAGAGCGAACAAAACATACGCCGCCCGCCCGATTCGCTGGTATGGAATGATCGACATGAGCACAAACATCCCCAGCGCCGGGATGCAATAGATCAACTGAATCTGCCAGTATGGGGTTCTCGCAGCCTGTTGGGCGTTCATGGCGCCGGCTTCTTCGGAGACATGAATCGCGCTGAGACCGACTATGATCAGCAGCAGCATGGCTGCGATAATAGGCCAACTGGTGTATCTGAGGTATTGTTTGAGCGTACTGATCATTTAATGAAGTCTACGGTTTCAGGTACTGGTATTTCGGGCTTTCCAGCAGGTGTATTATATCTCTGGCGACCGGGCCTGCGTTGGCTCCTCCGCCACCGCTGGTCACGTATTCGATGACCACTGCAAATGCGTATTTCGGGTTCTCGTAGGGTGCGAATCCGACACACCACGCCATATCGCCTCGAAGGACGAGGTTCGATGCGCGTTCTTCAGGATCGACTCGCCCGTTATTGTTAAAGTCCGGTATGTGCGGTGAGGCGGTCGCCGTTCCGGTCTTGCCGCAAACAGTGCTCTTAGGGCGGTCCTTCTTGAATACTTTATAAGCCGAACCACCGTATTCAGAGACAACTTGATGCATCCCCTCCCTTATGGCCTCTGCGTGCTGCGACTGAATGCCCAGTTGGCGTTGCACCTGCCGCGGTCCGCCCTCAAGGGCGATAATTGGTGATCGGAAATCCCCACCGGCAGCTATGGTTGCTATCGCATTGACCATGTGAAGCGGGGTTGCGTCCATCGGCCCCTGCCCGATTGCGATCAGTCGCGACTCGCCCTTGGTCCCGTGTCGCGGTACGTGTCCGGCCCGTTCGTCGGGCAGACCCGTTCCGGGCTTATCGCTCAACCCGAAGTCCATCAGCCAGTCGGAGAACAACTCAACGCCCATTTTCTCCCCTACGTGGTAGTAGTAAACGTTGCAGCTTCGTTTGATCGAGTCTCTCAGGTCAATCCTACCGTGCCCGCCCTGACGATGCCAGCACCGGAATCTGGTCGGATCGTACATGTATCCGCGGCAGTTGTACTCCGTTGACGGCGGGATAATACCAGCACCCAGAGCAGCGAGCGCCGAAAGCGGTTTTACCGTGGAACCGGGCGGGTAGACCTTCTTCACCGCCCGATGCAGCAGCGGGAGGTTCACCTTGTCGGCCACCAGTTCGCGGAAGTCAAGTTGATATCGATTCAGGTCGTAAGTAGGCGCCGAAACCATCGCCAGAATCTCACGGTTCGGGATCTCCAACACCACGGCGCATCCGTTACGCGTACCCAGCAGGGCTTCGATATCTTTTTGCAGGCGTATATCAAGGGTCAAATGAACGTCCCGTCCGTCCTTGGCCGGTTGATCCTTGGCCAATATGCTGTCCTGGCTGACTCGAAAACCACGACTGCCTCGGAGATACTTCTCGCACATCATCTCAACGCCGCCGCGCCCGATTTGGTCACCGTCGCGATAATTGGCCTCGTTGCGCGCGAACCAGTCGCCCTCTTCTTTGGTCATATTGTGGCGATCGAGATCGTCTTTCCAGACCTGCGTGGTGAATCCGATAATGTGGCAGGCGGCGTTTCTCGACGGATATCGCCTGCGAGTGTCCGGGCGGAGCGATACGCCAACGGTCTTGTCCTTGTCTTTACTAACACTCAAAGCCGCATACGCATGCTCGTCCAAACCGGCGACTATCTGGTGGGCCTGACGCTGTCCTCGCACAGTCATGCCGACCCTGGTAGCCTGCCTTTTCATCCGCCAGATAATTCGCGCGATGGTGCTTTGCATATCTTCTTTTGCAGCAGTCGCCTGCTCCGGGGTCAACCTGTCGACGCTCAGGTCTCCGGCCCGGGCAAGGGCGGTGGCCCGATGCACCAGACGCCATGTGTTTGTCGCTCGCTGGCGGAATACGTCGGCGGCTTGTTCACGCGAGATAGACAACTCTCGGGCAATGGCTCTAACCTGCGAGCGTCCCCACTTTTCATCAGACGCCATCAGGCGATAATCCATGTAAAGCGAATAGCACGATTCGTCCCGGGCGAGAATATAACCGTTGCGGTCAAGTATTTTCCCACGCCTGGCCGGACTCGATTCAACGTTCCTGAGCTTCTGGTCGTACTGCAGGCGATAGTCATCGCCCCTGACGATCTGAAGATAACCCAACCGCAGAATAACTCCAAGGAACAGGACAGCCACCACGCCGATGAATATCTTCAGGCGATGCTTATACACAAGCTACCTCCGCCTTTGGCGCCGGGCCGGATTCGCGATGAAAAATACGCCAACCTGCTGCAGGAGTATGCATATCACAGGAGCCAACACCGCAGAGTAAATCGATATCCCAATCGCACGGGCGATCGCGGGCCACCATGCCGACCAGGTGAAAACCAACAGCGTTTGCATAGACGCCCACAACGTGTGAACCACCATGCAGAACAAGAGCGTAAGCAGTCCGCGAGCGATCGCCCTGTCGCGAAAGAACGCCTCGCGAACGCGGAAAATCAAAGCGGAGCCCAGAACAAACGAAATCGACATCGGGCCGACCGCCGTCGCCACTCCGCCCATTCCGCAGAGCAAAAGGTCCAGCGAAAAACCCAGCGCCCAAGCGGCCATCATTGCATCGCGAGAGTCGCGAACCGACAAGGTGAAAAAGACCGCCAATATCGCCAGAATATTCGGCGCGATATTACCGGTGAAGGCGAACTGGACCGGTAACGCCGCAACAGTAACCTGTATAAGCACCGCAACGTAGATCAGTATGACAAATGGGATCCATCGCATTGGCTAGTCCCCCCCCCGCGGTGGAGGCGGCGAGGCCAGCGAACGCACGATGAAAATATCCTGCAGGCTGCCCAGGTCCGACGCCGGTATAACTTTGGCAGTAACGAAGTTGGGATTCTTCGTTAACTCAATCACCTCTGTAACCTTGCCAATTCGCAATCGAATGGGCAATTTCGCCGACCGCCCCATACTCCAAAGCCAGTCGCCCGGACGAATATTATGCTCGCGAGGTATCGATTCTGTAACCATCCCGCGCTCACCATCACCGCTCAATGTGACCGGAATAAGATGATTATTCTTCCTGGTGAGAACCTCCACTGTAGGCCCGTCGGGCGTCTTTACGGTAACCCTCCGCGGAGCCTGAGGGTTGATCCTGCGATGCAACAGCGCCTGGACCTTGAACTTCTTGTCGGTAACAAGCCTGACCCGCGCGGTGAAGCTGCCCGCCGCTTCGACCCAACCGATAAGAATCGAGCCGGCGAGAGGCTTGCCCGACTCGGCGGAATATCCGGTGATGGCCCGCATCTGGTCACCACCTGGCAGGGCCTTGGAGCGATCTGTCAGAACGTCGATCACTCTCATTCCCGGTTCCACACCCCGTATTGTTCCGGAGTAAACCGTTTGCGATTGCCCGTAAGGAAGTGCGTCGCCCAGGACCACGCGTGCGGGAATAAGCTCGCAATTTGCCAACTGCGCCCCGAATGTGCTGCGGATCTTCTGGATTTTGCGGCTTTGATTCCACCAGTGAATCTCACGCCAGGAATAAGTTTGGGCGGCGCCTCGCCACTGCTCGATCTCCTTGCGAAGCCGCACCGCCTCTTCCGCCGACACCACATCAGCTTCGCGATGTATCATCG
>JABGPF010000495.1 GCA_018645065.1 Phycisphaerales bacterium
CACTTTTATGGGTAACAGGTGCACACGCTGAAAGTGTGAAGCAATTGTGAAGATCATGCGATTGGTCGCTGCTGGGTTGGATGGGTGTCGGCTGTGTGATTCGTATTTGGATTTTTGGGTGTGTTTTTGTGGTGGTTGAATATTTTGTGGAAAAAGAGAGAATTGGGCTATGGGATTAACAACTCATGCGTATTTATATTGTAGATCGATTACTCTCGGGAAAAGCCTATGAAACCGGATGCCGCTAAACAGTGTGAGCGAGATGAAGATCGGGTCGAATGGATGCGATCTGTCATGGATCGCCACGAAGGTCCGCTGCTGCGATACACCGCGCGGATCCTCGGAGGCGACCTGGAACGCGGGCGAGATGTCGTCCAGGATGCGTTCCTGAAGCTATGGAAATCCGATCGGTTTGGCGTTGACGACAACGCGGCCCAGTGGCTTTTTGCGGTATGCCGCAACGGTGCGGTGGACGTCCTGAGAAAGGAGAAACGCATGATTGGACTCAGCGACGAAATCAAACACACCCAGGCGGCTCCAGGCGACGGGCCTCACGAGATCATCGAAGATCAGGAAGACGCCCAGCAGGTGACCCGCGCAATGTCGCAGCTTCCGGAAAACCAACAGGAAGTGCTGCGGTTGAAGTTCCAGAACGGATTTACGTACAAGCAAATCGCCCAGATAACAGGGCTTAGCGTCTCTGGCGTGGGGTTTCAGATCCACACGGCGATGCAGACGTTGCGAAGAAAATTCAAGGTCGACGGACTCGTGGCCTGAAGCGATAGGGAGAACTGAAATGTCAGATCAATCTAAACAATATAGCGACGAAGAGCTGACCGCATTTGCGATCGGCGAGTTGGATGCGACTCGGGCAGCGGAGATCGAGCAGATGCTGGCCGATGACGCTGAAGGGCGCCGCGCGGTGGACGAACTCAACAGCGTGGCGGGCCTCCTCAGCAGCCAGCTTGCCAGCGAACCGACCCCCGAACTCACCGAACAGCAGAGGCGGACGATCGAATCAGGCCCCCAGCCGAGCCCGTTGCGGTTCAGTTGGCGGGTTCCGCTGTCGCTGGCGGCTTCGATCCTGGTGCTGCTGGGCGTTGGATATATGATGATGCCAAACCGCACCACACCGTCGAAGCCGATAGCCGGTGGTGCGGGCAATCCGACTCCGCCGGTCGACAAGAAAATCCCGTTGGATATCGAGTATCCCGGGGCGTATCCGATTGGTACTCCCGGCGTGGTGCCCGATCCACATGTGGCCGTGCCGTCACTCGACCCGCCTGACCCGATTTACGTTCCGGTGGGCACGATCAATCTGTCTAAAGGGCGGCCTGTCACCAGTAACGCCGAGATATCCGCCGAGAAACTGAGGATAATCACCGACGGCGACAAGACCGGATCGACCGGTCTGGACATCGGTTCGGGTCTCAAGTGGGTGCAGGTTGATCTGGGCGTACAGGCCGATGTGTACGCTGTGGCGGTGTGGCATTACCACGACGATGGTGAGGCCCGGGCGTATCGCGACGTGATCGTGCAAGTGTCTGACGATCCGAAGTTTGCGACATACACAACCGTTTTCAGCACCGATCACAACAAGTCGGCCGGTATGGAAGTCGGCTCGGATATGGGTTACGTCGAGTCGGTGCTCGGAAAGGTGATCGAGTGCAAAGACGCCGTCGGCAGATACGTTCGCCTGTACAGCCAGGGCAACACAAGCGACGATCTGAACCACTACGCCGAAGTGGAAGTACACGGAATTAAACGCACCACGACCAAGCCAAGCACAACCCCCACGCCCGAGCCGACACCAACGGCGACGCGGAAACGCCTGGTCCGCGCGGAAGCGCCTCTCAAGCTTAAATACGCCAAACCGATGTTCTATTAACGGATATCAGACGCTAAGTCTTCGCTGATGGTTGAAAGTCCGATGCCCAGACCGTAAGATTCCTGTGATGAGTTAGACGATTCGTTACAGAAATACTAGACGGGACTTAAAAAATGGGCATGACGATAACTGAAAAAATTCTCGCCAAACACGCCGGCCGCGACAGCGTCTCGCCAGGTGAAAACATCTGGTGCGATGTGGATGTGCTGATGACGCACGATGTCTGCGGTCCGGGAACCATCGGGATATTCGAAGAGCATTTCGGCGCCGAGGCCAAGGTGTTCGACACCGAAAAAGTCGTGATAATGCCCGACCACTACATT